>NZ_OW150024.1:2470000-2770000 GCF_933509905.1 Trichlorobacter ammonificans | reverse complement strand
TGAACATAGTAGGTGGTCTCTGGAGCGAATGCGGGTGACAGGTGTGGAGTTGAAGTCCCGGCATGGCGGGCGGTTCGGTCGGGGCGAGAGAGCGTCTATCCGTCTGCGTCCTGCAGTCGGGGTGCAGCTACTGTAATCCCGCCGCCGGCGGCTGTCAACAGGGGGGCAGATTTACCGGCGCCGGGGAGTGGTGCTGCCCATGAGCGCACCCCTATGGAACGAAACAAGTTTTCTGTTTGTTGTGTCTGGGATTTTAATTTTAATAAAAATACAACAGTTTTACTGTTTGTGTGCTCTTTGTTGGGAATAAAACTATTTTATTGACAATATAATTGGTTTTGTATACAACCGCCGGACCAAAACAGGTTTATATTTCGGTGGATTAAGCCTTATGAGCAGTGAGTTCAACATCGGGGCGAAAATAAAAAAACTGCGTCTGGCCAAGAAGCTGACGCTGCAGGCGGTGGCACGGGAAACCGGCTTTTCACCGGCCCTGATTTCGCAGATTGAAAACAACAACGTCTCTCCCCCCATTGCGACCCTTTCCAAGATCGCACGGTTTTTCGATGTGAAGATCAGTCACTTCTTTGCTGAAGAGGAAGAAGAGTGCCGGTACGAAATCGTCCGTGCCGACGAGCGCAAGCTGATGCCGCGGGTTATTTCCCGGGCCGGCACCAGCCAGGGGTACTCCTATGAATCCCTTTCCTGGCGCAAGCAGAACAAAAAGATGGAGCCGTTTCTGCTGTCGGTTACGGAGAAGGCATCGGAGGAGAATACGTACAGTCATGATGGTGAAGAATTTCTGTTCATCATGAAGGGAAAAGCCGAGCTGCTGCTTGAGGACGAACGGTTCGAGCTGGACGAGGGAGACTGCGTCTATTTCGATTCCAACCTGCGGCACCGGTTACTCTCCCGCGACGCGTCCGACGTACAGGTGTTGGCCGTGGTTGCACGCTGAGGTGGCATCCTGCCAAGACGTTCATCAAACATTCGCACCTATTCAATGCTGTGCTCCGTGTAGTGACCATACAAAGTGTAGTGACCATAATCAATGAAGAGGAAGGCGGCGTATGTCCAAGCAAGCGATCAAACCAGTGTTGAGCAATCCTTTTGATCCGCCCGAGAAGGTCGAATTCACGATTCCCGGCGAGATCTCCAAAACCACCGGCCCCTACGAAGAATCGATGAAGGAAGGGTACGAGCTGGTCCAGCGGCCGATCAAGTCGGTCAAGATCGAGCAGATCGAAAAACAGCACTTCAAAAAGCGGATGACGGTCTGGGAGCGTCTGAAGGTGCTCTCCAGCCAGGCCCCCAACGTGCTGTACCAGAACTGGGGCAAGAATCTGGACGGTGCTTCGCTGGTTACCGCCATCCTCAACATCGGCGGCCGCGACGTGGCGGTCTACGGCCATGACTTCACGGTGCGGGCCGGCTCCATCGACGCCACCAACGGCAACAAGCTGGCCCGTCTCTTCAACTTGGCCGGTGAAAAAGGGATTCCGGTCATCGGCATGAACGACTCCGCCGGGGCCTTTGTGCCGGCCGGTGTCGGCGGTCTGGACGGCTATGCCGAGGCGTTCACCGCGCTGCGCAAAATCAGCGGCGTGGTTCCCTCCATCATGTGCATGTTCGGCTTCAACGCCGGCGGCGGCTCCTACCTGCCCCGTCAGGGCAGCTTCGTGATCCAGCCCAACGACACCTTCTTCGGGCTCACCGGCCCCGGCGTGGTCAAGTCGGTCCTGGGTGAGGACGTGACCCCCGAAGAGCTGGGGGGACCCAAGGTCCACGGCAAGTCCGGCGTGGCCGACCTGACCGTCAATGACGAAGTTGCCGCCCTGCGCACGGCGGTGCGGCTGCTCTCCTACATCCCGGACAACAACTTCACCGCGGCTCCCTACCAGGAGACCAGCGACCCGCTGGACCGCAAGACCTGGGAGATCAACACCCTGCTGAAGAAGGCGTTCAACTCCCCCACCGGCTTCAACACACCGTTCGACGTCTCCATCATCATTCAGCAGATCTGTGACCATGGGGATTACTTCGAGCTGCAGCCGGAGCGGGCCAGGGAAGTGGTCACCGCCTTCGGCCGCCTCGGCGGGAACGTGGTCGGCTTCGTGGCCAACAACTCCGCCGTGGCTTCCGGCCAGATCGACTGCGACTCGGCGGTCAAGATCGCACGCTTTGTCCGCTTCTGCAACATCTACAACATTCCGATCATTTTCATGGAAGACACCACCGGCTTCCTGCCGGGCCGGGAGCAGGAAGCCCGCGGTATCGTGCAGGCCGGCCGCTCCATGCTGGACTCCATCGTCGATGTCCGTACCCCCCGTATTCTGCTGATTCTGCGGAACGCTTTCGGTGGCGCCTACGCCTCCTACAACAACTATCCCACCGGTGCCGACCTGGTGCTGGCGCTGCCCACCACCCGTCTGGCGGTGATGGGGCCGGCCGGCAAGGAGTTCGTCTACAAGGATGAGCTGCGCAAGGTGCGCGCTACCGCGGCCGACATGGTCAAAAAGGGAACCGAGGAGCGGGTCGCCGCAGGTCAGGACGGTGCTGCCGCCAAGAAGGATGCGGAGAAAGAAGCCGCTGAATGGCTGCGGGGCCAGGAAGCCGCCCTGAACCAGCGGTACGAAAAAGAGTTGATGAACCCGAAGGAAGGCCTTGCCCTGGGCTCCATCTCCTCGATTGTCATGCCGACCGACCTGCGTAAGGTGCTGGGTGAGAACATGAACTTCCTGCTCAGGCACTACAAGCCGGGCCCGATGATGGGGCCGCAGCGCGAATTCCACTAACCAGAACTGTTAACGACTTGACGATTCGGAGATAACGACCAATGAGCCAGACCAATGATCTTTACCTGAACAACCCCTTGATTCACCGGGACCGCCGCCTTGGTGCGTCGGATTCCGAATGGGTCCGTTCCTTTGCCTGCGAGGACCTGAAGCCGCTGATCGTCTGCCGCGGTCCGATCCGCAAGGAAGCCCTCGATGTCTTCGGGGAGATGGGGATGACCCATGTCGGCATCCTGCTGTCCGAAAAAGACTCCATTGTCTATCCCAACGCTCTGTCACCGGAGCTGCGTCAGATCAAGAACCCCGAAAACGTCCACCGGGTGCCCGACTACACCGGTGCCTCCAAGGAAGAGCGGGTGGAGCGGATCGGCCAGATCATCCAGATTGCCAAGGATAACGGCTATGACTCCATCTTCGCCGGCTACGGCTTCATGGCCGAGGACGAGGAGTTCGTCGCCGCCATCGAGAATGCCGGCCTGACCTTCATCGGTCCCAACTCCCGCACCCAGGCCGATGCCGGCAAAAAGGACGAGGCCAAGCGGACCGCCCTGCAGGTAGGGGTCAGCGTCACCCCCGGCATCAACAACGTCACCGCCCGTACCCTGGTCAAAAAGTACAACAGCCGCGACAAGCTGCTGGGACTGGTCAAGTCCCACGGTCTGGCCGTGGATACCGCGGTATTGAACGACAAAAAACTCTCTCTTGAAGATCTGGCGGACGAAATTCTGTACGCCTCCTACGAGAAGGGACTGGATCTCTATACCATTGAGGAACTCTCCGCCCAGGTGCAGTACGAGGTGGAGCAGATGTTCAAAGAGTATCCCGGCAGCCGGATCCGTCTGAAGGCCATCGGTGGCGGCGGCGGCAAGGGACAGCGGATTCTGGGGGCGTCGCTCCTGACCCTGAAGAAGGCGACCGATGCCCAGATCAAGGAAGCTGCCAGCGAGGCCCCGACCCTGGTGCGTGAGGTGCTGAACGAAGTAAAGGCCAACGGGGTGGGGGACAACAAGAACGTCCTGGTGGAGCTCAACATCGAGCAGACCCGCCATAACGAGATTCAGCTTTTGGGTAACGGCGAGTGGTGCATCACCATGGGGGGACGGGACTGCTCCCTGCAGATGCACGAGCAGAAGCTGCTGGAGGTTTCCGTCACCCAGGAAGGGCTGGCACTGGCCATTGCCCAGGCCAAGAAGGCGGGCAAGAAGTCCGAAGTTGCGGCTCTGGAAAGCGACCTGAAGGTGCTCAAGCGGATGGAGGAGGATGCCGCCAAGTTCGGCGCCGCCGTGGGGCTGGACTCCGCTTCCACCTTTGAATGTATCGTCGACCGTGACCGCTACTACTTCATGGAGGTCAACACCCGTATCCAGGTGGAGCACCGGGTGTCGGAACTCTGCTACTCCCTCAAGTTCACCAACCCCAAGGACAAGAACGACTACTTCATCGTGGAGTCCCTGGTGGAAGCCATGGCGCTGCTGGCCCGTCACAAGAAGCGGGTACCCAAGCCGGAGCGGATTCCCCGCTTCGGTGCCAGCGTCGAAGCCCGTCTCAACGCCACCGACGCCTCCCTCTCCCCCCATGCCGGCGGCATCATCCGCTACTGGTCCAAGCCGGTTGAAGGCGAAATCCGTGACGACCAGGGGATCAGCATGGTCAATCCGGATACCGGCCTGTTCATGCGGTACCGGGTGGCCGGCGCCTACGACTCCAACATCGCCCTGATCCTGACCAAGGGCCAGGACCGGCTGGAGTCCTACCGGGAGATGTCGCGGGTACTGGGCAGCACCAGTCTGCGCGGTACCGACCTGGGCACCAACCTTGAATTCCAGTACGGCCTCACCAACTGGTTCATCGGTCAGAACGTCATGGCCAAGCCCACCACCCGTTTCGTGGTGCCGTATCTGACCATGATCGGCCTGCTCAAGGAAGAGGCCCAGAAACTGGATACGGTGTACGCCTTCCTGCAGATGAAGAAAGCCTACGCCAAGAAGGTGGCTGAGGAGTTCCCCGACGATCCGAAGCAGGGCAAGGAGATCTCCGCCATCCTGGATCGCAAGGGGCTGCTGGTGACCCGGCCCATGGACCGGCTGCTGGAAGATCCGCACCTGCTCTCCGGCTGGCTCTCCGTCAACCGGAAGAATTTCTCCATTGAAAAGGGCAAGGTGGTCTGGCACGACAACCCCTTCGTGATCCTGGCCGATACCTATCGCTATCTGAACATGCAGTGGAATCCGGCTTTTCCCGCCGCCGAGGTGATCTGGGAGCATGACGACGAACTGCTGCAGACGGGGCTCCGTTTCTATACCACGTTGTCGGAGCGTCTCAAGCTGGGGCTGCACGAGTTCGACAAGCTGAAAGTGCTGCTGTCCAAGGACAAGCCGCAGGCCGGTTTCTCCGCCGACGAATGGTCCAAAATTCAGTCAGCCCATGCCGGCTTTGAAATCGGCCTGGAATTGCTGGGGATGCTGTTTGTTGTTGCCGAAAACACCGGATTCTGGGAACTGCGGGTGGAAGAGGACCTGGAGGTGACCATTCCGGACCGTCTGCACGAGGTCGACCTCCAGGCACGGATGAAGAAGGTGCTGGTACCGCCGCCGGCCACCAAGGCCGACGAGATCGTTGCCGTCTGCGGCGGCATGTACTATGGCCAGGAAGCCCCCGGACTGCCCCCCTTCGTGAGCGAGGGAATGCATTTCGAGAAGGGGCAACCGCTCTACATCATTGAAGTCATGAAGATGTTCAATACCGTGCGGGCGCCGTTCTCCGGCACCATCGACAAGATCATCATCCAGAGCGGCGACGGCAGTATCGTGCAGAAGGGACAGCCGCTGTTCAAGATCACGCCGGACGAGAAGTTCGTCGAGATCGACCCCGAAGAGATCAACCGCAGCAGACGGGAAAAGACCCTGGCCTATCTCAAGGCGGTTATCTGAGGTATACTTTATAATCATGACATTCCATGCGCCCCCCGCCCCCGCGGGGGGAGCGGCAGGGTGATGGAGGATGCGTATGGCGAGAAAAGGGAAGTTTATCGTACTGGAAGGGATCAGCGGTTCCGGTCAGCAGGTGAAGGCGGGAATCGTTGCCCTGCACAAGGCGCTGGCAGCGCTTAACCACGATGTTATCGAGTGCGCCAACCCCGACTCCGGCCGGGCCCAGGAGCTGGGGATGAACTCCATGGTCAACTGGCCCTTCGGCCGGAATGCCCGTGCCGACTTTATTTTCGAAAGCGCGGTGCGCACCGAAATTTTTAAGGGAATCGTCGAACCGGCCCTGCAGCAGGACAAGATCGTACTGTGCAAACAGTCGAGCATCTCTTCGCTGGCAAACGCCTGGATTAACGGCTGCACCCAGCATTTTGACGTACTGCGTCACCTGGAAAAGATTTCCCGCGGTTTTCTCTTTGACGACGAAATTTATCCCGATCTGACCATCTTCTTCGATGTTCCGCCGGAGGAGGCGTTTGAGCGGGTGGAAGAGGTGCTGCAGATTCACCATGAGGGGGGCATTGAGTACTACCGGGCAATGCGGGAGTTTTACCTCAAGGAACTGCCCCGCTGGCGGGGTGTACGGGTCGATGTCTCGTCCTCCCGGACCCAGGAGCAGATCGACGCCGAGATCATCGCCTTGGTGAAGGGTATTCTGTAGGCTGTCGGTGTCCGCCCGTGGGGTGCGGACACCCCAGTGAGTAACCTGACCCCTCCATTCGCCAGGATGGAGGGGATTTTTTCAAATCCACGCGAGGAAACAGCTATGGCCACCTTTGATGCAAAGACACAGCAGGACTGGGAAAAGCTGGCGGCAAAGGAAATAAAGAAGGAAACCACCGCGCCCCTGCTCTGGGAGACGCCGGAGGGAATTCAGGTCAAGCCGCTCTATACCCTGGCTGATCTGGAAAAGCTGGAGAACATCGATACCATGCCCGGTTTCGCGCCGTTTTTGCGCGGCCCCAAGGCCACCATGTACGCCGGCCGTCCCTGGACCGTGCGACAGTATGCCGGTTTCTCCACCGCTGAGGAGTCCAACGCCTTCTATCGCCGCAACCTGGCCGCCGGCCAGCAGGGGCTGTCCGTTGCCTTTGACCTGGCAACCCACCGCGGCTACGATTCCGACCATCCCCGGGTGGTGGGGGACGTGGGTAAGGCCGGCGTGGCCATCGACTCGATCCTGGACATGGAAATTCTGTTCAAGGATATTCCGCTGGGGGATGTTTCGGTCTCCATGACCATGAACGGCGCCGTGCTGCCGATCATGGCCCTCTACATCGTGGCGGCCGAGGAACAGGGGGTGTCCCAGGACAAGCTGGCCGGCACCATCCAGAACGACATCCTCAAGGAGTTCATGGTCCGTAACACCTACATCTACCCGCCGGCCCCCTCGATGCGGATCATCGCCGACATCATCGAGTACACAAGCAAGTACATGCCCAAGTTCAACTCCATCTCCATCAGCGGCTACCATATCCAGGAGGCCGGGGCCAACAACGTGCAGGAGCTGGCCTTCACCCTGGCCGACGGCATCGAGTACGTCAAGGCGGCCCTGGCCAAGGGGCTGGAAGTGGATCAGTTCGCGCCGCGGCTTTCCTTCTTCTTTGCCATCGGTATGAACTTCTTCATGGAGATCGCCAAGCTGCGGGCGGCCCGGTTCCTCTGGGCCGAGTTGATGTCGCAGTTTAACCCGAAAAATCCGCTCTCCCTGGCCCTGCGCACCCACTGTCAGACCTCCGGCTGGAGCCTCACCGAACAGGACCCGTACAACAACGTGATCCGCACCACCATCGAAGCCATGGCAGCGGTACTGGGCGGCACCCAGTCGCTGCACACCAACGCCCTGGACGAGGCCATTGCCCTGCCCACGGACCACTCGGCCCGCATCGCCCGCAACACCCAGCTGGTGATTCAGGAAGAGTCCGGCATCACCAAGGTGGTCGACCCGCTGGCCGGCTCCTACTATGTGGAGTCCCTGACCGCCGCCCTCATCGAGGAAGGGCGCAAGCTGATCGCCGAGATCGACGCGCTGGGCGGCATGACCAAGGCGATAGAAAGCGGCATGCCCAAGCTGAAGATCGAGGAGTCGGCGGCCCGCAAGCAGGCCCGCATTGACCGCGGTCTGGATGTGATCGTCGGGGTCAACAAGTACAAGCTGAAGGAAGAGACCCAGATCGAGGTGTTGGACATCGACAATACCGCAGTGCGGGAAGCCCAGATCGCCCGGCTGAAGAAACTGCGCGCCGAGCGGGATGAGGCGGCCTGTCAGGCTGCCCTGGCCGCCATCACCGCAACGGCCGAATCGGGACAAGGCAACCTGCTGGAACGGTGCGTCGAGGCGGCCCGCAAGCGGGCCAGCGTGGGCGAGATGTCCGATGCCATGGAAAAGGTGTTCGGCCGCCACAAGGCGGAGATCAAGCTGGTTTCGGGGGTGTACGGAAAAGTGTTCGAAGAGAGTGAGGAGTTTGCAGCCCTGCAAAAGGATGTGGATGCCTTTGCCGAGACCGAGGGACGTCGCCCCCGCATCCTGATTGCCAAAATGGGCCAGGACGGCCACGACCGCGGTGCCAAGGTGATCGCCACCGCCTTTGCCGATGTCGGCTTCGACGTCGACATGGGGCCGCTGTTCCAGACACCGGAAGAGACCGCCAAGATGGCGGTGGAAAACGACGTGCACGTAATCGGCGTCTCCAGTCTGGCCGCCGGCCACAAGACGCTGGTACCGCAGTTGGTTGCCGAGCTGAAGAAGCTGGGTGCCGATGACATCATCGTGGTCTGCGGCGGCGTCATTCCCCGCCAGGACTACGACGAACTGTGCCAGGCCGGTGCCGCCTGCATCTTCGGTCCCGGCACGCCGATTACCGCTTCCGCCCGGGAGACCCTGGAGGCGATCAGAAAGGCGAAACACTGACGAATGGAACTGCAGGCGCTGGCAGATAAAATCCGGGAGGGGAATATCCGCGCCATCGGCAAGGGTATCACCCTGATCGAAAGCAGAAAGCCGGAACATGCCGAGAGGGCGGCCCGCCTGCTGGAACTGTTGCTGCCCCATGCGGGACAGAGTCTGCGCGTCGGCATCACCGGCGTGCCGGGCGTGGGAAAGAGTACCTTCATCGAGTCCTTCGGCAGCTACCTGACCGAGCAGGGGCACAAGGTGGCGGTGCTGGCGGTGGACCCCTCCTCGCAGATATCCGGGGGAAGTATTTTGGGGGATAAAACCCGCATGGAGGAGCTGTCCCGCAACCCCCGGGCCTTCATCCGGCCATCGCCCGCCGGCGATACGCTGGGCGGGGTGGCCCGCCGCACCCGGGAAACCATGCTGCTGTGCGAGGCTGCCGGCTACGATGTGGTAATAGTCGAAACCGTTGGTGTGGGGCAGTCCGAGACCACCGTGGCATCCATGGTGGACTTCTTCATGCTGCTGCAGCTGGCCACGGCCGGTGACGAGCTGCAGGGGATCAAGAAGGGGGTCATGGAGCTGGCTGACGCCATTCTCATCAACAAGGCGGATATCGACCGAGCCAAGACGGAACTTGCACGGCGGCAATATGAAAATGCCCTGCATATTCTACGGCCCAAAAGCAGGAATTGGGCGGTTCCGGTGCAGACGGTCAGTGCCCTGAACCATGAGGGGGTACCCGAAGTCTGGGAGATGCTGTCCCGCTTCAGGCGCACCATGAAGGAGTCCGGCGAGTTCGACGGCAACCGTCGCCGTCAGTCGGTGGACTGGATGTGGTCGCTTGTGATGGATGATTTGAAACAGCTGTTTCTGCAGCACAATGATGTACAGGGGATGTTTCCTCAGGTGCAGGAAGCGGTTTCCCGGGGAATCACCACCCCGTCCGTGGCTGCCCGGCGCTTGCTGAATGTATTCAGGCGGTAATCTTCACGCGAAAGGAAATCTGTATGCTTCACAAGATAAACCATATCGGTATTGCCGTGCACTCCCTGGAGGAGGTGTTGCCGCTGTATCGTGATACCCTTTGCATGCCGTTCCATGGTACGGAAGAGGTGAGCGAGCAGAAAGTGCGTGTTGCCATGCTGGGAATCGGTGAGTCCACAATCGAGCTGCTGGAGCCGACCGCGCCGGACAGTCCTATTGCCAAGTTTCTCGAAAAAAACGGGCAGGGTATCCACCATATTGCCTACGAAGTTGATGACATCATGGCTGCCATTGCCTGTCTGAAGGAACGCGGTGTGCGCATGATCGACGATGCCCCCCGTAACGGCGCCCATGGCTCACTGATCGCTTTCATCCATCCCAAAAGCAGCTGTAGCGTCCTGACGGAGCTCTGCCAGTGCGGACATGAGTGAGCTGTGCCGGCTGAAAAGGTGCCGGATGGAAGGTGGCGGCGGAAAAAAAGAGATAAAACCTTGACAGGTGTTATATTTATTGTATTATCACCCCGGCTGGGTAGAACATGATAAGTATTCGAATATTTGAATGAAAACAATAAAGTGCCTGAAATACCGTACGTTTTTGAAAGGTGGTGAGGCCCAACACCGATCAGACACCAGCAGCACCGTACAATGAGATTTTAATTTTATTAGGCAGTACATACACCACAGAAGGAGGAACACCGTTTATGACCAAGTTTCAAAAGCAGATGCTGACCATCGCCGCAGCCGGCGCCCTGACTGCCGTGACTGCCCTTCCCGCCCTGGCCTTTGAGAACGAGTTCCACGGTACCTACAACTTCAACACCATCTTCTCCAACTACAACGATGGCAACTCGGGCAACTTTACTCCTACGCGAGACAAGCTTAAGACCAACAACTACTTCGAGCAGCGGGTCCGTCTGCAGTACATCGCCAAGGCCAGCGACGACCTGAAGCTGGTCACCCAGTTCGAAATCGACAACCAGTTCGGCAAGTCCACTGCTACGACAGCAACCAGCAACAAGACCAACGGTGTTGGCCTTGACGCCGACGTGGTCAACATCGAAGTCAAGCATGCTTACCTTGACTTCAACGTTGGCAAGAACTTCAACACCAAGCTGGGTATCCAGCCCTACAAAGATACCGTCAAGGGTATCTTCCTGGATGCCGACATTCCGGCGGTGATGACCACCACCAAGCTGGGTGCCTATACTCTGGGTCTGGGCTTTACCCGCTATAATGATGATGGCGTTGGCCGGGTCGGTGACCGTAACACTGATGTATTCATGATGGACAACACCTTTGCCTTCAACAAGGACACCAAGGCAACCTTCTCCTACTATTTCAACGCTGATTACACCAGCGCACTCGGCGACAGCGCCAAGCTGATCAATACCTTCGCTCTTGGCGGTCAGACCAAGATCGCCGGTGTTGACCTGAGCGGTTTCGCTGCAATGCAGGCTGGTCATCAGAAGAACGGTGCTGGCTTTGGTAAAAGCACCAACTACCACGGCTGGGCAGCCAACGTGGCCGCCAAGGCCAATGTTGGTCCCGGTGCAGCCCGTCTCGGCTTCCTCTTTACCTCCGGTAACAACTCCGACGACGCTGGTCACAACAAAGGTTGGCAGGGTGCAACGAACAGCACCAGCTCGACTACCAACGTTCAGTCCTACAACGAGTCCGGTCTGATCATTCTGGCCCGCAACACCGTTAACAGCCCGGCCAACACCGACCAGTACATCCGCCGGAACATCACCAACATCGCGCTTGCCTACCTGGGCTATGATGCCAAGCTGACCGACAAGTTCAACCTTGACGGTGGTGTTGGCTTCGCTTGGGCACCGTCTTCTGCCGACGCTCCCGTTGATACAAAGATTGGTAAGCGTAATGCCAGCGACTTCATGGGCACTGAAATCGGCCTGACCGCCGGCTACCAGCTCTACAAGAACCTGAAACTGCAGGCACAGGCTGCCTACATGGTTCTGGGTGGTTACTACAAGAACTCCTCCACCAATACCAGCGGCGACCCCGAGAACCCCTACACTGCACGCCTCCAGGCTCGGTACAGCTTCTAATACCGACCCTCGACAAGAGGAAAACAGGAAAGAGCAAAAGCGGCACGGGTACACCCCGTGCCGCTTTTGTTTTTTGTTTTGTAGTTGTAGCACGAAGGAAAGGTAAAGCGGGGGAGTGGGCCGGCCGTGGTTCAGTGCTGCTCTGTCATGGTTTCCGGGGGGGTGGTTTCGTCAAGTGCAATTTCCCGGGAGAGGGCCGCGAGCAGCTCAGTCAGTTCCACGGCTCTTCCCGGAGGTGCACATATCCGGATGATACCCGCCGCGCCGTCAACAGTGCTGACCGTGGCTATCCCTTCGTAGGACTCCATGATGCACGTCAGATAGGCATGGTCCTGGCGGGGGACCCGGAAGTAGCGGGCGCACATTACGGTAGCTCCGTGCCCTGCAGGGCCACCGGCAGGGCACGTCCTGCAATCATCCCCATGGCAAGGTTGCAGGCGGGTGCTGCAGCGACAGAGGCGGCGGCCTCCGCCAAGGTAATACAGGGTATGCCATGCTCGTGCAGCAACCTCAGCAACCGGTCGAAATAGCTGCTGATGCACCCTCCTTCGAGTTCGGCATGAATAGTAAGCACGTTCAGTCCGGGACGCAAGGCGTGCAGGTAGTATTCGGGTAAGTCGACAGATTGCAGGCCGTTGCGGCCCAGCAGTTCATCAGCTGTGGGCAGGGTGGTTGGAATTTGCAGTGTCGTAAAGCGCTTGCCGTCAACGACCGGGTAAAACGGATGCGTCCCCCTGGCATCGCTGCAGAAACTGAGCTGCATCTGATCCTGCAGGGCGAGTGACTCGTGTGATACGGTCCACCCCGGCGCGGCAGTGCTGGCGGCCAGGTGTCCGAAAATTTCCTTGAAGGCTGCGGCGGCCTGCCCCAACTCCGACTTGGCAAAGCCGATGTCGTTACCGATGAGGTGGTCGTGCCAGTCGACATGGTTCCACGCATGGATGCCGGGTTCGTGCCCTTGGCGTACCGTTTCACGCATAACGGAAGCACACTGTTTTGAGATAAGCGGCCCGGGCAGCAGTACGCCATAGAGCATGGTCTTCAGGCCATAGGCGGAGGGAGCTCCCGAGCGCAAAGCCTTCTGCAGGAATCCCCGGTGAGTAACGATGCGACGCAGGGCGCGGCCGGTATGGTCGGGGCCCATGCAGAAATAGAAGGTGCCGCGGGCGTGATGGGAGTTGAGCAGGTCCAGCAGGCGCGGAACGCCCTCACGGGTACCGGCATAGGTGTCGACATCAATTTTCAGGGCTACGGTCGGTGTGGGCATGGGGTTCTCCTGAGCAAGGTGCCTGCATGCTAGCAGCTTTTCATCAAGCTGGGAACAGGGAGATGGCAATTCATGCATGAGCATGCCTCGCAACCATTGACAATGTCGTACGCTTCCAGTACACAGAAAAGCTCGATTGATTCTATCCTGTGAGGAGTCGCGTCATGGAACATACCCGCTCGGAACAGCTCTTTCAGCAGGCAAGCCAGGTCATTCCCGGTGGTGTCAACAGCCCGGTGAGGGCGTTCAAGTCGGTGGGAACAACCCCCTGCTTCATCAAGAAAGCCAGCGGCAGCCGGATTTTTGACGAAGACGGTAACAGCTACATTGACTACGTTGGCTCTTGGGGGCCGATGATTCTGGGGCACTGTCACCCCCAGGTAGTGCAGGCGGTCACCGCTGCCCTTGAAAGCGGTTCGAGTTTCGGTGCTCCCACGGAGCTTGAGATTACGCTGGCCCGTATGGTGATTGATGCGGTCCCCTCCATCGAGATGGTACGGATGGTCAGTTCCGGCACCGAGGCCACCATGAGCGCCATCCGCTTGGCCCGGGGCTACACCGGACGGGATAAGATTCTCAAATTTTCCGGCTGCTATCATGGTCACGCCGATGCGCTGCTGGTGAAAGCCGGTTCCGGTGCCGCAACCTTTGGTGTCCCCGATTCCCCCGGTGTGCCCGCCGATTTCGCCAAGCATACACTGACCGCCGAGTATAACAGCCTTGAGTCGGTCAAGGCGTTGGTGGCGGAAAACCGCGAGCAGGTCGCCTGCATCATTCTGGAGCCGATTGCCGGCAACATGGGCACCGTACCGCCGCGTGAGGGGTTCCTGGAAGGGTTGCGCGAGCTTTGCACCAATGAGGGAATCATTCTGATTTTCGACGAGGTGATGTCCGGTTTCCGGGTTGCCTACGGCGGCGCCCAGGAGGTCTACGGCGTGACGCCGGACATGACCACCCTGGGCAAGATCATTGGCGGCGGACTGCCGGTGGGGGCCTTCGGCGGCAAGCGCGAAATCATGGAGAAGTTGTCTCCCTCCGGCGGGGTCTATCAGGCAGGTACCCTGTCCGGCAACCCCCTGGCCATGACTGCCGGCATTGCCACCCTCACGCTGTTGCAGCAGCCGGGGTTCTATCAGCAGCTTGAAGAAAAGAGCGCTCGTCTGGCCGATGGCATCGCCCGGGCGGCGCGGGATGCCGGCTATCCGATCTACAGCACCCGGGTCGGCAGCATGTTCTGCGCCTTCTTCACGGCAGGCGACGTTCATGACTGGCCCACCGCCGCCGCCTGTGATACCAGGGCCTTTGCCACCTATTTCCGGGCCATGCTGGCTGAGGGGGTCTACCTGGCGCCGTCGCAGTTTGAGACCGCATTCATGTCCCAGGCGCACACTGATACCGACATAGAGGCGACCATTGCTGCTGCCCGGAAAAGTTTCAAGCTGATCGCCTGACCCGGCTTCTGGAACGAATGATTGACAGGCCGTGGCGAAGTATGGTATGCAACACAGGTTTTTGTATACGATCGAGGCTGGCGAGGGGGCGATGTGAAGGAATTCCGTGACCTTTTTCGCAATATCGGCCTGGTCTCCAGCATGGGCCTTTCGGTGGTTATCGCCATTGCCATCGGTGTCTGGCTGGGACTGACCATTGATCGCTGGCTGGGCACCGCACCCTGGTTCTTTTATCTGTTCATGTTTATCGGTATTGCGGCAGGTTTCAGAAACATCCATCTGATAGCCAGCAGAGAGCTACGGAAGTCGGCGGATGATGAGCGATCGTGAGGAACGCCTGCCGCGATATTTGCTCGCTGGCAGTATACTGAGTTTACTGATTATCGCCGCTGTCAGTGCCCTGCTCTTTTCTGCGTCGGCTGCAGCAAGCGCCTCTGCTGGTGGGATGATTGCCATCATCAACCTGCTCTGGCAGCGGAGATCCCTGGGAGCTCTGTTGCAGCTCACGCCTCAGGACCGGCCGATGCTGGCGGCACTGGTACGATTCATCATCAGAATTTCATTGACTGCTGTTGTGCTGTACCTGGTCATTACCTCCTCCTGGTTTTCACTGTGGGGGCTGCTGGCCGGGTTGTCGGTAACCGTTGTTTGTCTGTTCGGACTGACGTTGTACGTAGCAATTTCGTCGAAGGAGACTTCATCATGATACATCCGATTATCTTTCTGGACTTCTTTCGCAAGCTGCTGGCGCCGCTGCATATCGGTGAGGCCGCTGCCGATGCCATCGCCTATACCTGGCTGATCATCATCGTCGCCGTAGTAGTATCGCTGCTTGCCACCCGCGCCGTTCGCGAAGTGCCGCAGGGACTCCAGAACCTGATGGAGATCATCATCGACGGCATCGAGAACATGATCGCCGAGTCCATGGGCCCCAAAGGACGCGCCTTCTTTCCGCTGATCGCGACCCTGGCGCTCTTCATTCTGGTTTCCAACCTGATCGGACTGATCCCCGGCTTCTTCCCCCCCACCGCCAACATCAACACCACCGCCGCCTGCGCCGTGGTGGTCTTCTGTGCAACCCATATTGTCGGGATCAAGGAGCATGGTACGCACTACGTCAAGCACTTCATGGGGCCGATCATCTGGCTGGCGCCGTTGATGTTCTTTATCGAAGTCATCGGTCACCTTTCCCGGGTCCTCTCCCTGAGCCTGCGTCTCTTCGGCAACATGCAGGGTCACGAACTGGTGCTGATGATTTTCTTCACCCTGGGGGTGAAGTACTTCATGCCGCTGGCGCCGCTGCCGATGATGCTGATGGGCATCCTGGTCTCTTTCATCCAGGCGTTCGTCTTCATGCTGCTGGCCATGATCTATATCCAGGGCTCGCTGGAAGAGGCACACTAAGCACGTATCCTAGCGTTTTCTCCTATACTGTTTAGGAGCATATCATCCCCCTAGAGGAGGCAGTAACGATGGAATTTTTCACTATGTGTATGCTGGCAGCTGGTTTCGGTATGGCAATCGGTGCTTTCGGTACCGGTATCGGTCAGGGTCTTGCTGTGAGCCGCGCCGTTGAAGGCGTTTCCCGTAACCCCGGCGCTTCCGGCAAAATCATGACCATCATGCTGATCGGTCTGGCCATGATCGAGTCCCTGGCAATCTACGTTCTGGTTGTCTGTCTGATCATCCTGTTTGCTAACCCCTACAAGGATATCGTGGTCAAGGCTCTGGAGACCGTGGCGAAGTAATTGGTACTCTGCAAGCTGAACCGCGCACAAAGGGCGTCCGGAATACTCCGGACGCCCTTTGTGCGTTCTGGTCGCGAACGATGAGATGATGTCGGTTACGGCGGGGCGTCACGCACGGTGACCGTGACGGGCGCCGACAGTTCGCTTTC
Organism: Trichlorobacter ammonificans; assembly: GCF_933509905.1. Taxonomy (GTDB): domain Bacteria; phylum Desulfobacterota; class Desulfuromonadia; order Geobacterales; family Pseudopelobacteraceae; genus Trichlorobacter; species Trichlorobacter ammonificans. The sequence goes on along the minus strand of NZ_OW150024.1, from coordinate 2,753,652 downwards.
CAGGTAGAGGCCGCTGGAGAGGTGACGTACCACCTGTCGCGCGGCATAACGATACGCCGTGTCACGCCGCACCGCCTGATCAACATACCTGTCCGCGGAAATCAGTGGGCCGACGGGCGAAAAATCCGTGTCCGCACCAACCGCCGCGCGGTACAACCGGAACCCGATCCGTGCGGTACCGGCCGGGACGTCTGCAACCAGGGTAATGGAAACTACACTGCCGAACGCGGGGAGCGCCTGTACCGTCGGCGTCATCGGTATCGGCTGGAGCGCAACCGCCGGTGTGTCGAGGGCGGTTCCGGCATCGCCATTTCGTTGCAGGGAGGTCACACGGTACTGGTAGAAAACACCCGGCCGGACATCGGTGTCGATCCAGGCGACCCGTTCAGCAGAGGCGGGCCGGGTGACGGCAAAACGCTGCACCTCCCGGAAATCTTCCGGGCACTGGGCGCAGGATATCTTTCTCAGAATGACAAGTGAGGTCACCGGCTCGCTGAGCGGGCGGTCCCGCCGGTCCCGCGACGGCACCGTTACCGCAAGGCGAAGCTGTGCGCCGGTTTGCTCCAGAACAACGGCCGGAGGCGGTCCCGGCAACAGTTGGTCAGGATATACCAGCGGCCCTTTTTTGCCGCACCCGGAAAGCAGCAGAGCGCCGACAAGGTACAGGACAGCCCGCGTTCCGGTCATGTCAGCGCCCTTCACGGCAGCGCCGGATTTCGTCCTCGACCCGATTGCGGGCCGTGCCGCCGATGACATTCCGGGCATTGACGCTGGCCTCAACTGAAATTTTGTCGAAAATGTCGTCGCTGAAGTGGGGCGAGAACAGTTGCCATTCAGCCAGTGACAGCTCGGTCAGCTCCATGTCGTTCTCGACGCAGTAGGCAACGGCCTTGCCGACCGCTTCATGGGCGTCACGGAACGGAAGCCCCGTGCGTACCAGGTAGTCGGCCACGTCGGTGGCCGTAGAAAAGCCCTGGCCGGCTGCCTGGGACATTTTTTCCCGGTTGACCCGCATCTCCCTGATCATGTCGGCAAAGATCTTCAGGCTCCCCTTGACGGTGTCGATGGTGTCGAACAGCGGTTCCTTGTCCTCCTGCATATCCTTGTTGTAGGCCAGGGGCAGTGCCTTCATCACCGTCAAAAGAGCCATCAGGTTGCCGTAGACCCGTCCGGTCTTCCCCCGCACCAGTTCCGGCACATCGGGGTTCTTCTTCTGGGGCATGATGGAGGAGCCGGTGCAGAAGCCGTCGGAGAGCTCGATGAAGCGGAAAGCGCTGGTGGACCAGATGATCAGCTCTTCCGAAAAACGGGAGAGGTGCATCATCAGGATCGAGGAGGCAGCCATGAACTCCAGGGCGAAGTCACGATCCGACACCGCATCCAGGGAGTTGCGAGTGACTGCCGGAAAGTCCAGCATTTCGGCAACGTATTCGCGATCAATGGGGAAGGTGGTACCGGCAAGGGCGCCGGCCCCCAAGGGGAGTACATCCACCCGTTTCAGGCCGTCCTCCATCCGTCCCTTGTCCCGCTTGAACATCTCCACGTAGGCCATCAGGTGGTGGGAGAACAGGATCGGCTGGGCCGACTGCAGGTGGGTAAAGCCGGGCATGATCACGTCAAGGTTGGCTTCCGCCTGGTTGAGCAGGGAGTCGATCAGCATATCCAAGTAGGCGACGATCTCCACGATCTCGTCACGCAGGTAGAGACGGATATCCAGCGCCACCTGGTCGTTGCGGGACCGGCCGGTATGCAGACGCTTGCCTGCCTCCCCGATTTTCTTGGAGAGCCGGGCCTCGATATTCATATGGATGTCTTCGAGGGAGACGGAAAAGTCGAACTGACCCGCCTCGATCTGCTCCAGAATCTCCTTCAGGCCGTGGACGATTTTTTCAACGTCCTCGTTGGGGATAATTCCCTGGCGGCCCAGCATCCGGGCATGGGCGGCGGAACCGCGGATATCCTGATGGTACAGGCGCTTGTCGAAATCGATGGAGGCGGTGAACTCCTCCACGAATTTGTCGGTGGGCTGGGTAAAGCGGCCGCCCCAGAGTTTGTTTTGTGACATGAAGCTATCTCCCTTGCTTAGTGTGACGAGGTGTCGTTGAGCCAGCCGGTCTCAGCCGGCTCGGTGGCCGGAATTTTTTCCCAGTCTCCGGAGCTGCTGCGAGTCATGATGCTGTGGACCTTGAGCGGTATCCGCGAACTGCGCGGGTCCAGTTCGTGGTGCTGCGGCAGATTGAAGTACAGCAGTCGGGTACCGCTGCCGAAACGGAGCCGGCAGACCGGGGCGCCGTGGTAGTCATCGGTGCCGAATTCAGCGAACTGGGCCTTCAGCAACCGGTGCCGCTGGTTGATGATCACGGCGGCATGGCCGAAGCCATGGAGGACCGGGACGCCGTCGATGCAGGTCTCATCGGAGGCGTTGCCGAAGATGGTCACGGTTTCCCGGACCCCGGGCAGGTCTTCCAGGTATTCGCCGTAAAAGCCGCAGACCACGTCCCGGTAGGCGCGGTGGTCCGGCTTGGGGTTGCACTGGATGACGAACAGTGCGTCCAGACCCTGCCGGGTGCTGAAGTACAACGTGTTGGCATGGTCGATGATCTGCTTGATATTGGATTCGTACAGGCTTCGGTACAGGTAGTCAAGGCAGATGATGGCCATGAAGTTGAAACAGGAGGGCCGGCTGCGCAGCAGGTAGAAGTGACGGCCCCGGTACAGATCGCGGTAGGTGTCGATGAACTCCTCGCCGTGGAACGGATGGCTCTTGGCTTCCAGAAACACCCGCAGGGCGCCGTCGGTCTCCTTGAGCAGCAGCACACACCAGTTGACCGGCATCTCCAGCACGTCGCCGGAATCGATGTCGTGGTCCACCAGGGCAAGGGCTTCCTCGTTGTCGCTGCGGAACCGCTCCAGAACGGTGCGGTACTCCCGGAGCGCCAGATGCTCAATGCCGATCATGGTGACGGTGTTCGGCCGGAACCGGTCCCGCACCACGGTCAGCAGGTCGTCGAAACGGCTGAACGGCAGACAGGACTCGGGAAACAACAAAAAATGGAGTTTCTTCAGATTACCGGCCCCGGTTGCCACCAGGTCGAGGACCGAGTGAATCTGTTCCCACTGTTGCTCCTGCTCAGCGGGTGAAAAGCCGGTCTCGCGGTGCAGTCGATTGGGAAGCTGGGCAATCAGGCAGTGCAGGTGATGTCCCAGGGGAAAGGCGAGGTTGACTTTTTTCTCGATGATGGTCGGCATCTGGTCTCACCCCGGCGCTGCTGCAGTCAGCTCCGGAAACAGTTTACCCAGGATGTGGCGGGTTCCCTCCGGCATCTGGTAGCGTACCAGTTCATGGCGCGGTACCCAGGCTGCCTCCAGAACCTCCTGCGGGTTGTACGTCACCGTGCTCTGCAGCGGACGGCAGCGATAAAAAAGGATGATGTAATGACAGGTGTCCTCGCCCGGAGTAACATGCTCGAATACATCGATCAGGTCACCAACCTCGACGTCAAGCCCCACTTCTTCATCCACCTCACGCTGTAACGCCCTCAGAATCGGTTCGCCCAGGTTGATGGTACCCCCCGGCATGACCCACATGCCGAGAAAAGGACGGATGCTCCGCTTGGTCAGGAGCACCCGTTCCTGTTCATCGACAATGACCGCCACCACCGAGGTGACGATATGTTCCTTTTTGTACTGAGGCTTGGTCAAACCTATTTCTTGCCCTGCATCAGGGAGCGGATCCGCAGACGCAGCGAGTTGATCTTGATGAACCCTTCGGCATCGGCCTGATTGTAGACCTTGTCCTTCTCGAAGGTGGCGAAATCCAGGTTGAACAGCGAGTTGGTCTCGGACTTGCGGCCCACGGTACGGCAGTGCCCCTTGTACAGCTTGACCCGGGCCACGCCGTTTACGGTCTTCTGGGAGTCGTCAATCAGGGCCTGCAGCATTTCACGCTCCGGCGAGAACCAGTAGCCGGCGTACACCTGCCAGGCGTACTGGGGAATCAGGGAGTCGCGGATTCGCATCACCTCGCGGTCCATGGTGATCTGCTCCACTGCGGAGTGGGCCTCCCGCAGGATGGTGCCGCCGGGGGTCTCATAGACACCGCGGGACTTCATCCCCACGGAGCGGTTCTCCAGCAGGTCCACCCGGCCGATGCCGTGGACACCGCCGATGGTGTTCAGGTGGGCCAGCAGCTGGGCCGGGGTCATCCGTACCCCGTCAACCGCCACGGCATTGCCGTTCTCGAACTCGATCTCGACGTACTGCGGCTTGTTGGGAGCTTTTTCCGGTTTGCAGGTCAGCACGTACATCTCTTCCGGTGCCTCGGCCCAAGTGTCCTCAAGAATGCCGCCTTCAAAGGAGATATGCAGCAGGTTCCGGTCGGAGGACCAGGGACGCTTCTTGGTGACCGGAATCGGGATGTCGTTCTTTTTGGCGTAGGCGATGAGGGCCTTGCGGCTGTTCAGCTTCCATTCACGCCAGGGAGCGATGACCGTGATGGATGGATCGAAGTGGTAGTAAGCCAGCTCGAAACGAACCTGGTCGTTCCCCTTGCCGGTGGCGCCGTGGGAGACGGCGTCACACCCCTCCAGCTTGGCGATTTCCATCTGACGCTTAGCGATCAGCGGCCGGGCGATGGAGGTGCCCAGCAGATAGTGACCCTCGTAAATGGCGTTGGCCCGGAACATCGGGTAGACAAAATCGCGGACGAACTCCTCACGCAGGTCGTCAATATAGACCGTGCTGGCGCCGGTCTTGAGTGCCTTCTCGCGGACCGGTGCCAGTTCGTCGCCCTGGCCCAGATCGGCGGAAAAGGCAACAATTTCGGCGCCATACTCGTTTTTTAGCCACTTGAGGATAATGGAGGTGTCCAGGCCTCCGGAATAGGCCAGTACGATCTTTTGTGCGTCAAGCTTCGGTTTTGCCATGTGCTATTTCTCCTTTTGCTGGTGATTCCCGGTGTTGTTCAGCATCAAAGCCCGCCCGTGCCGCATGGCGTTGACAAGCTCCATTTCCAGTTCCAATTTGCGAATTTTTTGTTCAACCGGCATCGTGCGGTAATTTTCAAGCTGCTCCTTGGTGCGGTAATATAGAAGTGGTGTCACCGTCATTGCGTGCCCTCCTGGATCTTCCGCAGGTAGTGAATATCAGCAAGATCCTGCGGCCGACCGGCCTGCTGCTTCATCATGATCAGGGTCTCCAGAGGCACCACCGGAATCTCGACCCTGCCGGTCTGTATGCGTGAGCGCTCGGCATAGACCGTTTCAAAATCAAAGGGAATTTCAATAAAAGCATCAAGCAGCACAAAGGGGTTGTGCGGGTCGTGAAAACTGAATACCATCATTCCCTTTTCGACACGCCACGCTCGCCGTTTCTCGGCGTCAGCAAACTCAATCGCGGCAACCGGCACGCGCGGCCTGAAACCAAAGCGTGTCACAACATCGATGAATTTCTCAAGGTTTCGCTGCTCCAGATAGACAACCAGATCCAGATCACCGGTGGCCCGCTCAACTCCGTAGAGGTTGACGGCCCACCCGCCGGCAACGAGATATCGCACATCATTGTCGTTCAGGGCGGCAAACAGATCGAGAAACGAGATCACTTCGCCCCACCCATCAGGGTCGCCATGATCGCCTTCTGGATGTGCAGGCGGTTTTCCGCTTCATCCCAGACCACCGAGTGGCGTCCTTCAATTACGTCGTTGCTGATCTCCTCGCCGCGGTGGGCCGGCAGGCAGTGCAGGACGATACAGTCCCCTGCGGCATCGCTCAGCAGGTCATCGTTCACGCAGTACCCCTGAAATGCCTGCTCGCGTTGTTTCTGCTCCGCTTCCTGTCCCATGCTGGCCCAGACATCAGTGTTGATGACATCGGCACCCCGTACCGCCTCGCGGGGATCGGTGGTCAGTGTGATGGCGCCGGTGTTCCGGGAACGCGCCCATGCCAGAACACCGGGATCCGGCTCGTACCCGTGGGGACAGGCGAGGGCCAGGTCAAAGCCCAGGATGGCGGCGGCCTCGATCCAGGTGTTGGCCATGTTGTTGCCGTCGCCGACCCAGGCGAACTTCAGGCCGCTGTATCGTCCCTTCTGCTCGATGACGGTCTGCAGATCGGCCATGATCTGGCAGGGATGGTAGCGGTCGGTCAGGCCGTTGATCACCGGCACGTTGCTGAACAAGGCGAATTCGTCCACGATCTCCTGGCCAAAGGTGCGGATCATCACGCCGTCGCAGTAGCGGGCCAGCACCCGGGCCGTATCGCGAATCGGCTCGCCGCGCCCCATCTGGGAGTTGCCGGAGGAGATGAACAGGCCATGGCCCCCCAGCTGAAACATCCCCACCTCAAAGGAGATCCGGGTACGGGTGGAGGCTTTTTCAAAGATCATTGCCAGGGTTTTTCCCTTGAGCAGGTGATGTTCGATCCCTGCCTTCTGGCGGGCCTTCAGGTCGGCCGCCAGGGCCAGCAGATCGTCGAGTTCCTGTTTGGAGAAGTCCTGCAGGCGCAGAAAATGGCGCATCATACCGCTACCTCCGCAAAAATGCCGTCCAGTAGTTCAATCATCCGGTTGATCTCCTGTTTGGTGACCACCAGCGGCGGCACAAAGCGCAGCACCGTGTCGTGGGTCACGTTCAGCAGCAGACCCCGCTCGTGGCCTTTTTTCACGATATCTCCGGCCGGGATGGTGAGAGCCATGCCGATCATGAGACCAATGCCGCGCACTTCCCGGACAAAGGAATAGTTCTTCCCCAGCGTGTCCAGTTCTCCCAGCAGGTATTCGCCGATCTCTTCGGTCCGGTTGAGCAGTCCTTCCTCCAGAATGGTCCGCAGCGTGGCGATGGCGGCGGCGGTCATCAGCGGGTTGCCGCCAAACGTGGAGCCGTGGGTGCCGGGAACAAAGGCGGCGGCGACCTCCTCCCGGGCCAGCATGGCGCCGATGGGGGCGCCGCCGGCCAGCGCCTTGGCCAGGGTCATGATGTCGGGGGTGATGCCGAACTGCTCATGGGCAAACAGGGTGCCGGTGCGGCCGATGCCGGTCTGCACTTCGTCCAGGATCAGCAGCAGGCCATGCCGGTCGCACAACTCGCGCACCGCCGGCAGGTACGCCGCATCCGGCACGTTCACCCCGCCTTCGCCCTGAATCGGTTCCAGCATCACCGCACAGGTGGTGGGGCGGATGGCCGCTTCAATGGCAGCCACATCGTTGAACGGCACATGGGTGAAGCCATGCAGGAGCGGATCGAAGAAGCGCTGGATCTTTTCCTGGCCGGTGGCGGACACGGTGGCCAAGGTACGGCCGTGGAACGAGTCGGTGGCAGTGATGATTTCAAACCGCTCCGCCCCCTTGGTGTCCCGACTGTATTTACGGGCCAGCTTGATGGCCGCCTCGTTGGCCTCTGCGCCCGAGTTGCAGAAAAAAACGCGGTCGGCAAAGGAGTGAGCGCAGAGCAGTTCGGCCAGCTCGATCTGCTGCGGAATCTGGTAATAGTTCGAGCAATGGATAAGGCGCGCAGCCTGTTCCTGGATCGCCTGCACTACCTTGGGATGACAATGCCCCAGGTTGTTGACCGCCACGCCGGCCAGAAAATCCAGGTATTCCTTGCCGTCGGCATCCCAGAGCCGGCATCCCTCGCCCCGTACCGGCACAATCGGGTACCGGCCGTAGGTCTTCATGATGACACGGTCGGACCGTTCTACCCACTGGTGATTGGTCATGTTGGTTCGGCTCCCTCCGTTTCGGCAGGATTGTGCTGCCGCTTCTGAATCTCCTTGATGTAGTCGATGACGAACTGCCGGTCACCGTCGTCGATATAGTCGTACTGTCCTGCCGTGATGCTGATGGTCTGGGACTTGAGCCGGATTTTCGACCAGGTATAAAAGGCCCGGTCTTCCGGCGTCTGCTCGAACGGTTTCGAACGGGTGACCTGCAGCGCCGCGTGAATGACCCGCGGCTCTGGCCAGTCAAGAAACATCTGCAGCCCCAGCATCGTGCCCCGCTGAAACGGTTCCACGCTGGCGAAGCGGATGCCGCCGCCCCCCAGGTTGACCCGTACCGGCAGCAGTTCTCCCTTGCCGGGCCAGTCGGCGATCTTGTACGACTCGCTGTACGGCACGGGCGCAAAAACTGTGCGGCTGGGGATTGCCCGCAGCTCCTGAACTTCGCGGACCGCCTTCACGCTGTTTCTGCCATGTTCGTCGTAGCAAAACGGAATCAGCACATCCGTACGGATGAAGTTCCGTTTGATCCGGACGACCGCTTCCCCGTTGAAACGGAGAAACAGGGTCTGCTCAAAGGAGTTCTTGCCGATGATGACCGGTACGTCGCAAACCAGGTGTCCGGTAATGACGGACAGCTGTGCCACAACCTCCCGGCCAAGCATCTCGCCCGGAAGTTCATCGGAAACGAGCACTACCTCAAGGGAGCTGTCGAACAGCTGGACGATAATGGCGGGAAACTCGTGCAGGTAGTCGCTATCGTCGCTGATTCGTACCGTACCCAGCTCTCCCAGACGAAAGTAGTTCCTGAATTCCTTTGTGGTCAGTTCCATGGATTCTGTCCGTTCGTTGTCAACGAGGCGCTGCGGAGCGGGCCGGGCATGGTTGCTGCCCTGCCTGCGGCACTAGCGCTTGATTACCTTGATGGTGCCGTCGGCTACGTAGCCGGCCTTGCGCAGCTCCTGGATGTAGGCAACGTCATTCTTCCAGTCGACGGTCAGATCCAGCCGACCGGTTCCCTTTTCCGTGGCTGCCTGCAGGCGAAACTCGTACTCACCCGGATCGAGCTTGTAGTTGAGCCCCTTGTTGGTAGCGAAATCCTCGTTCAGGAACAGGATCACATCCTTGCGCGGTTTGGAAAGCCCGGGACGATAGACCCCCTCCTGCTTGGCATTGGCCGCGTAGGAGGAATATTTGCCGTCATGGCTCTTGGTCTGCTTGACGTAGAGGACAACCCGGAACTTTTTGCCACCGTCCGGCTGGGGGCCCACCGTATCGGTCAGGCAGGCCACCGCCCACATATCTTTGCCGAAATCAAATTCTGTCACCTGCGGCGGCAGCGGTTTGCCGCGTTCGACTTCCCGGTCAAAGAACATGAAGGTTCCGGGCGACGTGCCGGCGCACAGATCCGATGACGCCTGAGCGGCGGTCGCCGTCACGAACAGCAGGGCGAACAGGGCAACAGCCAGTGCGAGTCGTTTCATGGCATGGGCTCCTTTGAGTGGGTTACCTGACGATTTCAGTACCGATGCCGCCATCGGTGAAGATTTCCAGCAGTACGGCATGCTCCATTCTGCCGTCAATGATATGGGCCTTTTTGACGCCGTCGTGCAAGGCATCGGCGCAGCAGACCACCTTGGGAATCATGCCGCCGGTGATGGCTTCTTCCCGAATCAGGCGGTGCATGTCCGCTACGCAGATATTCGGTATCAGGTTCTTGTCGCGATCCAGCACACCGGGGGTGTCGGTGAGCAGGATCAGCTTTTCGGCATTCAGGGCCGCAGCCACCCGGCCGGCCACCAGGTCGGCGTTGATGTTGTAGCTTTCTCCGGCCGGGCCCACTCCCACCGGTGCGATCACCGGCAGGTAGCCCCCCTGCTCCAGGGTTCTGATCAGGTCGGTGTTCACCTTGACCACATCCCCCACGTAGCCGATATCCACCTGCTCCAGCCTGCCGTCCTCGGCGGTAATTTCCTGCAGGAGCTTCCGGGAAAGCAGCAGGGTGCCGTCCTTGCCGGAGAGCCCTACAGCCCGTCCGCCGTGCTGGTTCAGGTAGCCCACCACTTCCTTGTTCACCTGTCCCACCAGCACCATCTCCACCACCGACATGGTTTCGGCATCGGTGACCCGCATGCCGCGGACAAACTCGGAGACGATGCCGTAACGCTTCAGAGTTTCGTTGATCTGGGGGCCGCCGCCATGGACAATCACGGTATTGATCCCCAGGGAGCGCAGCATGATCACATCCAGGGCAAAGGACTCCTTCAGCCGTTCGTCGGCCATGGCGTGACCGCCGTATTTGATGACGAAGGTCTTGCCGGAAAAACGGCGGATGTAGGGGAGGGCCTCCATCAGGGTGCTGGCTTTATCGATCAGATGCTTCACAGGTACCTCACATGGGCAGGTTGGTGAAAAACAGCCATCTCGCCACCGTCCTCGACAGCCCCTGTGTGCGGGTGCGAGGATCTGACTATTTTTGAGCAACCTCGGTTTTTCGATGGTTTGTCAACCCAGAAACGTTGCCGCCGCCGCCAACGCTTCGGGCAATTTTTCCGGGCTGGGGCCGCCGGCCTGGGCCAGTTCGGGCTTGCCGCCGCCGCGCCCACCGACGATGGGGGCCAGTTTGCCCACCAGCTCACCGGCCTTGAAGCGGTCGGTCAGATCCCTGGTCACTGCCACCAGCAGGTTGGCTTTGCCGTCAAGTTCGGCACCCAGGACGAGGATGCCGGACTCCAGACGATCCCGCAGCTGATCGGCCAAGTCGCGCAGCGCCTTGATATCCGGCACCTGCACCTGCACCGCCAGCAGCTTGACTCCCTGCACCTCGTGTACCCGGGAAAGCAGGTCGCCGGACTGGGCCGCATTCAGCTTGCCCTGCAGCTGCTCAACGTCCCGCTGCAGCTCCCGTTGCCGTTCCACCAGCTTCTCCACCCGCTCCAGTAATTTGCCGCTGTCGGCCTTGATCAGGTCGGCGATGGCACGGCGCTCGTCTTCAAGGCGGCGGACGGTGCGCAGGGCGTTGAAACCAGTGGCCCCTTCGATCCGGCGGACACCGGCGGCGATTCCCCCTTCGGAAAGGATCTTGAACAGGCCAATGTCGCCTGCAGCCCGCACATGGGTGCCGCCGCACAGTTCGGCACTGACCTCGCCGATCCGCACCACCCGGACGGTGTCGCCGTATTTTTCGTCAAACAGGGCCGTGGCGCCGCTTTCCACCGCTTCCTGCATCCCCATCTCCCGGATGCTGAGTGCGTCGTTTTCCATGATCCAGACATTCACCAGATCTTCCACGGTCTGCAGTTCTTCGGCGGTAACGCCGGTAAAATGGGTGAAGTCGAAGCGGAGCCGATCGGGCTCCACCAGGGAACCGGCCTGCTTGACATGGTCCCCCAGCACCCGGCGCAGGGCTGCCTGCAGCAGGTGGGTGGCGGTGTGGTTGCGGGCCGTGGCGCGGCGTTCGTCAACGGCCACGGTCAGGTTGACCGCATCTCCCCTATTGACGGCCCCCTCCTGGACCACGGCATGGTGCACCACCAGGTCGGTGAAGGGACGGGAAGTGGCCACCACCTCCAGGCGGGCGTTGCCGGACGAGATGGTGCCGGTGTCCCCGGCCTGGCCGCCGGACTCGCCGTAGAAGGGGGTGGTTTCCGTCACCAGATCGACCCGGTCCCCGGCGGTTGCCGAGGCGACCTCAGTGCCGTCGCGCAGCAGGGCGGTGAGGGGAGCGAAGGCGGTCAGGGCGTTGTAGCCGACAAACGAAGTACGCAGACCGCGGTTGTGGAGCTCCTTGTAGACATCGGCGATGCCGGCGGCGCCGGAGCCTTTCCAGTGTTCCCGGCCCAGCTCCCGCTGGCGCTCCATGCAGGCTTCGAAGCCTGCCTCATCCACGCTGAATCCTTCGCTGCGGACGATATCTTCGGTCAGGTCCACCGGGAAGCCGAAGGTGTCGTAGAGCCTGAACAGGGTCTCTCCCGGAATGACGGCTTTGCCGGCAGCCCGCAGGGCGGCGACCTCGTCGTTCAGGATGGCGAGGCCGCGGTCGATGGTCTCGTTGAACCGCTCTTCCTCGGCCAGTACCACCTTACGGATATACGCCTCCCGCTCCGCCAGCTCCGGGTAGGCGTCTCCCATCATCTCCCGCACCGCATCCACCATCCGGCAGAGCAGCGGTTCAGCCAGCCCCAGCATCTTGGCATGACGGGCAGCCCGCCGCATGATCCGGCGCAGCACGTAGCCGCGTCCTTCGTTGCTGGGCAGGGCTCCGTCGCAGATCAGGAAGGTGACGGCGCGGCAGTGGTCGGCGATCACCCGCATGGAAACGTCATCCTTCTCATTGCCGCCGTAGTTCTTGCCGCTGTGCCGTTCGATATGACGGATGATCCCCTGCAGCAGATCGGTATCGTAGTTGGAGCGGACCCCCTGCATCACCGTGGTGATCCGCTCCAGGCCCATGCCGGTATCCACGGCCGGCTTGGGCAGTGGATGCAGCACGCCGTCAGGGGTGCGGTTGAACTGCATGAAGACGTTGTTCCATATCTCCATGTAGCGGTCGCAGTCGCAGCCCACGGCGCAGTCGGGTGAGCCGCACCCCACCTCGGGGCCGTTGTCCCAGAAAATTTCGGTACAGGGACCGCAGGGGCCGGTGTCCCCCATGGCCCAGAAGTTGTCTTTTTCGCCGAAGCGGTAAATCCGCTCCCGCGGTACCCCTTCCTGGTGATGCCAGATGTCGGCGGCCTCGTCGTCGTCGGTGTAGACCGTTACGTAGAGCCGGCTTTTGTCAAGCTTCAGATCCTGGGTCAGGAACTCCCAGGCAAAGGCGATGGCCTCTTTTTTGAAATAGTCGCCAAAGGAAAAATTGCCCAGCATTTCGAAGAAGGTGTGGTGACGGGCGGTCCGTCCCACGTTTTCCAGGTCGTTGTGCTTGCCGCCGGCGCGGACGCACTTCTGGGAACTGGCGGCCCGGTAGTAGCCCCGGTCTTCCATCCCCAGGAAACAGTCCTTGAACTGGTTCATGCCGGCGTTGGTGAACATCAGGGTCGGGTCGTTGTGGGGGATCAGGCCGGAGCTGGCCACCACCACATGGCCCCGGTCTTCGAAGTACTTCAGAAAACGTGCGCGAATCTCATTGCCGGTCATCTATGGCTTCCTCTCCTGTGCGGGACGCCCCTTGTCTACCCCCGAAAGGTCGGTGGGCAGCCAGGTTTCAATGTAGCGCCCTTCTACGTCAATTTTATTAATGTACCTCTTCACGTCACCGGTTGCGGTATCCAGCAGGAAAACACCCTGGTGGACATAGGTTTCTTTGCGCTTCAGGTCAAAGGTGGTATAGCTGCCCTGAAAAAGCTGGTAACGTCCGATTTCCTGGACAATGGCAGCCTTGTTGTTTGCTACGGCGTCCGTTGTCAGCAGGCCCAGCAGCAGTCCGGCGGCACAGAACCCAACCCGATACGTCATGGCATCCTCCTATTCGATGACCAGCACTGCCGACGGTTCGCTTTCCAGGCCATCGGCATCGACTGCGGTGACGTACAGTTCCAGCTTGCCCGGTTCCTGTACCTTCCACTCAGTTGCCTCCAGGGTAGCCAGCTTCTGGCCGCCGAAAAATCCTTTCTTGTAAACGGCGTACTGCCGGACGTCGCTCTGGGCCGACTTCTGCCAGGTTACGGTCCGGGCGGTACGGTCCTTGAGCAGCAGCCCGTCCACCGGTTTGGGCAACGACTTGGTGACTGCCGTCACCGGCTCGGACAGCGGACTTTCCAGGCCGTCCTTGTCCACGGCCTGAAGCCGGTAGCTGTAGGTCTGACCGTCCCGCAGGTCGCCATCGACAAGTCCCGGTTCCTGGGTGTGCTTCAGCTGGCGGAATTCACCGTCATCATGTTTGCGATAGACTACGTAGTCGGTGATGTCCGCTTCGGGATTCTTCTGCCAGCGCAGGGTCACCCGGCGCGGTTCGCCCGAGGCCGCTGTCATCCCCCGCGGCATGGCCGGTACCGCCTTGGTGGTGGCCGTGGCGCGGGCGCTTAAGGTGCTGACCGCCCCGCCGGCGTTGACTGCAGAAACGACGTACGAATAGGCGGTCGCATCCTTGAGCGGCTTTTCATCGTCACGAAACGAGGTCTGGTGGGCCCTCAGCTCCGCTATCCTGCTCAGGGTCTCCTGTCCCGCTTCACCGCGATAGAGTTGATAGGCGGTTACTTCATCGTCCGCAACGGCGGCGGACTCCCAGCTGATCGTGATACGACGGGGTTCGCCGCTGCCGGCGGTAACCTTTACCGGCGCCGGCGGCAGGTCGCGGGTTGTTGCCGAGAGTTCCGGCGAGGGGCCTCCGGTGCCCGCTTCCTTGCTCAGGGCGGAAACTCGGTACCAGTAGGTGGTCTTGTCAGCCAGATCGGTATCAAGGTAGCTGGTCCGTTCCCGTCCGTTCACCACGGCAATCTCACGGTACGGCCCGTCCTGCGCGGTGGCCCGCTCCAGCCGATAGCCGTTTACCTGTTCAAAGGGATGCATCTGCCACGAAAGGGGAATCCGTCGTACCTTGCCGCTGGTGACGGTAATCCCGCCCGTGGTCGGCGGTGTGGTGACCGAGAGCTGTACCGACAGCTCGCTTTCCGCCCCTGCCAGGTTGAAGGCGGTCATTGCGTACAGGTAGGTAGTACCGTCTTTCAGCCCCTGGTCCCGGAACGTCATTGCTTCTTCACCAACCCGGGTGACCGGCGTAAATTCTTTTTCTGCGCTACTGCGGCGGTAAATCTGCACACCCCGGGGGGTGGTCTGCGCGTCATTGCCGCCGAAGGGGCGCTGGCGCCAGGTGAGGACGGCGCTGCCGAGCAGCGGCTCGGCATTCATGAAGATCGGCGCTGCCGGCGCGATGGTGGTGGCGCCGCGCACCGCTGTCGTCGGCTGGCTGGTGCCGCCCCCCTGGCCCACGGCAGCCACCCGGTAGAAAAAGCTCTCGTTCAGACGCAGGTTTTCATCGGTGTAGGCCGGTTCGGTCACGGTGCTGACGGTGTTGAACGGCCCCTCCGGCGTGAGCGCGCGCTGTACCAGGTAGCCGACCACCTGGGTGGGATTCTGCGGTTTCCAGCGCAACCGCACGGCATTGGTTGATCCCACGGCCTCAAGCGAGGTCGGCGGCTGCAGGGGAACGGAGACGGGAGAAACGGTGCGGGGAACGGTGGCGCCCTGCACGACATCTTTGACCTTCCAGGCGATCTCCCGCAGCATGCGGCTGGTATCAGCCTCGGTCATCCGTGTCTGTTCGGTAAAGAGAATTTTCTGACTGCGCAGGCTCAGCAGACGCAGGTTGATCAGCATGCCCTGCGGCTGGCTGGTCACGGTACCGGCAACCAGGAAGTCAAGGCCCAGCCTGCTTCCCAGCCGCTGCATCTGCTCCGGAGTCAGCGAGTCGGAACGGACCCCTTCCAGGGCCATCATCGACTCCAGCCGTTTCCGCTCGAAAATTTCGAACTGTCCGGTGTTGTCCAGTTCGTTCAAAAGCACCGTGGTCAGGTACTCGGTAAAGGCCATGGCCTCGATGTTGCTGGCTACAAACGGTACGGCTGCCAGCTTTGACTTCAGGCGATGCTCGGCGGCGCCCCCCCAGGAGGCCGCCAAGCACAGCACCAGCCCGCCGCAGAGTAGGGCACGGAGTAACCGGATCATTGCCTTTATGCGTGTCTGACGCCAGCCCATGACAAGCACCCCCACCGCATCTATCTGCTGTTGTCCGCCAGTTGGAGCTGGCGGTCGATTTCACGGCGAGCCTGCTCGGTTACCTGGCTGGAAACGTTTTTCACCTCTTCGGACACCATGGCGTCGATGTAGCGTTCGATGGCCGTATCATGTTGTCCTTTTTTACCCAGAAGCTCGGCGGCATTCAGGTAGGTAGCCTGCAGATTCTGAAAGCGGGACAGCACCAGATGCCCCAACTCGGCGATCCCTTCCTCCACCGCCTTTTCCAGCAGCTCGGTGTCCGGAGGGAGTTGCAGGGGGTCGAAGGGAATATTGGCGAATTCGACTCCCTCGGAGAAGTTATCCTGAGCTTCTTTTTTGCTTTTGATGGTTTTGGTGATGACCACCTCGCCGGACTCCACGTCGATCACCCGGAAGGAGAGGGCCACGTTGGCGGTTTTTTTATGGGTACCCACCTTGTAGCGCACCGTTTCACGAATGTCCTCATCGATCAGGGCCGGCGGCGCCAGGGCCAGCTCCCGCTCGTTGGGTGACGGATTCCGCTGCAGCCAGCTCTGGTAAGCCGGGTTGGAGACCTTGCGCTTGGCCACGGAAACGTTGACCATCTTCGAGCTCTCTTCGGCCCCCTTTTCCACGCTGTACTGCAGCACGCTGCCGAAGATGAAGATGTCGGTACCCTTCAGCTTGCCCGTTTTCTTGGCGCTTTCGATATCGTACAGCCCGGCCTGGCCGAACTCGATTTCCTTGATGATGGCACCCAGCACGTCGCGGGCAAGTATTTTTACGTCGCTGCTGGCGTTCTTGGTCATGTAGGAGAGCAGGCTGTCCGTGACCAGGCGCCCGGCATCCGTACTGTTGGTGGGCGGCGTGAAATCCATCACGGCGATCTTCTTGACCACCCGTTGCCGCAGCCGGTCCTTGAGCCCCTGCAACCGCTGGGAAGCAGCCCGGTCAGGTCCGCCCAGCTTCAGGGCCAACTCCTGCCAGTGGTAGGCATTGCCCAGCAGGCCGCCGGTCTCGCTTTCCTGAGATTTCGCCGTCATCTCGCCGACCAGCTGCCGGCGTAGCTCAGACGCCTCCCCCTCTTTGAGGGAGTCGGGGGAAAGCTCGACACTGGCCAAAAGGGACAGATAGGCGCTGTACAGTTGCTTGCGGTTGAGGTGTACCGTTGCCTGCTGCAGAAGCCGGCCGGCACCCTGGCGGCGCAGTTCATGCATCTTGGCGGATAGTTCCGCGTCCGGCTCCAGTGCCTGGGCCTTGCGCAGATAGTCAACAGCATCGCGCCACTTCTGCTGACCGGCCCGCTGTTCCGCCTTGGCAAACCAGGCGGCGGCGGTGTTCTGTGCCTTGGTGTCCGCCAGCAGGGCCGTCAGCTGCTGGTTTGACGGCTGGATGGCCAGGGCCTGCTGCAGAGCGGCGATCATGCCGTCCAGGTTGTCCTGCGACCGCAGACGTTCAACTTCCCTGAGATAGTGGCTGACGGCCGCACTTTCCGTCTGGGGAAGCTTGACGGCCAGATCGAGGTATGTGGGATAGAACTGGCGCAGCTCGCGCAGCTTGTTGATGGCAGTGGGCCAGTCCTTGGCTTCTGCTGCCTTGCCCGATTCGCCATAGAGCGTCTCTGCCCGCGTGAGCAGGGCATCGGACTGGCTCTTGATCGATGCGGCCAGTGCCCTGGCCTCGCTGTTGGTCGGGTCCGCCTTGAGCGCCTTGTCCAGATCCAGTTGGGCCGCCCGCAGCAGGTCGTAGGTAGGGGGCGCTCCCTGCAGACGCTTGCGCCCCTGTTCGATGAACCGTCCGGCAGCAGCCTTGCGGGCACCGGCCAGAACCTGCTGGTACTCCTGGTTGTCCCGCTCCTTGGTCAGGGCGTCCTCGTACAGGGTGATCGCTTCATCCAGCCGTCCCTGCCGTTCCAGTTGTCGTCCCAGCTCAAAGCTTTCCTTGCCCGGATTGTTGCATCCGGCCAGAATGCATACTGCGACACCTGCCAGTATCCGCTTCATGGTTTCTTCCCCCCCTTTTTCGCCGGACCCGTCCAGTGCGCCTGTACCGTCCCTGATGAATAGCCGGAAATCTTCAGCCGGCTCCCGCCGAGATTCAGGGAGGCCAACTCGTCGATGACGCTGCGGGTTGTGCCGCAGACCTCCAGTTCCAAGCGCAGCTGATGATTGCGGTAGCCACGCTCGCGTACCTCCTCCACCTGCCCCATCTGTTCCTTGAGGGCCTCCCTGAGACGCGGTGCTTCAACGGCGGGAAGGTCCGTGACGGTCAGGTGCAGGGTGCGCACGCCGGTCAGCTGCTTGTGCCAGGCGGCGATCAGTTGGCGGTTCAGCTGCTCGGTCAGTTCGAGGGTCGCCTTCTGCAGGGCCTCGGTGCCCGCCGCCGCCGGGTTGACGTTCAGCGCTTGTTGCGTAGAACTTGCCGTTGCCAGCACCTCACCGGTATTCACATCGACCGCGCGGCAGGTGGTCGACGCCTGTACCGGCCGAAGGCTGGTACCCCCCACGGCAGCACCGTGACGGGCCGCTGCCTGGCCGACGATGACCACTTCGGCGCCACCGGCTGCTGCCGCACGGACCACGGCATCGGTCTGGTCGCCGTGGCCCCTGACCACCTCCCGCTCAACGGCCAGCATGGCTTGGCGATCCACCAGGGCATAGCCCTTTTTGCCGAAGGCTCCGGTCAGACCCGTTTCCACGATGCCGCCCGCTGCGGCGGGGGCATCGCCGTTCTGCTCCATGACCACGACGGCGACACGGGGCTTGCCCAGCTTGCGGACCAGCAGCCCCACGTTGTCCAACTCCTGCTCCAGCCGGTGACGGGAAACCGAGGCCGTGATGGCGACCCGGTAGGCGTCGTTCTCGGTCCGCTCGCCGGTAATCCGGTAGGTCTTGATGAAGCCGCGGCTTTTGGAGAATATCTTGTCGTTGAGCAGTTCCGAATCCTTGACCACGGTGCGGGATTCGACCGCCACGCCCACCACCTGTTCCACGGCCCGGCGGAAGGCGTTCTGCAGGGCAGCCTCCCGGCCCAGGTCCTTGCGTCCGTTGGGGATGAGCGCATACCCTTCGGCTTCAACCTGGGCGGAGGGCAGGTCCGCCGCCAGTGCGGCGGTCATCGTGCTCAGGCAGAACAGAAGCAGAGCCGCGACAGCGCTCAACCAGCGCGTTGTTCCTGGTACGATACGGCTAGCCGTCATGGCTTCCCTCCTCTCCGTTGTGCTGCAGCACCGAACGGATCGTCGCCATCCCGAACCCCCGCCGCTGCAGAAAGCCGGCGATGCGTCGCCGTTCCCGCTCGTCGGCGCGGACAGGATCGAATCCGCCGTAGCGGCGGGCGACCACCTGTCGGGCCAAGGCGGTTTCGTCGGCTGGATCATCGACGGTATTCAGCAGTTCTGCTGTCAGTTCGCGGGAAATTCCCCGACGTGTCAGTTCCTGGCGCAAGCGATAACCACGGTACCGCCCACTCGTCAGAGCCGCTTCGACAAACCGTTCGCCGTAGCGCCGGTCGTCCAGGTAGCGCTCCCGTAGCAGCCGCTCTACGGCACTCTCGACCGTGGCGGCCTCGTATCCCCGCATCAGCAGCTTGCGACGCAGTACCGCCACGGTCATATCCCGTGTCGTCAGCAGGCGCAGAGCCACCAGATACGGGTCGCGGCCAGCGTCAATAACGATCCACCTCGATCTTTTCTCCTTCGTCGATGGCTGCGTCCACCTTCTTTTCCTCGAAATTGTCCCAGGTGGTGTCGGAGGTGGAGGAGATGCCGGAAACCTTGAGGGCGAAGTCGTCGGGGTTGGAGCTCTGCCGCAACGCCTCCTCGTAGGTGATCAGCTTGGAGGTGTACAGCTTCATCAACGACTGGTCGAAGGTCTGCATGCCGTAGGAGACGAATCCCTGGGCAATGGCGTCGCGGATCTGCTTGGTCTTGTCCTTGTCGTCGATGCACTCCCGGACCCGAGCCGTTCCCAGCAGCACTTCCACCGCCGGCACCCGTCCCTTGCCGTCCGCCCGGGGCACCAACCGCTGGGAAACGATCCCCTTGATGATGCCGGCCAGTTGAATCCGCACCTGCCGCTGGTGGTAGGGGGGGAAGACGCCGATAATCCGGTTGATGGTTTCCTGGGCATCCATGGTGTGCAGCGTCGACATCACCAGGTGGCCGGTTTCCGCCGCGGTCATGGCGGTTTCCACGGTTTCGTAGTCCCGCATCTCGCCAACCAGGATCACGTCCGGGTCCTGACGCAGAGCCCCTTTCAGGGCGCTGGCGAAGGTGGGGGTATCGGTGCCCACCTCCCGCTGGCTGATGATGCTCTTGTTGTCCCGGTGCAGAAACTCCACCGGGTCCTCGATGGTAATGATGTTGCAGGTGCGGCTGCTGTTGATCTGGTCGATCATGGCCGCCAGGGTGGAGGACTTGCCGGAGCCGGTGGTACCGGTCACCAGAATCAGCCCTCGCTCTTCCTGACAGAGTTTTTTCAGCACCGGCGGCAGATTCAGTTCGTCGAGGTTGGGGATTTTCACCGAAATGGCGCGGAACACCATGGCCACGGTCCCCCGCTGGCGGTAGCAACTGACCCGGAACCGGCCCAATCCCGGCACGGCGTAGGCCAGGTCCACCTCGGAGTTTTCCTCGAAGATCCGCTTCTGGCGATCGTTCATCATGGACATGGCCATGCCGCCCACCACTTCGGGTGCCAGGCGCTGGGCGTTGGGGATCGGGTGCAGCCGGCCGTCGATCCGCACAATGGGAGGCAGTCCGGTCTTGATATGGATGTCGGAACCTTTCGCCTTGACCGCGATGGTGAGAATCTCATTCAGGTCCATGCATGCCTCCGTGGGGAGCGGCTGTCAGGCGTCGGCTTTGGGGGCCGGCTTGATCAGCTCCATCAGCTTCGCCTCGATCTCCGCCAGCATGGCCGGATTCTCCTTGAGGAACTGACGGGAGTTCTCCCGCCCCTGGCCGATCCGCTCCTTGTTGTAGGAGAACCAGGCACCGCTTTTGTCGATGATCCCCCGTTCCACTGCCAGATCCAGAACGTCGCCGGTGCGGGAGACCCCTTCGCCGTAGAGGATGTCGAATTCAGCCTCCTTGAAGGGTGGGGCGACCTTGTTCTTGACCACCTTGACCCGGGTGCGGGAACCGATCACCTGATCCCCCTGCTTGAGGGTGGCGATCTTGCGGATATCCAGCCGCACCGAGGCGTAGAACTTGAGGGCGTTGCCGCCGGTGGTGGTTTCCGGGTTGCCGAACATGACGCCGATCTTCATCCGGATCTGGTTGATGAAGATGACGCAGCAGTTGGACTTGGAGATGATGCCGGTCAGCTTGCGCAGGGCCTGGGACATGAGGCGGGCCTGCAGGCCCACATGGGCGTCACCCATCTCCCCTTCGATCTCCGCCTTGGGCACCAGGGCGGCAACGGAGTCAACCACCAGCACGTCGATGGCGCCGCTGCGCACCAGGGTTTCGGCGATCTCCAGGGCCTGCTCGCCGGTGTCGGGCTGGGAGACCAGCAGGTCGTCGGTCTTCACCCCCAGCTTGCGGGCGTAGGTGATGTCCAGGGCATGCTCGGCGTCGACGAAGGCGGCGATGCCGCCGCTCTTCTGCGCCTCCGCCACGATATGCAGGGCCAGGGTGGTTTTGCCGGAGGATTCGGGACCGTAAATTTCGATGACCCGGCCCCGGGGCACACCGCCCACCCCCAGCGCCAGGTCAAGGGAGATGGCGCCGGTGGAGATCGCCTCCACGCCGGGCAGGGCTTCGTCGTTGCCTAGGCGCATGATGGCACCCTTGCCGAACTGTTTTTCTATCTGGGAAAGGGCCAGCTCGATGGCCTTGTTCTTATCGCTCACGGCTCTGCCTCCTTGGCGTGAAAAGAGATGAAAAGAGTTGCGAAAAGTAGCATATCGAAACAGGGGGCGGCAAGCTAATTTACCGGCGATTTTATCATCAAAAGACGATTTTTCAGCAAAAAGAGCGCCTCTTCCGTGGTTTGGAGGCGGATGTCGTCACGGGTACCCTGAAACTGGTAGCGGTGAGCCGTACAGCCGGTCCGGTCGGCCAGGGCGATGAAGACGGTGCCCACCGGCTTTTCCGCAGTACCGCCGCCGGGGCCGGCGATGCCGGTCACCGCCAGGGCGAGGTCGCTGTCGGCCGCGGCCCGCGCTCCTGCGGCCATGGCGTGAGCCACCGGTCCACTGACGGCACCGTGCTCCGCCAGCAGGGCCGACGGAACCCCCAGCATCTGCTGCTTGGCATCGTTGTGGTAGGCAACGATCCCCAGCCGAAAATAGGTGGAACTGCCCGGTACCGCCGTGATCCGCGCGGCAATAATACCGCCGGTGCAGGATTCGGCCAGGGCCAGGGTCAGGCCGGAGGAACGAAGCAGGTCCGCCACGACCTCATCAACGGCGGTCATTGCGTTCCTCCCGCAGCAGACGCTGCTGTACCTCCCGAAGCGGCAGGCCCTGCTCGCGGGCGATCCGGCGGCAGTCCTCGTACTCCGGCTTTATCCCCGCCGGAGATCGTTTGAAATGGACCGTTCCCCAGGGGGTCAGCCGTTCCTCCACCGTCCGGGGGGCGATCCGGCGGGTCACCTCGTAGACCCGTACCCCCAGGCTGCCGGTTTCGGCCATAACCAGTCCGATCAGCGCATCAAGATGTGCGGCGGTGCAGAGGAACGAGAGCTGCACGGCGGGCCGGTTCTTTTTCATCTGGATGGCGGTATGCCAGACGTCCAGCGCTCCGGCCTCCAGCAAGCGCTCCAGGGTGTAGCCGAGCTGTTCCGGGGTGACGTCGTCCAGATTGCAGACCGCCTCCCGGACCATGTCCTGCTCCGAAGACTGCGGTGTGGTCCCCAGGAAGGCCCGCAGCAGGTTGGGACAGTCGGCAAAGTCCTTGGTTCCCGCGCCGTGGCCGATCCGGGTGATCGTCATCTCCGGCATGGTGTCGGCGCGTTCCGCCAGTGCCGCCAGGATGGCGGCACCGGTGGGGGTTACCCGCTCACCGTCGCCGCAGCGGGCATGTACCGCACATCCCGTGAGCAGTTTCGCCGTGGCCGGTGCCGGCACCGGCAGCCGGCCGTGGGCCGTCTCGACGAAGCCGCCACCCAGCGGTACTGCCGAGACGTGCAGCCGTCCAACCTGCAGGTAGTCCAGGCCGATGGCCGTTGCCACGATGTCCACAATACTGTCCACCGCCCCCACTTCGTGGAAGGTGACAGCATCCACCGTGGTGTCGTGAACCAGTGCTTCCGCCTCGGCCAGACGCAGAAAAATCCGCTGTGCCGTTGCCTTGACCCGTTCGTTGAGACCGCTGGCGGCGATCATGGCACGGATGTCGGCGTAGCTGCGGTGGTGATGGTGTCCGTGAGCGCCGTGGTGGTGATGATCGTCGCCGGGCAGACGAACGTCAAGGTGCAGCCCGGCCATGCCGCGCCGTTCCACCCGTTGAGCGACAAGCGTGAAGGAGTCGGGCGGCAGGGCGAGGGTAGCCAGTTGTTCCTGCAAATGATCGAGGGGGAGCCCCAGGTCGAGCAGGGCCGCTACGGTCATATCGCCGCTGATGCCGGCGGTGGCGTCGAGGTACAGGAGGTTCATGCCGCTTCCTCCCGGCACTCCCCCCGTGGGACCTCCACCCGGAATACCGTTTCCCCGGGGGAGCTGGAAAAAGTGATGGTGCCGCCCATGCTCTGTTCGATGATCAGGCGCGACATGTAGAGTCCCAGCCCGCTTCCTTCCCGCTTCTTCTTGGTGCTGAAGTCCGGCTCGAACAGCCGGGGGGCTGCCTCGGCGGGGATGCCGGCACCGTTGTCGCATACTTCAAGGAGAATCCGGTCGGGGCCGCTGCTGACCTGCACCGTTATCCGGTCCCGCTCACGATGGTCGCCGCCGGGGGCTGATTGGCTGCGACGCAGTTCAAGAATGGCATCGCGGGCGTTGGTCAGGAGGTTGACGACCACCTGGGCGAACTCGTTGGGCAGTCCGCAGGTCTGGTCGTCCTCCGTTTGGGTGACAACTGCGAGGGTGATGTTGTCGCGCCGCATCTGCGCGTTCATCAGGGAGGCTGCCTCAATGACCCTGGCGGAAACGCTGAACAACTCTTTGCGCTTCTCAGGCCGGAAGAATTTCCGGAAGGCGGCGATGGTCTCGGACATGAACAGTATCTGGGAAAGCGCGCGGTCGGTGGCACGGTTCAGATAGGCGTCATCCAGCTTGTTCTGGCGACGGGCTTCGCGGATGTTCTGCACCAGGATGTCCAGGGTAGTCAGGGGCTGACGCCACTGATGGGCGATGGCGTCGATCATCTCCCCCATGGCGGCCATTTTGGCGTTCTGCGCCAGCAGCCGCTCCTGGGCCAGGCGCCGCTCAGTTTCCTCCTCCACCCGTTGGGTAAGAGTCGTGTTGAACTGCCGCAGCTGGTGCTGGTAGCTGTCGCTGATGATCAGGGTTTTGTGCAGTTTGCGCAACAGGGTGTGATAGCTTCCTGCCAGCAGTCGCAGCTCCTCGGCGAGCAGGCTGCTGTCCGGTGCCGGGGCGTCAAGAACCTGCAAGGCACGGCTCAGCGCTTCATCAGCGGTTACGGTTACCTTTTTTGGTGGCATGGTATGATCTCGCTCGGTGGTGCCAGTATGGGGACAACCGGTACGGGTCCCCGGAGTCCGGCGCGATGATTGTTGCATAAAACGTCGAATTGGTACACCGTGAGTTGTACCAATATGTGGAAATTCAGCAACAGGCATGTAACGAATGACGATTCTGACCGATGAACAACACGGGACACCATGGCAACCGCTGCTGGATGAGCTGGCGGAACAGCGTGCTACCCTTGACCTGATGACCGCTGCCTGGGCGGGTGAGTACCGGGGCGCCGGGGGGCGGCTGTTCTGCACGGCGGGCTGCCGCTCCTGCTGTAGCCTGGCGGTCAACTGCACCCTGACCGAGGCGGTTGACCTGGCGGCAATCCTGACAACGGAGCAGGCCGGCGCGGTTGCCGGCTATGTGCAGCGCCTGCGGGACTTGACCATCCCACTGACCGACCTGAAGAGCTATCTGCGGATGCAGCGCAGTGAAATGGGCTGGTGTCCGCTGCTGGGGGACGACGGCTGCTGCATGGTGTATCCTCTGCGCCCCCTGTCCTGTCGGGCGCTGCTCTCCACCAAGGAACCTCATTGGTGCGGCGCAGACTTCGGGACACTCCCCCCCGAGGAAAAACAGGCGTTCGTGGCGTCACTGGATCGGTCGGTGGTGGCCTTTCCGCTCCACTACGCGGCCTTCACTCAGGACAGCGGCCGGGAGTTGGAGGAGCGGTTGCTGGTACGGATGAGAGAGCAGTTCGGCATCGCCCTCTACGGTAATCTGCCGGTACTGCTGCACCTGGTGCTGGCCTGGCGGATTCAGGAGATCCTGTCTGCCGGACCGTCTGCCGTGGAAGAGCTGCTGAGCCGCGCCGGCCTGGATCACCCCTTTCTGGTGGAGCGGCTGTCGTGAGCGGCAACCTGTTCGCCGGTCTGCCCGATGCCGGAGCAGGGGAGGTGTTCGAAACCTTGCTGACCCTGCCGGCGGTCCGGATCGAACGGATCGTCTCCCATGGTCAGGCCACGCCGGAGGGAGAGTGGTACGACCAGCGACAGGGGGAGTGGGTGCTGCTACTGGCCGGGGGAGCCGGACTGCAGCTGGAGGGGGAGGCCGGTCCGCGACGTCTGCTGCCGGGTGACTACCTGTACCTGCCGCCCCGCTGCCGTCACCGGGTTGCCTGGACCGATGCCGGACAGGTGACGGTCTGGCTGGCGGTGCATATCGATAGTGAGGCTGCTGCGCCATGATGCCGCACTACGTTGAACCGCTCTTCCGTCCCCCCAGCGAGGCCCGCAGCCTGATCTTCCAGATCACTATCGGCTGCTCCCAGAACCGTTGCCGGTTCTGCGGCATGTACAAGGGAAAACCGTTCCGCATCCGTCCGGCGGAGGAGATTCTCGCCGAGATACGGGCCATTCCCGCGGCCTACCGTTCACGCATCGAACGGGTCTTCCTGGCGGACGGCGATGCCCTGGTCTACCCCACGGCAGGGCTGGCCATCATTCTGGAGGCGCTGTCCGCCACCTTTCCGGCCCTGACCAGGGTGGGAGCCTATGCCTCCCCCAACAGCCTGACCACCAAGAGCCCGGAAGAGCTGCGCCGTCTGCGGGCGTTGAAGCTGCGAATTCTCTATTTCGGTCTGGAATCGGGCGACGATGTCACCCTGACGACCATCGACAAGGGGTTCTCCGCCGCAACCATGGCAGAACAGGCCCTCATGGCCCGGGATGCCGGCATCAGGCTGTCGGTGACCGCCATCCTGGGGCTGGCGGGGCGCGGACGGAGCAGGGACCACGCCCGGGCCACCGCGGCCTGGATCAACCGGGTCAACCCGGAGTATTTTTCGCTCCTTACTCTTTTTCACCGCCACAACGACGGCTTCGTCCGCTCCCTTGAGCGCTGCACCCGGCGGGAGCTGATGGGGGAGGCCCTGGAACTGCTGCAGCACCTGCAGCCTGCCCGTACCATCCTGCGCTCCAACCATGTTTCCAATTTTCTGGAGCTGACCGGCAG
This sequence comes from Trichlorobacter ammonificans, assembly GCF_933509905.1. GTDB lineage: Bacteria > Desulfobacterota > Desulfuromonadia > Geobacterales > Pseudopelobacteraceae > Trichlorobacter > Trichlorobacter ammonificans. The sequence goes on along the minus strand of NZ_OW150024.1, from coordinate 2,727,658 downwards.
CTACCCCAAGGACCGGGAACGGTTGATCGACGATGCACGCCAGGCGCTGGCAGCGGCGGAGCGCTATCCCGGCTTTCTGGACAGCGTGCCGGAGTACGGGGAGGAGTATTACTGAAAGAGGGAAACTGGCATGCGACGTGTGCGGAACCGCAGTTGAGCGATATGCCGCAGCGAAACGCATAACGGCGCGATACGTCCGGTATCGCGCCGTTATGGGATGCTGCAGCCTGGTGATGTCCGGTTATCCCAGGATCGCCTTCAGGTCTTCTTCGGCCGTGGTGATCGGCATGATGTTGAAGTTCTCCACCAGGAAGCCCAGCACCGCCGGGGTGATGAAGGCCGGCAGGGTGGGTCCGAGGCGGATGTTCTTGATACCCAGCGACAGCAGGGTCAGCAGGATGACCACCGCCTTCTGCTCGTACCAGGAGAGGACCAGGGACAGCGGCAGGTCGTTGACGCCGCACTCGAAGGCACCGGCCAGGGCCACGGCGATCTGGATGGCGCTGTAGGCGTCGTTGCACTGCCCCACATCCAGCAGACGGGGGATACCGCCGATATCGCCGAACTCAAGCTTGTTGAAGCGGTACTTGCCGCAGGCCAGGGTGAGGATGACCGTATCCTTCGGCGCCTTTTCGGCGAATTCGGTGTAGTAGTTACGGCCCGATTTTGCGCCGTCGCAGCCGCCCACCAGGAAGAAGTGCTTGATCTGGCCGGCCTTGACGGCGGCGATAACCTTGTCGGCAACCCCCAGCACGGCGTTGTGGCCGAAGCCGGTCAGGATCTCCTGGCCCGGATTCTCCGGCAGGGAGGGGCACTCAAGGGCCTTGTTGATCACTTCGGAGAAATCCCAGCCATTGACATGCTTGACGCCGGGCCACTGCACCAGACCCCAGCTGAAGAGGCGGTCGGTGTAGGAGTCGGCCGGACGCTGGATGCAGTTGGTGTTGAAGATGATGGCGCCGGGGAAGTGGGGGAACTCCTTGGCTTGGTCCTGCCAGGCGCCGCCGAAGTTGCCGGCCAGGTGGGAATACTTCTTGAGCCCCGGATAGGCGTGGGCCGGCAGCATCTCGCCGTGGGTATAGATGTTGATCCCCTTGCCTTCGGTCTGCTTGAGCAGTTCTTCCAGCATTTTCAGGTCGTGGCCGGAAACCAGAATCCCTTTGCCGGCCTTGGTGCCCAGGTTGACCGGGGTGGGAACCGGTGCGCCGTAGGTGTCGTTGTGGGCGGCGTCCAGCATCCCCATGACGGTCAGGTTCTGCTTGCCGCACTCCATGCACAGCCCCACGAAGTCCATCAGCCCCAGGGAGGCATCGGTGGTGGCGGCCAGCGCCCGCTGGAAGAACGCGTTCACCTCATCGTTGCTGCGACCCAGGATCAGGGCGTGGTCGGCGTAGGCGGCCATCCCTTTCAGGCCGTACATCAGGATTTCGATGACGGAGCGGATATCCTCGTTGACATGCTGGCTGTTGATGCCGTACTGACCACCCTGGGTTACCATGCCGGCCAGGTCGGCGGCCGGTTTCCAGTCGGCAACCGGGCCGGCGATGACGGCACCGCTGGCGGCCTTGGCCTTTTCCTTCAACTGGTAGCACTGCTGAATCTTCTTGCCGATGGTTTCCGGGTCGAAGTCCACGTTGGTAACGGTGGTGAAGAGCCCCTCGATGGTGAAACGGTCGATCTCGGCATTGCGGCCCAGCTTGTCGGCGTACAGGGCCAGGGACTTCAGGCCGTACAGCAGGTGGTCCTGCAGAGCGGCAACGTCGGGCTTCTTGCCGCAGACGCCGGATATGTTGCAGCCGGTGCCGTTGGCGGCCTGTTCGCACTGGTTACAGAACATGCTCATTGGTGCTTCCTCCTTGTGATGGTGATGGCTCAACTGGAATGGATGAGTTTTGGTCGTTTTGTGGTATGAACACTATACCACGGGTTTTCAGTTCTGCATGACCTGAGTCAAAAAATTCCGGTTACCGGGGGATGTTTATGTCAAAAGTATTTTTCGCCGATATGCGGGCCAGTCACAAGGAGAACCTGTTCGACAAGATCACCAAGCTGTTGACGCTGTGCGGCCTGCAGCAGCGCGTCACCCAGGACGACCTGACCGCTGTGAAGATCCACTTCGGGGAAAAGGGGAACAGCGCTTTCATTCGACCGATCTTTGCCCGCCGGGTGGTGGACGAGTTGAAGAAACTGGGGGCGAAGCCGTTTCTGACCGATTCCTCCACCCTCTATCCCGGTGAGCGCAAGGAGGCGGTGTCGGCTCTCGCCTGCGGCATCGAGAACGGTTTCGCCTATGCGGTGGTGGGGGTGCCGCTGATCATCAGCGACGGCCTGCGCGGGGTGACGGAAACAACGGTACCGGTGGACGGGGAACTGTTGCAGGAAGTCTACATCGGTACCGAGATCGTGGAGGCCGATGCCCTGGTGGCGCTGTCCCACTTCAAATGTCACGAGTTGACCGGCTTCGGCGGCGCCATCAAGAACCTGGGGATGGGCTGTGCGTCCCGCAAGGGAAAGCTGGTGCAGCATTCCACCGTGGCGCCGGTGGTTGCCGCCAAGCACTGCACCGCCTGTGGCCTCTGTATCAAGGCCTGTGCCCATGATGCCATCGTCATCACGGACGGCACGGCGGTGATCGATGCGGCGAAATGCGCCGGTTGTTCCCGCTGTATCACGGTCTGCCCCACCAAGGCGGTGAATATCCAGTGGAACGAGGCGGTGGATCTGGTGATGAAGAAGATGGCCGAATATGCTTTGGGAGCGGTTTCGAACAAGCAGGGCAAGACCGTCTACCTGAATTTCATCACCCAGGTTTCGCCGGCCTGCGATTGCTACGGCCACTGCGACGCCCCCATCGTCAACGACATCGGTATCTGCGCCTCCACCGATCCGGTGGCCCTGGACCAGGCCTGTGCCGATCTGGTGAACGGTGCCCGGGGGAACGAAGGGAGCGCCCTGAAGTCGGGGCATGAGCCGGGTGGCGACAAATTCCGGGGAGTCTGGCCGGATATCCCCTGGGAAGTGCAGCTGGAACATGCAGAAAAGATTGGCCTGGGAAGCCGCAGGTATGAGATGATCCGCCTGTAAGCCGAGACGGGATCACCGGCGTGCGTCGCGCCGCCTTTCGTGCCGCACAGGCGTACTCTTCGGGGTGCGCCTGTGTTGCTTCGGCACCGTCCCGCCGCATGCTGTCCTGATTTTTGTTGTACCGGAAGGTATTCCGCACCCATGACCTTTGTCAGCATACGTTACAAGCTGATTGCCGGCTTCAGCATCTTCATTGCCCTGCTGTTGGGGATGATTGCCTGGGGCACTTATGCCTGGTTCAAGCTGCAGACCCAGGAGAGTATCTACCGCGAACAGCTTTCGATGGTCTCCACCGTGGCTCGGGGGTTGGACCACAAAATGTCAAGTGCTCAGGAAGCGCTCATCGCCGTGGCGCGCGTGGTGCCGGTGACAATGCTGGGTGACCGTCTGCGGATGCAGAGCTGGCTGGAAAACCGTACCGGCATCCGTTCAATCTTTTCCCACGGTCTCTCCTTGGTGAACGGCAACGGCGTTCAGGTTGCTACAAACCCCCATCTGCCACGGCTGCTCGGCATTTCCGTCGCCGACGAACCCTATGTCCGCGAAACGCTCCGCAGCGGAAAGCCGTTGGTGTCCCTGCCGGTGAACTCACGGGTCGATAAGACGCCGATCCTTGTCATGACAGCGCCGCTGCGCGATCAGCAGGGAAGAGTCGTCGGCCTGCTGACCGGTGCCATCGATATACAGGCCGAAGACAGCTTCTTCCGGGATCTGACCAGCGCCAAGGTGGGCAGGAGCGGCTATCTCTCCCTGTTCGCCCCCGACCGGACCGTGATCCTCCATCCCGCCCGGGACCGGGTGGGGAAAAAGGATCTTTCGCCCGAGTCCAATCTGATTTTTGACCGGGCGATGAAGCAGGCCGAAGGGGTGGGAGAAACCAGCAACTTCGGGGGGCAACAGTTCCTGGCCGCCTTCAAGCGGCTCGAATCCACCGGCTGGGTGCTGGTTTCCCAGTTTCCCATCGAGGAGGCCTACGAGCCGATTTTCCGTTTCAGGGCCGCCTTCCTCTGGGGGATGACCGCCGCCGTGGGGGTGGCGGTGCTGGTTGCCTGGTTGCTGGGGCGCAGTATTACCGGGGGGCTGGACAGCCTGACCTCCCAGGTGAAGGCGGTGGCCACCGGTGCCGGCAACCGCAGTCGTATCCATCTTACCAGCAACGACGAGCTGCAGCTGCTGGCCGACTCCTTCAATAATCTGCTGGACGGTCTGGCGGCTCGGGAATCCAAGCTGCTGGATTTTTCCATTTCCATGGAGCAGAAGAGCCTTGAGCTGGCGCTGGCGTTGGCGGAGGCTGAAGAGGCCACCCAGGCAAAAAGCGCATTTTTGGCCACCATGAGCCACGAAATCCGTACCCCGATGAACGGGGTGATCGGTATGACCGGCCTGCTGCTGGAAACCGAATTGACGCCGGAACAGCGCCGCTTCGCCGAGATTGTGCGCAGAAGCGGCGAAAACCTGCTGGACATCATCAACGACATCCTGGATTTCTCCAAGATCGAGGCCGGCCGCCTCGAACTGGAGACCCTGGTCTTCGACCCGCGGGTGACCCTGGAGGAGACGATTGAACTGCTGGCCGGCCGGGCTGCCGAGAAGGGACTGGAGCTGGTCTGTCTGGTGGACCCGGCGGTTCCCTGGGAGCTGAAGGGAGACCCGGGCAGGCTGCGCCAGATCGTGTTGAACTTGGCCGGCAATGCCATCAAATTCACGGCGCACGGCGATGTCTGCATCAGGGCGCTGCTGGAACAGGAGGATCATCGGCAGGTGGTGCTGCGGGTTTCGGTGCGTGATACCGGTATCGGCATCCCCCGGGAACGGCTGAACGCCATTTTCGAACCGTTCATCCAGGTGGACGGCTCCACCACCCGCAAATACGGCGGTACCGGCCTGGGACTCGCCATCTGCCGGCAGCTGGTACGGTTGATGGGAGGTCAGATCGGCGTTGAGAGCCAAGAGGGGGAAGGGTCGGAATTCTGGTTTACCGTCCGCTTCGAACCGGTGGCGCCGGCGGAGCGGATTGGCTCCCATCCCTTAGAACCGATTGACGGTCTCAAGGTGCTGGTGGTGGACGATAACGCGGCCAATTGCGAGCTGTTGGGATCGCTGCTGGCGGGGTGGCGCTGCCACCATGTCGCCGTGGCCGACGGCACAGCGGCGCTGGAACTGCTCCGCCAACGCCAGCGGCAGGGAGACCCCTTCCAGGTTGCTCTGCTGGATTACGACATGACGGAAACGGGCGGCCTAAGCCTGGCAAGCATGATCCGGGCCGATGCCGAGGTGGGGAAGACGGCGCTGGTGGCGCTGACCTCCCTGGGGCAGCGGGGGGATGCGGCTACCTTTGAACAGGCCGGCTTCAATGCCTCTCTGACCAAACCGATCCGACAGCAACACCTCCATGACTGCCTCTCCGTGCTGGTGGGGCGTGGGGCGCCGTCGCACCAGGGAGGGGGCGGGCCTGGTGCCGCCCACGCCATCCGGGAGGCCCAGCGGGACGGGGTGCATATTCTGCTGGTGGAAGACAATCAGGTGAATCAGGCGGTGGCACTGGCCATGCTGGGCAAGGCCGGCTATCGTGCCGATGTGGCGGCCAATGGCCGGGAGGCCCTTGAACTGCTGGAACGGATTGCCTACGACCTGGTGTTGATGGACTGCCAGATGCCGGAACTGGACGGGTTTGCCGCAACACGCCGGCTGCGTTCCCCGGACTCCACGGCGCTGAACCGGACGGTGCCGGTGATCGCCATGACCGCGAACGCCCTGTCCGGCGACCGGGAGCGCTGCCTGGCCGCCGGTATGGATGACTACCTTTCCAAGCCGGTCAAGCCGCTGGAGCTGGTGAAAATGCTGGACAAATGGCTATCCCGTGGTCCCCACGCCCACCAGCCGCCGCCGGGGACGGGCGATCACCCCGCAACGGGCGAGGGGCAGCGGGACCTGCAGGTTTTTGATCGGGCTGATCTGCTGGACCGGGTGGGAGACGCGGAAGAGTTGATGAACGAAATTCTCGCGATCGCGCTGGAGGATATTCCCCGTCAGCTCAGTCAGCTCCGGGCGGCGACGGAAGCTGACGATCGTTCCGCCCTGCGGCAGGTGGCCCATGCCATCAAGGGGTGTGCCGCTAATATCAGTGCCGGTCAGCTGCATCTGGCGGCAAGCCTGCTGGAGCAGGAGGCCGAAAACGCCGGCAGCGAACAGATACAGCGGCGGCTGCGCCTGGTGGAAACCCGTGCGGAAGCGCTGCTGGCCGCTCTCCGTGGCGAGAGCGGTTGATGACGCCGGCTTTCCTTATCGGAAAGCTGTGGTATAAGGGCAACGGAAACGATGTGGAGCGTGGTATCTGAAGTTCGGCGGGTGTGGGAGGACTATCCATGAGCAGACTGACACGACTTGCTGCGGCGACGCTCGTGCTCGCGTGCCTGTTGGCTGGCTGTTCCCGGAAAGAACCGGTCAAAATCGGCATGATGGCCGGCATGTCCGGTCGGGTGGCTGACCTGGGGATTGCGGGACGCAACGGCGTCATGCTGGCCATTGAGGAGCGTAACGCTGCCGGTGGTCTGAATGGCCATCCCGTGGAACTGCTGGTACGTGACGACGAACAGAATCCGGATATTGCCGGAAAAGCTGTCGAGGAACTGCTGGCCAACCGGGTCGAGGTGATCATCGGTCCCATGACCAGCGGCGTGGCAACCGCCATTCTGCCGCGAATCAATGCCTCCGACACCATTCTGCTCAGTCCCACCGTTACCTCCAGCTCGCTTGCCGGGAAGGACGACAATTTTTTCCGGGTCTGCGGCGATACCCGCGCCTATGCCGAAAAATCGGCGGATTTTCAGTACCGCAGGCTGAACCGGCGTTCCGTGGCGGCTGTCTACGATCTGGACAACCGAGCCTACAGCGAGGTCTGGCTGAACGAGTTCGCGGCCCGGTTCGGGAAACACGGCGGGAAGATGGTGAGAGCGTACGGTTTTCACTCCGGCGCCACCCCTGCTTTTCAAGGGCCACTGCGCCAAGTGCTGGCCGCAAAGCCGGACCTGGTGCTGGTGATTACCAACTCGGTGGACGCGGCGGTCATCTGCCAGCAGATCCGCAAGCTGGCGCCCCGGCAGGCCATCGCCCTGTCGGAGTGGCCCTCCACCGAACGCTTTGTGGAGCTGGCCGGCGCCGCGGCTGAAGGGGCGCACGTGTCGCAGTTCTTCAACCGCGAAAGCGCCCATCCCCGGTATCGCGCCTTCAGGGACGCCTATCGGGCTCGCTTTGGCGGCCAGGAGCCGGGATTTGCCGCACTTGCCGGTTATGATGCCGCCAAGGTTGCTCTCGAAACGCTCGAAAAGCGTGGCCCAGGGGAAACCGTCAAACAGACGCTGCTGCGGATCGGCCGTTTCAGCGGTGTCCAGCAGGAGTTCACCATCGACCGTTTCGGCGATGCCGACCGGCCCACCTACCTTGCCGTCGTGCGCGACGGCAGCTACCATACCCTGGAGCCATAGGCTTCCATGACCACCAGAAGCCTGCGCACCATACTGTTTGCCAACTCGGCCCTTGCCATATTTCTGCCCCTGCTGCTGGTGCTGTTCTTCGGCTGGCTCTGGCTGGTGCCGCTGATCAGCCGCGGCGTAAACGCCCAACAACACCAACTGGCCGAAGCCATTGCCGGCCAGGTCGAGTCGTTTCTCACCGTTGCTGAATCCCACGTCACCACCATTGCCCGCCTGCATCCCGAAGCTGAGCTGACAGCGGAATACCGGCGCCACGTCCAGCATGTCATATATGCCGCCGTCAAATCGGTACCGCACCTGCGCAGCCTCTACCTGGTGGATGCCGATGGCCGGATCGGGATGGTGGGGCTCATGGAGGATGCCCGGGTAAGCAGTGCCGATCTGCAGGGGCTGGACATGACCGGCAACGACCTCTTCCGGCAGACGCGCACAACCGGCAATCTTCAATGGTCGGAGACCTTCCTGTCGGTGGTGGGCAGCGGTCTCTCCGTTGCCGTTGCCGCTCCCTCGGGGCCGCGGGTGCTGATCGGCGAGATCGATCTGGCTGAGCTTTCCCTGTTTCTCCGCCGGATTTCGATGGCAAAGGACCGGCAGCTGTTCGTGATCGACCGTCGCGGTCAGATTATTGCCGACCAGAGCGGCCGCTATACCGCGCAGCAGATAAACCTGAGCAACAATGAGCTGATTCAGAACAGCATTAAAACCGGTGCGGATGCAAGTGGCCTTCTCGATCTGAACGGTACCGTCATGGTGGGCAGCATTCAGAAGATCAGGACGCTGGACTGGTGGGTACTGGTCACGGAACCGCGGGCAACGGCCTACCGCCAGGTCTGGGTGGCCGTTGCCATTGCTGTGGCCGGACTGCTGGTGACTGCCCTGACGGTCCTGGCCGCTTCCCTGGTCTTTTCCTACCGCCTGGCCCGGCAGATCGAAGCCCTGGCCTCTCATGCGCGCAACATCGCCAACGATGAGATTGTTACCCGTTGGCCCGGCTCCGAGATCGCCGAGCTGGACAGCCTAGCCATGACGCTGCAGGAGATGTCCTCCACCCTCCATGAACGCGCAAAGGTACTGGAGCATGAGATCGCCGAACGCCAGAAGATGGAGGAGGAGCTCCACCTGAATGCGGCCCTGCTTGAGGAGGAGGTCTCGGTGCGTCAGCGGACCGAGGAGGCGTTACGGGTTAAACAGCTGCAGCTGGAGGCGGTGAACGATTCCCTCGAACAGCGGGTGCGGGAGGAGCTGGCCAAGAACCGGGAGAAGGACCTGCTGATGATGCAACAGAGCAGGCTGGCAGCCATGGGGGAGATGCTCTCCAATATCGCCCACCAGTGGCGCCAGCCGTTGAACGAGCTGGGTATTCTTATCCAGATGGTCCGGTACGACTACGAGGACGGCCTGCTGGATGGCCAGAAAGTGGGCCAGTTCATCGACTCGAGCATGAGCACCATCCAGTACATGTCCAATACCATCAACGATTTTCGTGACTTTTTCAAGCAGGACCGCGTCCCGCGGCTGTTTGACCTGGAGGTCGCCATCCAGAATGCCGTGGGGTTGGTACGGGCGTCGCTGCAGCATTACGGCATTACGGTCACGGTGGAGCTTGACCGCCGCTGTATGGTGATGGGGTACGCCAACGAGCTCTCCCAGGCACTTCTCAACATCATCAACAATGCCCGTGACGTGCTGGTGGAGCGAAATACCGTCAACCCGACAATTGAGGTGATCTGCCGCATCAGCGACGGCGAAGCCCTGATCACCATCAGCGACAATGCCGGTGGGGTGACGGAGGAGATCATCGACAAGATTTTCGACCCGTATTTCACGACCCGTCACAAGTCCCAGGGAACCGGTCTGGGGCTGTACATGACCCGCATGATCCTGGAAAGCAAGCTGGGCGGCCGGATCAGTGTCGTCAACACCGCGGAGGGAGCGCAATTCAGGATCGTCATCCCCTGTGAGCAGGAGGTGGTGTCGTGCGGGCCGTGATTCAGCGCGTCAGCTCCGCTTCGGTGGCGGTGAACGGAGAGACGGTCGGTGCCATTAACCGGGGAATCCTGGTGTTGCTGGGGGTTGAGAAAGGGGATGGCGAGGCCCAGGCCGACTGGCTGGCGGAGAAGATCATCGGCTTGCGCATCTTCGAGGACGGGGCGGGCAAGATGAACCTGGCCCTGGGGGAGGTGGGGGGTGCCATCCTGGCGGTGTCGCAGTTCACGCTGGCCGGAAACTGCGACAAGGGACGGCGGCCGTCCTTTGACGGTGCCGCCCCTGTAGCGGAAGGGAGGCGGCTGTACGACTATTTCGTCGAAACCCTGCAACGACACGGGGTGACGGTGGCCACCGGTGTTTTTCAGGCCGATATGCAGGTGAGCCTGGTAAACGACGGCCCGGTAACGTTTATTTTGGAGCGGCGCTGAGAGTTTTCTAAGTGCCGTACCCGGCGGAAACCACCTCCAGGCGGCCGTCGTTGGGACAGAACAGCAGGCCGTGGATCGGCACGTTCTTCGGCAGCAGCGGGTTTTCCCGCAGTACCCGCACCACCCGTTCCACATTCTCCCGCGGATGGGAGAATGCTCCCACCCATTGACCGATGTCCGGCATCATCCGGTCGATGATCTCCGGCGACACGCCGCGGGCGATCATCTTGTCCCGCAGTCCCGGCCCATCCACCGAACCCATGCCGCAGTCCTCATGACCGATGACGAACACTTCCTCAACACCCAGCTCGTAAATCGCCACCACCAGACTACGGATCACCCCCCCCTGGTGGGGGTCAATGATGGTGTTGCCGGCGTTCTTGATGATCTTGGCGTCCCCCCGCTGCAACCCCATGGCCGGCTCCAGGAAATCCACCAGCCGGGTGTCCATGCAGGTGAAGATCCCCAGCTGCTTGCGGGGGGACTTGGAGAGGGGGGGAAAGGCACCGGGATGGGTGAAACTCCGGTTGTGGGCAATGATTTCGTCCAGCAGGGTCATCGGCTGATTCCTTTGCTCGGGTGTGGGGTGTGCGGGGGGCGGTCCTACAGGCGGAGCGCCGTAACAGCCTCCCGTTCCAGATCATTCATCCGGCTGACGGTTTTTTCGTGGCCGTTGTGCCGGACCAGCACACGGCTCTCCTCGCGGGGTGTCGCCTTGGTGTGGTGCAGCAGCAGGGCAGCGGCCAGATCCAGCACGGCCGGGTCCTCCGGGCCGGTGAGCAGGCCGCAGGGGCCGGTGCCGTCCTGCCAGAGCAGTACCGTGTCCTCGGGGCGGGCCACGGCGGCCAGCAGGTCGTTCTCGCGCTCGTCCCGTCCCAGCACGAGCTTGTGCCGGGGGGAGAGCCGGAAGTGGCGGCCGGTTTTGAGCAGCTTGATGTCGAACATCTCCAGTTGGTCGCACTGCTCGAACAGATCCTTCAGCTTGGGCACGAAGAGCGGCTCGGTCAGCATGCAGCCGCCGGCGGGACAGGGGTAGTTCCCCAGGTCCAGTTCTTCGGCAAGCTGAATCTGTTCCTTGCGGGAACGCCCTTCAATGGCCAGCAGCTTTTCCCGGTCAACCCACCCCTCGTTTTCCGGGATGGTGGGTTCGAAGTGGCGGGCCGAGAGGGGGCGCAGGATCAGGCCGGCCAGGCCGCTTTCCTGCTCGATCCGCAGCAGGGCGTCCCGGCGCTGGCTCATGGGGCGCTGCCCCAGCACCTCGCCGGTGATGACGAAGTCGGCACCGGTTTCCCGCAGAAACTCACCGGCTTTCTGCAGCAGGAAGATACGGCAGTCGATGCAGGGGTTCAGGCCCTTGCCGTAGCCGAAACGGGGCGCCCGGACGATCTCCAGATAGTCGATCCCCTTGTTCTTGACCGTGATCGGGATGTTGAACTCCTGGGCAACCCGCACCGCCTCGGACTTACAGCCGGATGACTTGCTGGTGCAGGTGCAGAAGGGAGAGGTGAAGTTGAGGGCTACGACCCTGATCCCCTGCTCAAGCATCAGCTTGACGGCAAGGGTTGAATCGAGGCCCCCCGAGAGGAGGGCCACGGCGGTACGTTGAGGCGGTGCTGCGGGGTGCTGCGGGTACGGCGGATTCGACATTACGGGCTACCTTCCGGATACTGGATCTGCTGCTATGACGGGGGCTCCCCGTACAGCATGACCCGTACTGTACCATTGCTGCGGCCAAAGGTGAAGTGCAGATCGCGATCCAGGGCCAGCCGGGCCAGCGGTTCCAGCTGTTCCGGGCCTCGCAAGAGTATGGTCACGGCTGAGCCCCGATCCAGCAGGGCAGGAAGTTCCGGAGCGGCACTCACCAGGAGCGGCAGCTCCACGCCGGTCAGGTCCACCACCGCGACGCCATCCCGTCCCAGTTCAACCCGGTGCACGGCCGCTCCCTCCGTATCCCCCAGGCCGTAAAAACTTTCCAGCGATCCGTTGTCCGGCGCTGCCGCCGTGATCATGCCGGCCGCCACGGTGGCGTTGCTGAACCGGTCGATCAGGATGAAGCTGCCGGTGTCCCGGTTCGTGTTGTAGGTGTCGCAGGAGAGGGGACGGTCCAGCTCCAGACGGACCGTGCCGATTTCGTTCAGTCCCAGGGTGGGAACCCGCCGCTCTTCCAGGGTGTTGACATCCACCGCTGCGGTCACGCAGATGACCCGGCCGGGGATGGTGCCGCCGGCTCCCTTGAGCAGGTAGGTCTGCCCCACCTGCAGCGGCTCCTCATGAAACCAGACCAGCCGTGCCTCAGGGTGACGGGTGTGGAGCGGCGGCGCATCCGGCGGTGTGAGCAGGTCTCCCCGGCTGATATCGATTTCCGACGTGAGGGTCAGGGTCACCGCCTGACCGGCCACCGCGTGCGGCAGGTCGCCGTCCATGGTGACGATGCGGTCCACCCGGCTGGTCTGTCCCGAAGCAGCCACCCGCAGTTCATCGCCGGGACGGATGGTGCCGGAGGCTACGGTGCCGCAGAAACCGCGAAAATCAAGGTGGGGGCGGTTCACCCACTGCACCGGCAGCCGGAACGGCTGGCGAGCCACGGTGTCCGTCACCGCCACGGTCTCCAGGTAGGTGAGCAGCGCGGGGCCGTCGTACCAGGGGGTGCTGGCGCTGTTCTCGATGATGTTGTCGCCGTTCAAGGCCGAGATCGGAATGGCGGTGATGGACGAAAACCCCAGCGGCGCGGCGAACTGCCGGTACTCTTCCAGGATGGCGGCAAACCGCTGTTGGTCGAAATCGATCAGGTCCATCTTGTTCACCGCCAGCACCACATGCCCGATCCCCACCAGGGAGACCAGGTAGCTGTGGCGGCGGGTCTGGGTGAGAAGTCCCTTGCGGGCATCCACCAGGATCACCGCCACCTTGGCGGTGGAGGCGCCGGTGACCATGTTGCGGGTGTACTGCTCGTGGCCGGGGGTGTCGGCCACGATGAACTTGCGCCGGTCGGTGGAGAAGAAGCGGTAGGCCACGTCGATGGTGATCCCCTGCTCCCGTTCCGCCTGCAGGCCGTCCAGCAGCAGGGCATAGTCGATGGCCCCCCCCTGGGTGCCCACCTTCTTGCTGTCCGCCTCCAACGCTGCCAGCTGGTCCTCGAACACCATCTTGGAGTCCCATAACAGCCGCCCGATCAGGGTGCTTTTGCCGTCATCCACGCTGCCGCAGGTGATGAAACGCAGCAGCGACTTCTCCTCCTGGCTCTTCAGGTAGGCGAGGATATCTTTTTCTATCAGTTCGGATTGATGTGCCATCAGAAATATCCTTCCTGCTTCTTCTTTTCCATGCTGCCGGCCTGGTCATGATCGATCAGGCGCCCCTGGCGTTCGGAGGTACGGGTCAGCAGCATCTCCTGGATGATCTGCGGCAGGGTGTCGGCCTCCGACTCCACGGCGCCGGTGAGAGGGTAGCAGCCCAGGGTGCGGAAGCGGACCGACCTCTGCTGCACGGTCTCGCCCGGTTTCAGCTCCAGCCGGTCGTCATCCACCATGATCAGCATGCCGTCCCGCTCCACCACCGGCCGCACCGCCGCATAGTAGAGCGGTACGATCGGGATGTTCTCCAGGTGGATGTACTGCCAGACATCCAGTTCGGTCCAGTTGGAGAGCGGGAAGACCCGGATGCTTTCCCCCGGCTTGATCCGGGTGTTGTAGAGACTCCAGAGTTCCGGCCGCTGGTTCTTGGGGTCCCAGCGGTGGTTGGCGCTGCGGAAGGAGAAGATACGTTCCTTGGCCCGGGACTTCTCCTCGTCGCGGCGGGCTCCGCCGAAAGCCGCGTCGAACTTGTACTTGTCCAGGGCCTGCTTCAGGCCTTCGGTCTTCATGATGTCGGTGTAGAGGGCCGAGCCGTGGGTAAAGGGGGAAATTCCCTGTGCCACCCCCTCCCGGTTGACATGCACGATCAGGTCAAGGTCGCACTCCCGCGCCATCCGGTCCCGGAAGGTGATCATCTCGCGGAACTTCCAGGTGGTATCCACATGCAACAGCGGAAAGGGCGGCGGCGCCGGGTAGAAGGCCTTGCGGGCCAGGTGCAGCATCACCGCCGAATCCTTGCCGATGGAGTAGAGCATCACCGGGTTGGCGAACTCGGCCACCACCTCGCGGATGATCTGGATGCTCTCGGCTTCAAGTTGCTGTAAATGGGTTAACTGTTGACTCACAAATATCTCCTTGGGTTTACTAACCGGCTGCGGATTTTACGTCAGATCGTCGCACCCGCAGGAGCGACCACGGAGGCTTGAGCCACGCTACGCCGCACACGGGAGTGACGAGGACGGCGGCGAGATGGCGTGAAAGCCACAGCCGTCATCGCCTGTGTAAGCCGCATTCCTTGTTTTCCGCATTCTCCCACCACCACCGTCCGGCCCGGGCATCCTCCCCCGGCTGCACGGCCCGCGTGCAGGGGGCGCAGCCGATGGAGCGGTACCCCTGCCGCAGAAGGCGGTTGCGGGGAAGGCCGTACTGTTCCGTGTAGGCGGTGAGCTGCTCCTCGCTCCAGCTGATGAGCGGGTTGATCTTGAGGATGCCGTTGTTCAGGCTGTCAATTTCAACGGCGCTCAGTTCGCCGCGGGTCACCCCCTGCTGGCGCCGCATGCCGGTCACCCAGCCGGAGAGTCCGGCCAGGGCCCGGGAGAGCGGCTCCACCTTGCGGATATGGCAGCACTCGTGGCGGTTCTCCAGCGATTCCCGGAAGGAGAACAGCCCCTTCTCCCGCTCCAGTCGCTCCACCAGCTCGTGGCGGGGAAAAAACCAGTCAATGGTCAGGCGGTAGCGCTCAACCAGGGCCTCGGCCACCTCGTAGGTCTCCTCGTGCAGCCGGCCGGTGTCCAGGGCGAAGACGCCGAGGGGAATGCCGGCCCGCTGGGCGATGTCGATGATGGCCACATCCTCAGGGGAGAAGGAACAGGCCAGGGAAACCGGCCCGCCGGCCGCCTCGATGCCGGTGCGGAGGATATCGGCAGGCGTGGCGTCCGATGGAATGAAGGGCTGGGCTGTGCTCATATCTGGTAGTCCTCCACAAAGACCCTGATTTGCCGCGGCCTTACAAACACCTGTTCCCCCTGCTGCAGCCCCAGGGTGCGGAACAGCTCCCTGGTCAGCTCGGCCTCCACGAATTCATCGTTCCCCTCCACCACCAGCGTCACCCGGACCTGGGGCCCCAGCTTCTGGATATGTCTGACCGTGGCCGGCAATGAGGAGGAATCCTGGCGGCCACGCTCGATCTCGATATCGTGGGAGCGGACGTAGGAGACGGCGTTGTCGGCCCGGCCCTGCTGGGGCGTACCCTGCAACCTGCCGTGGAACAGGTTGACGTTCCCCAGGAAGTTGAGCACGAACGGGTTGGCCGGGTGCTCATAGACATCGTCCGGGGTGCCGGCCTGCTCGATGTTCCCCCTGTTCATCACCACGATCCGGTCCGCCACCTCCAGGGCCTCTTCCTGGTCATGGGTCACGAAGACGCTGGTGACGTGAATCTCGTCATGGAGCCGCCGCAGCCAGCGGCGCAGTTCCGCCCGCACCTGGGCATCCAGGGCGCCGAACGGCTCGTCCAGCAGCAGCACCCGGGGTTCCACCGCCAGGGCCCGGGCAAGGGCGATCCGCTGGCGCTGGCCGCCGGAGAGCTGGGAAGGGTAGCGGCCGGCCAGCCCCGCCAGTTGCACCAGCCTGAGCAGTTCCATCACCTTGTCCTGTATCTCCTGCCGGGAGGGGCGCGTCTCACGGGGGCGGACCGTGAGGCCGAAGGCCACGTTGTCGAACACGGTCATATGCTTGAACAGGGCGTAGTGCTGGAAGACAAAGCCCACCTTGCGGTCCCGCACATGGCTCTCGGTGGTGTCCCGGCCGTCGAACAGGATCCGGCCGCTGTCCGGCGTTTCCAGGCCGGCGATGATCCGGAGCAGGGTGGTCTTGCCGGAGCCGGAGGGGCCCAGCAGGGCCACCAGCTCGCCGGAGGGGATGGTGAGCGACACGTTGTTCAGGGCGGTGAAGCTGCCGAACTGCTTGGCAATGTTTTCGATCTCTATGCTCATAAAAGCCTCTTTGTTGTCCGACATCTTATTTTTCCAGCTGTTGCTGCAGCTTCCACTCGGCCACGGTCTTCACCGCCAGGGTGATCAGGGCCAGGAAGGCCAGCAGCGAGGCCACGGCAAAGGCGGCGGTGTAGTTGTATTCGTTGTACAGAATCTCCACATGCAGCGGCACCGTGTTGGTCATGCCGCGGATATGGCCGGAGACGACGGAGACCGCGCCGAACTCACCCATGGCCCGGGCGTTGCAGAGAATCACGCCGTAGATGATCCCCCACTTGACGTTGGGCAGGGTGACCCGGAAAAAGGTCTGCAGGCCGCTGGCTCCCAGCACCAGGGCCGCCTCCTCCTCTTCGGTCCCCTGGGCCTCCATCAGCGGGATCAGTTCCCGGGCCACGAAGGGGAAGGTGACGAAGATGGTGGCCAGGATGATCCCCGGCACGGCAAAGACGATCTTGATGTCGTGGGCCTGCAGCCACGGCCCGAGCCATCCCTGCAGGCCGAACACCAGCACGTAGATCAGGCCGGAGATGACCGGCGACACCGAGAACGGGAGGTCGATCAGGGTCAGCAGCAGGTTTCTGCCCGGAAAGCTGAACTTGGCCACGGTCCAGGCGGCGATGACGCCGAACACCAGGTTAAGCGGCACGGCCACGGCGGCGGTCAGCAGGGTCAGCTTGACGGCCGACAGGGTGTCCGGCTCGGCCAGGGCCTCCAGGTAGACGGCCCACCCCTTTTCAAAGGCCTGGCCGAACACCGCCGCCAGGGGCAGGGCCAGGAACAGGGCCAGAAAGAGCAGCGCGGTCAGGGTGAGCAGCCAGCGGACCACGAGCGGTTCGGTGACGGCGCGGGGGGCTGCGGATGCCGTTTTAGTCTGCATAGCGTCGGCTCCATTTCTGCAGCAGGTTGATCACCAGCAGCATCAGGAACGAGATCAACAGCATCACCGAGGCGATGGCGGTGGCGCCGGTATAGTCGAACTGTTCCAGTTTGGTGATGATCAAAAGCGGCGTGATTTCCGAGATCATCGGCATGTTGCCGGCGATGAAGATGATGGAGCCGTACTCTCCCACGGCCCGGGCAAAGGAGAGGGCAAAGCCGGTCAAAAGCGACGGCAGCAGCAGCGGCAGGATCACCCGCACCAGGGTCTGCAGGCGGCCGGCGCCGAGGCAGACCGCGGCCTCTTCCAGTTCCGTGTCGATCTCCTCGATCACCGGTTGCACCGTCCGCACCACGAAGGGGAGGCCGATGAACACCATGGCCAGCATGATCCCCAGGGGGGTGAAGGCGACCTTGATCCCCAGCGGTTCCAGCCACCGCCCCACCCAGCCGTTCGGGGAGTAGATGGTGGCCAGGGTGATGCCGGCCACGGCGGTGGGCAGGGCAAAGGGGAGGTCCACCAGGGCATCCACCAGCTTGCGGCCCGGAAAGCGGTAGCGCACCAGCACCCAGGCAGTGAGCAGGCCGAAGACGGCGTTGACCGTTGCCGCCGCCAGGGCGGCACCGAAGGTCACCTGGTAGGAGGCCAGTACCCGGGGATGGGTCACCACCTCCACAAACTGCTGCCAGGTCAGGCTGGAGGTCTTGAACACCAGGGCGGACAGCGGAATCAGCACGATAATGCTGAGGTAGAACAGGGTGTACCCCAGACTCGGCCCGAAGCCGGGCAGTATGCTGGTATGTCGGGTGCGTGATGTCATGGTTGTTTGTCCGTATCAGTCGATGGCGGCTACGTGTTGGTAGAGTTCTTCAAGCGTCAGGGAACGGTCCGTAATGGTGCCCAGGCCTTCCGGTCCCAGGCGACACAGGTCGAAACGGGGGCTGCGCGTGCCGTCGTCGTCCGTTGCCAGGCCGCTGGTAATAATGCCGATGTCGGCCAGTTGCGGCTGGGTGCAGCTGTTGGGGCAGCCGGACAGGGCCCAGGTAACCTGTCGGCCGTTCTCCCCCATCCGCTCCCGCAGCGCCGCGGCGATGTCGAAGGTGGGGGAAAGGCCGGCCCGGCAGAGGTGGCTGCCGGGGCAGACCCGGAACGGCTGACCGGCGATGCCGAATCCCTGCTGCTTCAGCAGCTGCAGCGTCTTCTCCCGGTCGGCTTCATTCGTCGGGTGCAGGGCGATGTTCTGGTTGGCGGTTGCCATCAGGACACCGCTTGCCGTGGTTTCGGCCAGCTCGGCCAAACGGACGAGATCCGCAGCAGTCAGGTGTCCGGCAAACCGTTCGATCTCGATGCGCCCCGCTTCTGCTGGGGGAGCCAGGTTTTCCGGGAACCCGGTCACCGGCGGCAGCACTTCGCCGCTGGTTGCCTCCCGCGACAGCAGGAGGCGGAAGGCTGGCTCGCCGATGCGGCGCAGCAGGTGCTTGAGCCGCTTGCCGGCCGGAGTGTGGGCGGCGTAGACCCGGGCCACCGCCTCGATCAGCGGGATGATCCGCTGCTCCTCCACCCCCGCCTCCAGGAGAAACCCGGTCTGGGGCTCACGGCCCAGGCCGCCGGCCAGATAAACGTCGTAGCGGTGGCCGCGCTCATCGGTTCCGGCAAAAACCAGCCCCACATCCTGAATCAGATGGCGCCGTCCGCTGGTGTCGGCCTCGACGCCGATCTTGAATTTCTTGGGCAGCCGCTCGAAGCGGGGGTTGCCGGCAAAATGGCGCTGCAGGCGACGGGCCAGGGTTTCCAGGGCCGGAAACCCGGCCGCACCCTGGCTGGAGCAGGTGATACCCCGCACCGCCCCGCCGCAGGCCCCCCGCGAGGTAAGCCCCACGGCGGACAGAGCCCGCTTCACCGCGGGTAGCTCCTCTTCCCGCAGCCAGTGAATCTCGATGCTGCCGCGGGTGGTCAGGTGCAGTTCCCCTTTGGCGTGGCGTTCGGCAATGGCGGCCACGCTGCGGGCCTGGATGGCGGTGATCACGCCGGCCGGCAGCTTGACCCGCTGCATGAAGAACCCTTCCTGGCGCTGGCGGTAGATGCCGTCCAGCCGGTAATCCTGTTGCGTCGTTGTCATTACAGTCCCTCGAAGAGCGCGGTTGAGAGATAGCGTTCTGCGCCGTCGGGAAGCACCACCACAATGGTCGTGCCGGCAAATTCTTCCAGAAAGGCCAGGCGGACGGCTGCGGCTGCGGCGGCACCGCTGGAGATACCCACCAGCAGTCCCTCCTCCCTGGCCAGCCGCTTGGCGAATTCGATCGCCTCGGCACTCTCCACCTGTTCCACCCGGTCCACCACGGACAGGTCAAGGGTCTCAGGGATAAATCCGGCGCCGATCCCCTGGATCTTGTGGGGCGCGGGCTGCAGCGGCTGGCCGGCCAGATGCTGGCTGATCACCGGGCTCTCCTTCGGCTCCACGGCAACGGAAACGATCTTCTTCCCCTTGATGTTCTTGATGTAGCGGGATACCCCGGAAATGGTGCCGCCGGTGCCGACCCCGGAAACCAGCACGTCAACGCCGCCGTCGGTGTCGTTCCAGATCTCCGGCCCGGTGGTCAGTTCGTGGATCTCCGGGTTGGCCGGGTTCTTGAACTGCTGGGGGATGAAATATTTCTGGGGATCGGAAGCGGCGATCTCCTCGGCCCGGTTGATGGCCCCCTTCATCCCTTCGGCGCCGGGGGTGAGGATCAGGTTGGCCCCCAGGGCTGCCAGCACCCGGCGGCGCTCGATACTCATGGTCTCCGGCATGGTCAGGGTCAGCTTGTAGCCACGGGCCGCGGCCACGTAGGCCAGGGCAATGCCGGTGTTGCCGGAGGTGGGTTCGATGATCTCCACGCCGGGCTTGAGGACGCCGCGCTTCTCGGCGTCCCAGATCAGGTTGGCGCCGATGCGGCATTTGACCGAATAGGCCGGGTTGCGTCCCTCAATCTTGGCCAGGACGGTTGCCTTGGCCCCTTCGGTAACGTGGTTCAGTTTGACGAGCGGGGTGTTGCCGATTGATTGCGAGTTGTCGGGGAATATTCTGCTCATGGCTCGTGTCCTTTCTGGCGTGATGATTCGCTTGTTGGGGAGAGGCATGCTTGGTTATTTGTCTCTAGTTTTTATAGATAATTTGGGTAAAAGCCAATGTGCATGATCCGTTTGGGCCTCAAGCCGATTTGTGGCTGTCTCGCGGCGCTTGATGCGCAACAGCGGCTGCGGCCGCGCTTGCCTGGCATGTCCCGTTTTCATGCTGTCAGGATGGGGTGATGGTAGCGGGAGACAGTCAGTGTTGTCAACTAAAAAATATTATGTCTATTGTTTTTATATATTATTGCGCGTTTGCGCAAGCCGGGGCACTGCGCCACGAACAGCTATGCGGGGTGAAACGCCAGGACAGGCGGCGAATGCTCCGGGGCGTTGACAAGAACGGCTCGCTCTGCGAATCTCGCCGGAAACAATCTTCCGAGAGGGGAACCGGATGCATCACGGCGGATTACACGAAGACGCCATAGCCGGCAAGGCGTATGACACCCGGCTTCTGCTGCGTTTCCTGGGACATGTGCGGCCCTACCGGCTGCCCGTGGCCGGAATCCTGCTGATCCTGCCGCTGGTAACCTTCTGTCGCCTGGCCCAGCCGCTGCTGGTCAAGCATGCCATCGACAGCGCCATCGTGCCGGGGCGGCTGGATCTTCTGGCCGGCCCGGCCCTGCTTTTCCTGGTGCTGCTCCTGCTTGAATCCGTGCTCACCTGGTGCGAAGTCTACGGCTTGCAGGCAGTGGGACAGCGGATCATGGCCGACCTGCGTACCGGGCTGTTCAACCATCTGCTGCGCCTGCCGGCCCGCTGGTTCGACCGGACCCCGGCCGGCGGGGCGGTAACCCGCCTGACCAGCGATGTCGAGGCCCTGGGGGAGATGTTCGCCGCCGGCATCATCACCATCGTGGCCGACCTGCTGCTGCTGGCCGGCATTGTCGGCGCCATGCTCTGGATGGCGCCCGCGCTTGCTCTGGTGACCTTTACGGTGCTTCCCCCCCTGGTGATCGTTGCCTGGCTCTTCCGGCGCAACATGCGCCAGGCATTTCGGGAGGTGCGGGCCCGCCTGGGCAAAATGAACGCCTGCCTGGCCGAGGTGACCGGCGGCATCGCCGTGGTGCAGGCCTTCGGCAGGGAGCGGGAGGAGCGGCAACGTTTCACCGCCCTGAACGAGGCGCATCGTGACGCCAACATGCCGGTAATCACCTGGGACGCGTCGCTCTATGCCGTGGTGGAGATGTTCTCCTCCCTGGCCATCGCCCTGATCATCTGGTACGGCGGCGGCCAGATCGTCCAGGGAGCATTGACCTTCGGCACCCTGGTGGCCTTTATCCAGTACATTGAAAAGTTTTTCGGGCCGATCCGGGACCTCTCCGCCAAATACGGTGTCATGCAGGGGGCCATGGCGGCCATGGAGCGGATCTTTGCCCTGCTGGACGAACCGGAGGAAGAGGGGCGAGAAGAAACCGCACCCGCACCTTCGTCGGCTGTCGTCCGCCGTGAGGATATCCCCTTCATCGAGTTCCGCGACGTCTCCTTTGCCTACCGGGAAGGGGAGCCGGTGCTGCGTAACTGCAACCTGACCCTGCGTCGCGGCGAGCGGGTGGCGGTGGTGGGGGAGAGCGGCGGCGGCAAGACCACCATTACCCGGCTCCTGAACCGGATGTATGAGCTGCAGTCGGGGGCGATCCTGCTGGAGGGGCGGGATATCAGGGAGGTATCCCTGGAAGAACTGCGGCGGCGCATGGCCCTGGTGCCCCAGGAGCCGTTCATGTTTGCGGAGAGCGTGCGGTTTAATATCTCTCTGGGGGATGGGGCGGCCCAGCAGCGGGTGGAACAGGCAGCCGCCCTGGTGGGGGCCGACCGTTTCATCGAGCGGCTGCCCCAGGGGTACGACACGGTGCTGGCGGAGCGGGGCGCCAACCTGTCCCTGGGGGAGCGGCAGCTGCTCTCTTTTGCCCGTGCCGTTGCCTTTGATCCTGATCTGCTGGTGCTGGATGAAGCCACCGCCAGTGTGGACAGTGCAGCCGAAGAACTGATCCAGGCCGGCCTTAAGCGGCTCCTGGCCGGCCGGACGGCGCTGGTGATTGCCCACCGTCTGTCAACGGTACGGGATGCGGACCGGATCGTGGTGATCCGGCAGGGGCGGCTGGTGGAGCAGGGGAGCCATGAAGCGTTGCTGGCCAAAGGCGGGGAGTACAGCCGGCTCTACTGCCTGCAGTTCGACTGCGGAGCGTGAAGCGTACTGGTGAGGCGGTGCACTCCGGTTACGCGTCGTTACTTGCGATACCCCACCGACACCGGTTTCGGCTGCAGCAGGCGGACCAGGTCGGCGGGAGCCAGCCCCACCAGGTAGCCCCGCTTGCCGCCATTGATGTAGATTTTGGGCAGGTCGAGGATGGTCTGTTCGATATAGACCGGCATCTGCCGCCTGGTGCCGAAGGGGGAGGTGCCGCCGGTCAGGTAGCCGGTATGCTTCTGGGCCGCCTCCGGACGGCAGGGTTCCACCGAGCGGACGCCGATGGCGCGGGCCAGTTCCTTGGTTGAAACCTGCAGGTCGCCGTGCATCAGTACGATCAGCGGTTCCCTCTGATCGTCTTCCATCACCAGGGTCTTGACCACGCAATGCTCGTCAACCCCCAGTTCCCGCGATGAAACCGCCGTGCCTCCCTTTTCTTCGTAGGCGTACAGATGATCCGTGAAGGTCACCCCCGCGGCTCGCAGTGACCGTACCGCCGGTGTAACCGGTGTCTTGTCCTTTGCCATGTGACACCTCCCTCCTCTGCTTGGGCCGGCTGAACGGCTAGATCAGGTGCTGCGCCTTCAGTTCCGCCTTCAGCCAGGCATACAGCACCGGTGCGGCGATCATGCCCGGTACGCCGAAAACCGCTTCGAACAGCAGCATGGCACAGAGCAGCTCCCAGGCCCTGGCCTGCACCTCCCCTCCGACGATCTTCGCGTTGGCGAAGTATTCCAACTTGTGGATCAGCACCAGAAAGAGCAGTGAGGAGAGGGCTGTCAGCGGTGAAACACCGAGACTGATCAGCACGATGGCGGTATTCGACACCAGGTTTCCCACCACCGGCAGCAGTCCGGCGATAAAGGTGAGGGGCAGCAGGACCGACACCAGCGGCAGGTTGACACCGGACAGTGGCAGAATCACCAGCAGGTAGAGGGCGGTCAGGGTGGTGTTGAAAGCCGAGATTTTTACCTGGGCAAAGACGATCTTGTCGAATGCCTCGGCAAGATGGCGGCTGCGTTCGTGCAGGGCGCCACAGAACGGTGGAGAGCTGTCCGCCCGGTCGAAGCGATGCATGGCGGTCATGCCGCCGATGACCATGCCAAAGAGAATGTGCACAAAAATCCTGACACTGTTGAGGCCCACGGTGGAGAGATTCTTGCCGTGCTCGTGCAGGATGGTGATGAGCTCCTCCCGCAGGTCCTGCAGGTTGTCCGGGAGCAGTTCCGCCAGGGAGGGGGGCAGGCCGCGTCTGACGGAACCGAGTACCTCCGCAGATTTGGCGAACAGAGCCGCCATGCCGTGCCCCAGGTCCAATACGGACCAGAGCAGGAAGAAGGCGGCGGTGAACAGGATGATGACCGCCGCCGCGATGACGGCCAGGGCAACGACGCGGGCGGTATGACCCATCTGGCGGGGAAGCCGGCCGGCCAGTTTGACGGTCAGCACATGTACCGCCAGGCCGGCGAACACCGTGGGCAGCAGATGAAAGTGCAACACCAGCGGTACGGCGAGAACGGCAAGCAGGTAGCTGGCAACGGTTGCCATCGAGGACATGACGGGCTCCTGCTTTGCCGCCCGGGGTTCTACGTCGGGCGGCTGGGAGAGTGGGGTTGCAAGGGGGCTGACCGGAGTACACCGTTTCCGGGGTACTTTATTCGGAACTGGCCGGGTTTTCAAGGCTGAGCATGCCGGTATTTTCCTCATAGGCGAAAATTTCGGCGTAACGACCCCATTCGATCGCCACCTGCAGCACCCGCTCCGCTTCCTCTTCGCTGAGCACGTCTTCGAGCTCCCGCAGGAAGCGGTCTTCCCGGGCCCGGTTGCCGGGGCGTTCGTCAAGGACCCGGCGGATATGGGCCGCCAGGGAGACGTGCCGGATCAGGTGCTCGGCAAAGATCTCCTTGCGCCTGAGAATGTCGGCATCGACGTAACTTCTGCCGGAGGGGGTCAACTCCGCGTCTCCCCCCTCGATATGGGCGAAAACCAGGATGTCGAGGGCTTCCAGCAGGGGAAAAAGCTGATCCATGCCGAACCCCATCCGGTCCGCCAGTTCCGGCAGGTCGGCCCTGCCGTTGTACGGCTCGGCGGCCAGCGCCTCCAGCAGACCCGCCAAGCGGGTGACATGGGCCGCCGGCAGGCGATGGGCCAGCGGTACCGCCTCCTGCTTGGCGCCGCGGGGACGCTTGGTCATCAGGGCGTAGACCTCGTCGACGATCTGCCGGAAGGCCGGTGCTTCGCGGTCACGGGGCTGGGGAAGGGCAATCGGCATTTCGGCGATCACCCGGCCGGGATTCGTGCCCAGGATCACGATACGGTGGGCGAGCAGTACCGCCTCCTCGATGTTGTGGGAAACCAGCAGCATCCCCCTGGTGGGGATGCGCCGCTCCAGCCAGAGCTCAATCAGGTCGGTACGCAGGGTTTCCGCCGTGAGCACATCCAGGGCTGAAAAGGCTTCGTCCATCAGCAAGAGGGTCGGCTCCACCACCAGGGCCCGCGCAAAGCCGACCCGCTGCCGCATGCCGCCGGACAGCTCCTTGGGGTAGGCCGATTCGAAACCGTCCAGGCCGATCAGGTCAATGGCGGCCAGTGCGCGGCGCCGGCGTTCCTCCAGGGGCACCTTGCGCGCCTCCAGTCCCAGCTCGACGTTTTCCAGTACCGTGAGCCAGGGAAAGAGGGCAAAGGTCTGGAAAACCATGGCCATATCCGCCACCGGTCCCTGAACCGGCCTGCCGCAGTACAGCACCTCGCCGCTGCCCGGCGGAGTCAGTCCCGAAATGATGCGCAGCAGGGTCGATTTGCCCGAGCCGGAACGGCCCAGCAGGGCAACGATCTCCCCTTCGGCAATGGCAAGGTTGACACCGTCCAGCACCAGGTGTTCGTCACCCTCGCTTTTCCGGTAGGACTTCTTGATGTTGTTCAATTTGAGCAGGGTGGCGTCCCCCCGGCCTGGTTCCATGGCGTCTCTCTCAGTCAAGGCGATAACGGGTCTGGCTCGCCAGATAGAGGCGGCGCCAGACCAGGCGGTTCAGCGCCACCACGTAGATGCTCATCACGGCGATGCCGAGCACGATGTGGGGGTAGTCTCCCCGCTCGGTCCAATGGGCGATATAGGCGCCAAGTCCGGTGGCGCTGAGCCTGGTGTCGCCCCAGGTGACCACCTCGGCCACGATGCTGGCGTTCCAGGTGCCCCCGGAGGCGGTCACCAGCCCGGTCAGCAGGGCGGGAAAGATGCCGGGCAGCAGGAGGCGCTGCCAGAGCCGCCAGCCGCCGAGTCCCAGGTTCCGGGCTGCCTCCCGCAAGTCCGTGGGAATGGCTGCCGCACCGGCGATCACGTTGAACAGGATGTACCACTGGGTTCCCAGGATCATCAGCGGTGCGGTCCAGATCTCCGGCGAGAGATAGTAACGAACCATCAGGAAGACCGCCACCGGAAAGAGCAGGTTGGCGGGAAAGGCCGCCAGAAACTGGGCCAGGGGCTGTATGCGGGTGGACCAGCGCGGATTGAGGCCGATCAGCACCCCCAGGGGCACCCAGACCAGGCAGGCCAGCAGGAGCAGGACCACGACCCGCAGCAGGGTAAGCAGGCCGAGCCCGAAAACGCCGACAATCTCGCCAGGGGCGACGCCGGTGCCGATGAAGCGGCACAGCAGCACCAGGCCAATGCCCATGCCGCCCCAGAGGCAGAGCTGCCAGAGCAACTCCGGCAGCACGACCCGCAGTCGTGACGGCGGGGGAGCGTGGGCGGCACGCCGGGGAAGCGTGGGCAGGTGCCCGCTGAGGCGGGACCAGCCGCGACCCAGTTCCTGCAGGGCCGTCCGCAGAAAGCCGGCCCGGGTGAACAGTGTCAGCACCCATGACCGTGGTGTGTTCTGGCTCTCGGTCAGTTCGAATTTGAACTTTTCCGCCCAGGCCACCAATGGTCTGAACAGCAGTTGATCGTAAATCAGAATGACCAGCAGCATGGTGGCAAGTGCCCAGGCGATGGCCCCCAGGTCCCGGTTCTGGATGGCCTGGGCCACGTAGGAGCCGATGCCGGGCAACGTCACGGCAGTCCTGCCGACGGTGATTGCTTCCGAGGCCACCACAAAGAACCAGCCGCCGGAAACCGACATCATCGTGTTCCAGATCAGGGCGGGCGTCGCAAAGGGGGCTTCCAGCCTCCAGAAGCGCTGCCAGGGGGAAAGGCCGAAGAGGATGGAGGCTTCCTGCAGTTCACGGGGGACAATGCGCAGCGACTGGTAGAAGCTGAAGGCCATGTTCCATGCCTGGGAGGTGAAGATGGCGAAAATGGAGGCGGCCTCCACCCCCAGCAGGCTGCCCGGCAGCAGGGCGATGAAGCCCGTTACGGTCACGGAGAGAAACCCCAGGATCGGCACCGATTGCAGGATGTCGAGGGCCGGGATCAGCACCGCCTCCGCCCGCCGGTTTTTGGCAGCCAGGGTTGCGCAGGTGAAGGTGAAGAGCAGGGAGCAGGCGAGGGCGACTCCCATGCGCAGCACGCTGCGCAGCGCGTACAGCGGCAGGTTGGCCGGGTCCAGCGACAGGGGGATGCGGTCGCCGGGCAGGTAGGGGACGGCCATCTGCCGGCTTCCCCAGGCCAGCAGGGTCACGACCCCCATGACCAGCAGGAAGGCCACGCCGTCCCAGACGGTGAAGCGTGTCTTCAGATTGATGCCGGGCGTACAGGTCATGGCTGCTCCTGGGTCAGCAGATCCTCGGCAGTTGTTCACCCGCCAGCATCTCCACCATCCGCATCCCTCCCACCACGGTGCGCATCCGCACCCGTCCCGCTTCTCCTTCGTCAACCGTGCCGATGATGGCGGCCCGCTCCCCCAGGGGGTGGCGTTTCATCCGTGCCAGCACCGCTTCGGCTGCTTCCGGCGCCACGCAGGCCAGCAGCTTCCCCTCGTTGGCCACGTAGAGCGGATCGAGGCCCAGGATGCCGCAGAGCCCCCGCACCTGGGGCGTGACGGCAAGGGCCGCTTCATCGATGGTGAAGAGCAGGCCGGACTGACGGGCCAGCTCCTTCAGGGTGGTGGCGACGCCGCCCCGGGTCGGGTCCCGCAGCAGGTGCAGTGCCTCCCCCGCTTCTGCCAGCATCTCCCGCACCAGGGACCAGAGCGGTGCCGAGTCGCTGCGCAGTCCGTCGAGGGGGAGTCCCTCCCGGGCCGCCATCACCGCCATGCCGTGGTCCCCCAGGGTGCCGGAGAGGATGATCCGGTCGCCGGGACGGGCGCCGCCGCCGTGAATGGCAAGGCTGTGCTCGATCACCCCCACCCCGGAGGTGGTGATGAAAATCCGGTCCGCCTTCCCCCGCGGCACCACCTTGGTGTCGCCGGTGACCACCCGTACGCCGGCCCCATCCGCGGCCCGGCGCAGGTCGGCCAGGATATCGGCCAGCAACTGCCGCTCAAGTCCCTCCTCGATGATCAGAGCGCAACTGAGCCAGAGGGGACGGGCTCCCATCATGGCCAGGTCGTTCACCGTGCCGTGCACCGCCAGGGAGCCGATGGTGCCGCCGGGGAAGAGGGGCGGGTCAACCACGTAGCCGTCGGTGGTGAAGGCCAGGCGGCTCTGGCCGATGGTCAGCAGGGCGGCATCGTTTTGTTCCGCACTCCGGTCGGAAAGGACGGGGAGGATCAGATCGTCCAGCAGGCGGTGGGAAAGGGCACCGCCGCTGCCGTGTCCCAGCAGGATCAGGTCGTCGTTCATGGGGGGCTCCTGGTCGGGGCTCAGTGAATCGGTCGTCAAGGGTAGCACCAATCGTTCGTGCTGTCATGAAGCTTTTCTGTTCCATTGCCGGGTCGCTTCATGGTAAAACTACCCGCTTCCATGCATATTTCGTTTGTCCGGAGTTTTGTGCCATGCCTACCTATACCCCCCTGACCACCCTTCCCGAAGCCGCCGGCTACCGGCCGGGCGACTGCCTGGTGCTGATCGGCGAGCTGTTCGGCCGCGGCTATGCCAACGGCCTGATCGAAGAGGCCCGCCGCCTCGACATGACCGTGCTGGGCACCACCGTGGGCCGCCGCGACAGCGACGGCACCCTGCGCGCCCTGACCCCGGAGGAGCTGGCCGACGCGGAAAAACTGCTGGAGGGGAGCATCGTCAATATTCCCCTGGAAGCCGGTTTCGACATGGAGAGTCCCGACGGCGAGCCCCCCATTGCGGAACGGCTGAAGAAGGTGAAGCCGGACGAGTGGGAAACGGTCTCCTTTGACGACGATTTCATCCGCCGGGCGCGGGAGGCGGGCCGGGGTCGCTTCCGGGCCAACCTGGGGCTGGTGATGGCGGAACTGGAACAGCGGATTCCGGCCGGCGCCAACGTGATCTTCGCCCATACCATGGCCGGCGGCATTCCCCGCGCCCGTGTCTTCATGCCGCTTTTGAACCGGGTTTTCAAGGGGAGCGGCGACAAGTACCTGGCGTCCGAGCCGTTCTGGAACAGCGGCCTGGGACGTCTCTGCGACGCCAGCTTCAACGAGGTGACCGGCGATACCCTGCGGCATCTGATCGAGGTCTCCGGACCGCTGCGGGAGCGGCTGACCGCCGCGGGGGGGCGGGTGGCCTACACCGCCTACGGCTACCACGGCACCGGCATCCTGCGCAACGGCGCCTACTGCTGGCAATCCTACACTCCCTACCTGCAGGGGTACGCCAAGATCCTGCTGGAAGAGCATGCGGCGGCGGCCCGCAGTCAGGGGGTCAACGCCACCGTTTTCAACTGCCCGGAGATCCTGACCAACTCCAGCGCCCTGTTCCTGGGGGTGGAAATCTCCCTGTATCCGCTGCTCACCGCCATCCGGTCCGAGGCAGGCGACGGCGCCGCCGCACTTGAGACCCGCTGCGGCGCCCTGCTGGCCGACGGCACCTCCCTGGAGGCCCTGCTGGCCGAGGCCGGGCGCTACCTGACCGCACCGCTGATCGCCGATGCCCTGGTGTTCGACGGCTGGCCGCAGCACTCGACCAAAGAGCAGATGGAGCTGATGCTGGCCGCTTCCGCCCGCCTGATGGAGCTGCACCGCGATCAGAAACAGCTGGTCTGCGCCGAGTTGTCCCGCGTGGTCTTCCGGGCCACCGGCCATCTGATGGTACAGGCATCCTGGAGTACCGACGCACCGGTGCTCTGGCTGAATCACGACATCATCGCCCGGCTGGCGGCGGTCCGGCCCGAAATCCTGCAGGCGGGGGAATAGGGGAACGAGCCATGAAACGTTACGCGTACGGACTGGTGCTGGTGCTGCTTTCCCTGCTGTTCTCCGGTTGCGCCGGCACTCCCAAGCCGGAAAAAACCGCGGAACAACTCTACGCCGAAGGGGAGGCCGCCTTCGGCAGAAGCAGCTACGAAAGATCCATCGAGCTCTGGAAGCAGGTTCGCGAATCCTTTCCCGGGCCGGAGCTTGCCTCGAAGGCCGAGATCGGCATCGCCAACGCCTACTTCCTGAACGGCGACTACATCGAGGCTGCTGCTGCCTACGAGGATTTCCGCAAGCTGCACCCCACCCACGAGCTGGCCCAGTTCGCTCTCTACCGTCAGGCACTGGCCAGCTACAACCTGATTACCGGCATCGATACCGACCAGACCCCCACCAAGAACGCTCTGGCGCTCTTCGAGAGTTTCGTCCGCCAGTATCCCAAGTCCGAGTACGTGGCCAAGGTGCAGGAGAAGATCGCCGACTGCCGCGGCAAGCTGGCTCAGTACGAAATCTATGTGGGCCGCTTCTATTATCGTACCGACAATTACAAGGCCGCTGCAGCGCGTTTCGAGCTGGTCCTGGTCAACTTTCCCGATTACACGGGCCATGACGAAACGCTGCTCTATCTGGGCAAGTCCTACCGGGAGCTGAAGGAGCGGGAGCGGATGCGTACCATCCTCTCCCGTCTGGTGCGGGAATATCCCGCCAGCCCTCACCTGGGCGAGGCCCGCAAGCTGCTGGCAGAAAAACCGTGACCACCGTACTCTGGATCGTCGGGGCCTACTTGCTGGGCTCCATTCCTACCGGTCTGCTCCTGGGCAAGCTGTGCGGCATCGATGTCAGACAAGAGGGAAGCGGTAACATCGGCGCCACCAACCTCTATCGTACGGTGGGGCGGCGGGTGGGCATCCTTACCCTGATCGGCGATTGTCTGAAGGGATTTCTGCCGGTGCTGCTGGCCTGGAAGCTGGCGGGGCTGGGGGAGCCGCTGCAGGCCTGGATCGGCTTGGCGGCCTTCAGCGGTCATGTGTTCTCGGTCTTTCTGCTGTTCAAGGGAGGGAAAGGGGTGGCCACCGCCCTGGGGGTTTATCTGGCCCTGGCCCCCCTGGCGGTGCTGGGGGCGTTACTGGTTTTCCTGCTGCTGGTGGCGCTCTGGCGTTACGTCTCCCTGGGGTCGGTGGTTGCCGCCGCCGTGATGCCTCTCTTGGTCTGGCTGCGACCCCACAGCCGCGAGCTGCTCATCGCCACGGCGCTCATCTCCATCATCGTCATCGTCAAACACCATGCCAACATCAGCCGGTTGGTGGCCGGCACGGAATCGAAGTTCAGGGCGTAATCTGACTCGGAACAACCTCTGAAAGCGCCGCTGCCAGCCGCCGGTTTTCCTCGCGGCTCCGCACAGCCACCCGCAGAAACGTCTCTCCCAACCCGTAAAAATTGCTGCAGTCCCGCACCATGATCCGGTGCCGCTGCACCATCCGCTCCCGCAGCGCCGGTGCGGTCAGGCCATTGCCGAGCCGCAGCAGCAGGTAGTTGGTGGAGGAAGGCAGCGGCTCGATCCCCGGAATCCTTCCGATCAACTCCGCCAAAAGCGTCCGCTCCTCCGCGATCATCCGCCGGGTCGCCTCGTCCTCCGCCGGGTCGGCCAGGGCCGCCACGCCGGCCACCTGCGCCAGGTTGTTCAGCTCCCAGGGGGGCTGGGCGGCCCGCAGTTTCTCCGCCAGCTCCGGCGGGGCCAGGGCGCAGCCCAGGCGCAGTCCGGCCAGGGCGTGGAACTTGGTCAGGGAGCGCAGCACAATCCCCCGCCCAGAGGCAACTACCGCCGCTTTCGCCGACTGTTCCTCGCCGCAGAAATCCATGAACGCCTCGTCCAGCACCAGCAGCGTCCCGTAGCGGCCGCACAGCTCCAGCACATTCCGGACTTCGCCGGCGGGGTAGAGGCGTCCCGTGGGGTTGGCGGGGGTGCAGAAAAAGAGCACATCGGGACGCTGCCGCGCCAGGTCGTCGGCCAGCCGGTCCAGGTGCAGGGCAAAACCGTCG
Source organism: Trichlorobacter ammonificans (assembly GCF_933509905.1). GTDB lineage: Bacteria > Desulfobacterota > Desulfuromonadia > Geobacterales > Pseudopelobacteraceae > Trichlorobacter > Trichlorobacter ammonificans. The sequence continues at coordinate 2,696,185 of NZ_OW150024.1, read as the reverse complement.
TCGGGGGACAGCAGGTGCCGCTGCAGCTTCCAGCCGTGTCGCTTCAGGGCGTGTTCGTACTCGTTGAAGGCGGGGCAGACCACCATGCCCCTCTCTCCCGCGACAACGCCGGGCACCAGGTGGATGAGCGGGGTGGAACCGCTGGCCGGCACCACCGCAGCTTCCGGCAGGTGGTGAAAGCGGGCCAGGGCCCGGCGCAGCTCCGTGGCGTCGCTGTCGGGGTAGTGGGGGATATGGTGGAGGGCGGCCAGCAGCGCCTGCCGTACCGCCGCTGAGGGGCCGCGGGGATTGATGCTGGCGGAAAAATCCAGCAGGTCGTCGACGGCGCAGCCCAGGGCTCGTGCCGTGGCGTAGATGGTACCGCCGTGGTCGGAGGTCGGTTTGTCGTGTGCAGGAAGGGACATGGCACTCACCGCCGCGCTCGTCGGTGGCGCGGTCAGCCGGCCGCCGGCAGCGGAGGCGGTTCGGTTTTCTTCTTGCCGAAGAACAGGGCAACCCAGACGCTCACCTCGTACATCATGTACATCGGGATCATGATCACGAACATGGTGACCAGGTCGGAGTGAAAAGCGGCCACAATGGAGCTGGCCAGCAGGGCATACTTGCGCTTGGGGGCGAGGAAGGCGTAGCTGACCAGGCCGAAGCGGGACAAGAGCAGGGTCAGCACCGGCAGTTCAGCCATCAGGCCGAACATCAGGATCAGGCGCAGGCAGAAATCGACGTAGGCCGAGAGCGACAACCAGCTGCGCAACCCCTCGGTCTCGTAGGAGAGGGAGAAGTTGATGATGAACGGCCAGACCGTGGTCAGGAAAAAGAAGGCGCCGAGGCAGAAGGCGAGCGTGCCGACCAGCATGAAGGGGACCACCAGCTTCCGTTCCCGCCGGGTCAGTCCCGGCGCCACAAAGGCCCAGATCTGGTGAAAGACGATGGGCAGGGCCAGCACGAAGCCGGCGATCGCCGAGATCTTGCACTGGATGAAAAACGGCTCCAGTGGTTTGGTGTAGTTGAGGGCATGCTGTTTTTTCGGCTTGTTCAACTCCTTTTCCATGTCACCCATCCGGTAGATGGCGGGGTAGTTGGTCTGCAGGTAGCGATAGAGCTTCTGCTTGGCGGCATCGATGTAGGTAACGCTGGTCAGCGGTTTTTCCATGTAGACCAGGATCTCGTTGGCAAGGTTCCAGGAAACCCCCATGCCGATGAACACGGCAATGACGATGATGATCAGGCGACGACGCAACTCCACCAGGTGTTCGATGAACGGGAGGACTTTGGGCTCTTCTGCAGACATGGGTAGCTCCGGGGGCATAAAAATAGGACAGGCTACCATATTTTGCCGGGTGGTTCAATCGGCGCGGCAGCTTCCGGAGCCATTGCCCCGGTGGGGCGGCACGAACGTCATGAAGAGGAGACGGCGTTCAGGTAGAGGGTGAAAACGCTGCCGGTTCCCGGTTCGCTCTGCACCGTGATCTCTCCGCCGTGGAGCTGGACGATATGCTTGACGATGGCCAGACCCAGGCCGGTCCCTCCCTGCTCACGGCTGCGAGCCTCGTCCACCCGGTAGAAACGTTCGAAGATGCGGGAGAGGTCCCGGGCCGGGATGCCGCTGCCGGTGTCGGTCACGGCAATGGCGACGCGATTGCCGTCGGGGCGGGCGGTGATGCCGACCCTGCCTCCCGACGGGGTGTACTTGAGGGCGTTGTCCAGCAGGTTGAGCAGCACCTGTTCCAGTTGCCCCTGATCACCGGCAACCCGGGGCAGGGAGGGGGGACAGGCAACGGTCAGGCTGATCCCCTTGCCGGCGGCATGGTCCTCCATCAGCTGGCGCACCTTGTCGATGACGCTGCCGATCTCCAGGGGGAGCAGGGCGGTGCCGGCATCCCGTCCCTCCAGACGGGAAAGGGTAAGGATGTCGTTGATCAGGTTCGTAAGCCGTTCGGCGTGGCGGACGATGGTTTCGGTGAAGCGGCGGGCCTGGTCCGGCGCCTCTTCCAGGGCACCGTCCAGCAGGGTTTCGGCGTAGCCCTTGATCACCGCCACCGGGGTGCGCAGTTCGTGGGAGACGTTGGCCACGAAGTCGCGGCGCATGGTTTCCAGGCGCTTCAGGTCGCTGATGTCGTGGAAGACCGCCACGGTTCCCTGGCGCAGCCCCTTCTCGTCGGTGAGCGGTACCCAGTGAGCCAGCAGCACCAGGTTGGTGGCGGGAACGGTGAGTTCGCAGGTCATCTCCTCTCCCGAGCCCCGCTGGGTCTCGAAGGCCTGCAGCAGGTCGGGGTGGCGACAGACCTCCACCAGGGGACGGCCGGTAACGTCGTCCCGGATACCGAACATGCGCAGAAAGGCCGGGTTGACCAGCAGCAGGGCACCGCTTTTGTCGGTGACCATCACCCCTTCGCCCATCCCCAGCAGGATGGCGGAAAGGCGCTGCTGCTCTGAGGAAATACGGTGCACCTGCTGCTCGATCCGTCCGGCCATGTCGTTTAGGACCTGGGCCAGATAGCCGATCTCACCGCTCCTGCCGGCAAGGGCGATACGCACCCCCTTTTCGCCGACCCCGATGCGGGCGGCGGCATCGGCGATCTCCCGCAGGGGGCGGGAGGTGACGTTGGAGAAGACGACACTCAGGAGCAGGGCGGCCAGGATCAGCAGCAGCACGGTCCCCCCCAGCAGGGTGTGCAGGGTCCGTTTGGCCGCGTCCAGGCGCTCCAGGGGCAGGGCCAGACGCAGCACGCCGCTGGAGCCGTCCGGCAACGGACAGCGCAGCGCCACGTAGAGCATAGTGGTGCGCAGGGTTGAGGAGTAGCGCAGCGAACTGCCGCTGCCGGCGGTCATCGCCTCCCGCACCTCGCTGCGGCCGGCATGGTTGTCCACCCGCGGCACGTGATCGTCCGACACGCCGGAGTCCCCCAGCACCCGGCCGTCGGCGGCGATCAGGGTCAGCCGCGCCTTGATTGCCGTCCCCACCTCGCGGGCCAGGTCCTGGGGCGAGGCCTGCACGGCGCCATCCCGTTCGGTGAGCATGACCGCCAGCCGGGCTTGGTTGAGCAGGTTTTCCCGGCTCTCCTCGGTGAGGCGCTTGAGCAGCAGGTGGTCCACGGCGGCGAACAGCCCCAGCACCAGCAGCAGGCAGAGGGCCAGGTAGGAGTAGAACAGTTGCCAGCGGAAGGACATGCTATTCCTCCAGTTTGTAGCCGAAACCGCGCACCGTCCGGATCAGCTCCCCCGCGCCCCCCAGCTTGCCGCGCAGGCGGGTGACATGGGTGTCCACGGTGCGGGTGTCCCCGACGAAGTTGTACCCCCAGACCTCCTGCAGGAGCAGTTCACGGGAGAGCACGCGTCCGGCATGCTCCGCCAGATAGAGTAACAGCTTGTACTCGGTACTGGTCAGGTCGATCTCGCTGCCGTTCACCATCACCCGGTGACCGGCGCAGTCCATGGTGATCGGCCCCAGGGTGAGCAGGCGCTCTACCGGTGCGAGCTCCTGGCCGCTGCGGCGTAGGATGGCTCGAACCCGCAGCATCAGCTCCCGCATGGAAAACGGCTTGACGATATAATCGTCGGCGCCGATTTCAAACCCCACTACCCGGTCCACCTCATCTCCCCGGGCGGTGAGAATCAGCACCGGGATGCCGCGGGTCCGTTCAGTGCGACGCAGGGTGGAGCAAACCTCGGTTCCCATCATGCCGGGAAGCATCAGGTCGAGCACCACCAGGTCCGGCAGCTCGCGCCGGGCCAACTCCAGCCCTTCCAGGCCGCTGGCCGCCGTCAGGGCTTGGTACCCTTCCTTTTCAAGGTTGTAGGCCAGCAGGTCCGCCAGGTCCCGTTCGTCTTCCACCACCAGTATCTTCTTCATCGTCCTCTCCCGTGCCGTCTGTTGCAGGTCGGTGTCAAACGTAGCAGTTGCAGGTTACGAATGTGCTACAGCAGGGAAAACATTCAACGACAAAGGCCGCTTCCGGAAAGGAGCGGCCTTTGTCGAATGCCACGGACATGGCGGTACTATTTGCCGAATACCGGCGTCAGTGCCTGGTAGGTCAGGAAGGCGACGAAGGCCGAGGCCGGAATGGTCAGCACCCAGGCCACCAGAATCCGTTGCGCCACATTCCAGTTGACCGCGGTGAGGCGCTTGGAGATTCCCACTCCCAGGATGGTGGAGGTGATGACGTGGGTGGTACTGACCGGCATGCCGATGGAGGAGGCTCCCAGGATGACCCCGGCGGCGGCGGTCTCCACGCAGAAACCGTGCACCGGTTGCAGCTTGACGAAATCTTTGCCCACGGTCTTGATGATCCGCCAGCCGCCGGCGGCGGTTCCCAGCCCCATGGCAACGGCACAGGAGAGCTTCACCCAGGTGGGAACCTCGAAGGTGGGGATCAGGCCGTAGGAAAGCAGGGCCATGGTGATCACGCCCATGGATTTCTGGGCGTCGGCGGTGCCGTGGGAGAAGGCCATGAACGCCGCGGAAACTACCTGCAGCCGGCGAAACCCCTTGTTGATGTTGCCCGGCGCCTTGTTGCGGAAGGCCCAGAGCAGTACCACCATGAAGCCGAAACCGACAATGACGCCGAAAATGGGGGAAAAGATCAGGGAAAGGACGATTTTTTTCAGGCCGGCCCAGTGCAGGGTCGAGAGACCGGAGTGGGCGATCACCGCTCCCATGATGCCGCCGATGATGGCGTGGGAGGAGGAGGAGGGGAGGCCGTAGTACCAGGTGATCAGATTCCAGATGATCGCCCCCATCACCCCGGCGAAAACCACCAGTTGGGTAACATCGGCGGCGTCGACGATCCCCTTGCCGATGGTGGTGGCCACCTTGGTGGAGACCATGGCGCCGGCGAAGTTGAGAAACGCGGCCATGAAGATGGCCGAACGGATCGACAGTGCCTGGGTGGAAACGCAGGTGGCGATGGCGTTGGCCGTGTCGTGAAAGCCGTTGATGTAGTCAAAGACCAGTGCCGCCACAACCACCAGCACCAGCAGGATGATCGCCATTTCAGGCATGCTTCACCACCACGCTTTCCAGAATATTGGCGGCGTCCTCGCACTTGTCCGTCGCCTTTTCCAGGGTTTCGTAGATTTCTTTCCACTTGATCAGGTTGATCGGGTCCTTCTCTTCGGCAAACAGGCGGCTGATCGCCTCGCGGCAGACCCGGTCCGCCTCGTTCTCCAGGGCGTTGATCTCCACGCAGCAGTCGTTGATATCGTCGAATTTGCCCCCCAGGTGGCGCAGGGCCCGCTCCACGGTCTGGCAGGATTTGAGGATGATGAAGGCCAGCTCCTTGGAGGCGGGGGTCGGCTTTTCCACGTTGTACATCACGAAACGCTGGGCCGAAGCGTCGATCAGGTCCAGGATATCGTCCAGCTTGGAGGCCAGGGAGTAGATGTCTTCGCGATCAAGCGGGGTGATGAAGGTTTTGTTGAGGGTTTTGATGATCAGGTGGGTCTGGGTGTCTCCCTTGTGCTCCGTGTCCTTGATCTGTCGCTGACTGGTCAGGGGGTCGGCATAGTCGTCCAGCATGGTCTTCAGTTGCTGGGCGCCCTCGGTGATGATCACCCCCATCTGGCGGAACATTTCGAAAAACTTCTCTTCCTTCGGTATCAGTCCGAACATGCAAATCTCCTTTTCAGAAGCATAGCGAGCCCATTGGGCGGGATTACCGGCTCCGGCACCGCGGTTTTTGCTTCTCTGTCGTGCAACGGGGTCGTTATAAAGCGTCAGCATGTTACAGGCATGTGACGACTATGTAAAGGGGGCTGCAGCGAGAAAAATGAAAGAAATTCATAGGTGCTGAGCAGAGTGCGGCTATGGCGTGCCCCGGCAACCGAAAGGGTTGACAGGGAAGCGGGAAAACAGTACCACGACTGCTAGGTACTGATGAACACGGGAGGAGAAGCGATATGACGGCTCAGGTGATTGACGGCAAGGCGATCGCAGCCAGGGTGCGGCAGCGGATCGGGGAGCGGGTGGCGGAACTGAAGGCCAAAGGGGTGACCCCCGGGCTGGCGGTGGTGCTGGTGGGAGACGATCCGGCCAGCCGGGTCTACGTGGGGATGAAAAAGAAGAACTGCATCGAGCTGGGGATGTACTCCGCTGACCACGAACTGCCCGAGTCCACCAGCGAGGCGGACCTGCTGGCCCTGATCGGGCAGTTGAATGCCGACGAGCGGGTGCACGGCATCCTGGTGCAGTTGCCCCTGCCCTCCCATATCGACAGCGACAAGGTGCTGGAGGCGATCTCGCCGGACAAGGATGCCGACGGCTTCCATCCCTTCAACGTGGGACGTCTGGCCATCGGCAAGCCCACTTTTCAGCCCTGTACCCCCTACGGCGTGATGGTGATGCTGGACGAGATCGGCTACGACCTGACCGGTAAGGAGGTGGTGGTGGTGGGGCGCTCCAACATCGTGGGCAAACCGGTGGCACTGATGTGCCTGGCCCGCCACGCCACGGTCACCATCTGCCACTCCCGTACGAAAGATCTGGCTGAAGTGGTGCGCCGGGCCGACGTGGTGATCGCGGCGGTGGGCAAAGCGGAGATGGTGAAGGGGGACTGGATCAAGCCGGGGGCTGTGGTGATCGACGTGGGGATCAACCGGGTGGGTGAGAAGAAGCTGGTGGGTGACGTGGAATACGCCGCTGCCGCCGAGCGGGCCTCGGCCATCACGCCGGTGCCGGGCGGGGTGGGGCCGATGACCATCGCCATGCTGCTGCAGAATACCCTGGAATCGGCAGAAAGGAAGCTGCGGCAATGAAGGTGCGCAAGGCGATTTTTCCGGTGGCTGGCCTGGGAACCCGCTTTCTGCCGGCCACCAAGTCCTCCCCCAAGGAGATGCTGCCGCTGATCGACAAGCCGCTGGTGCAGTACGTGGTGGAGGAGGCGGTGGCGGCCGGCATTACCCAGATCATTTTCGTCACCGGCCGGACCAAGCGGACCATCGAGGACCATTTCGACCTGTCGCCGGAGCTGGAAAACCACCTGGAGGAGAAGGGGAAAGACGAGACCCTGCAGGAAGTCCGGGAGATCGCCGACCTGGTGGATATCTACTACGTCCGCCAGAAAAAGGCGTTGGGGCTGGGGCATGCCATTCTCTGTGCCCGGGATTTCATCGGCAACGAACCGTTCGCGGTGCTGCTGGGGGACGACATCATCGACAGTACCGTTCCCTGTCTGCGGCAGCTGCTGGATGTGTTCGAGCAGCGTCAGGGCAGCGTGCTGGCTCTGGAAGAAGTGCCGATGGCGCAGATATCGTCCTACGGCTGCGTGGCAGCCGAGCGGCTGTCCGAGCGGGTGGTGGCAGTGACCGACATGGTGGAAAAGCCGAAGCAGGAGGAGGCTCCCTCCAACCTGGCCATCATCGGTCGCTACGTGCTGACCCCGGCCATTTTCCCCCTGCTGGAGCGTCAGACACCGGGGCGGGGGGGAGAGATTCAGCTGACCGACGCCATCAAACGGCTGTCCCAGTCTGAAAAGGTCTACGGCTGTCTGTTCGAGGGGCTGCGCCATGATTGCGGCGACAAGCTGGGCTTCCTGAAGGCCACCGTCGACCTGGCCCTGAAGCGGGAGGAGTTCCGGGAGGAGTTTGCCGCGTACCTGCGGGAGCGACTCGGCCGCCAGTAATGTAAAACGGCTGTGACGCGAACGTCACAGCCGTTTTGCAGCAGGTGGTACTCCGGTGCCGTTCAGAGCGCTTTGGCGATCAGGGCATCCAGTTGGGACTTGGGTACTGCGCCGACCACCTGATCCACCACCTTGCCCCCTTTGAACAGGATCAGGGTGGGGATGCCGCGGACGCTGTACTTGCCGGGAGTTGTCTGGTTGTCATCCACATTGACCTTGCCCACTTTCAGTTTGCCGGCGTACTCACCGGCGATGGTGTCGATCAGCGGGGCAATGGCCTTGCATGGGGCGCACCAGGTGGCCCAGAAGTCGACCAGCACCGGCACGTCGGACTGCAGTACTTCACGGTCGAAATTGGCATCGGTAAAGGTGTGAACGGCATCGCTTGCCATGGAAAAGCCTCCTTTATGAATTGGGTCATGTATAGGAATTTTTGAATAATACGCCGGTAACGAAAAAATGCAAGTGCGAAATCAACCATTCCACCATCTGACCATCTCCCTCGATCTTGCCGGCCGGCGCGCCGTTCTGGTTGGTGGCGGGGCGGTCGCGGCCCGTAAGGCCGGGGTGCTGCGGGAGGCCGGCATGGAGCTGGTGGTGGTGGCCCCTGAGCTGACTCCGCGCCTTGCCGAGCTGGCTGCGGCGGGGGAGCTGTCCTGGCGGCAGCGCCCCTGGGCGCCCGGTGACCTGGCCGGCGCGGCACTGGTGGTGGCCGCCACCAGCGATCGGGAGGTCAATCGTCAGGTGGCCGATGAAGCCAGGTTGCTCGGTATTGCGGTGAACGTGGCTGACCGGCCGGAGGAGGGGACCTGCCGGTTTCCGGCCCTGTTGCGGCGCGGGCGGCTTGAGATCGCGGTGGGAACGGAGGGAAGCGCCCCTGCCGTTGCCGCTGCCGTCAGGGATCACGTGGCTGAGGCCATCGGTGAGGAGTACGGGGAGCTGCTGGAGCTGCTGGCCGAGCTGCGTGAAAAGCTGTTGACGCTGGGAATGGCAAAGGCATACAATACCGACTTTGTAAAAAACCTGATGGCGCAAGGGCTTATGGAGATGCTGCGGGGGGGAGAGCGCGCTGAGGCCGAACGGATGATCGAGGCGGCCCTCTCCTCTGCGGTCGACAGCCACGCTTCGCGCTCCGGATCCTGACATGATGACCCAGATTGCTTTTGCCCTGACCCTGACCCTGTACGCCGGTGCCACGCTGCTCTACCTGACGCGGCTGCTGCGTACCGACTTCCCTTTGTCCAGCCTGGCCGGCAAGCTGTTGTTTGCCGGCTTCTGTACCCACTGCCTGGCGGTGATTCACCGCTTTATCGCCGTCGGCTACCTGCCGATTACCAACATGCACGAGGCCCTTTCCTTTTTCGGGCTTTCCATCGTCGGCGTCTATCTGGTATTCGAATATCGCTTCAAGATCGCCACCCTGGGGTCCTTCGTGGTTCCCCTGGCCCTGCTGGCCACCATTGCCGCCGGCATGCTGCCGTCGGAACTGCGTCCCCTCAACCCGGCCCTGCAGTCTGCCTGGATCTACTCCCATACCCTGCTGGCCTTCACCTCCTATGCCTTTTTCACCGTGTCCGGCTGTGTTGCCGCGGTTTATCTGATCCAGTCGCACTTCCTGAAAAAGAAGCACCTGGGATCACTCTTCCAGAAGCTTCCCTCCCTGGATATGCTTGACGAGATCGGCTACCGGTGTCTGGCCTTCGGGTTTCCGCTCCTGACCGTGGCGATCATCACCGGCGCCATCTGGGCCTCCCAGGCCTGGGGCAGCTACTGGAGCTGGGATCCCAAGGAAACCTGGTCGCTGATCACCTGGTTCGTCTACGCGGCACTTCTGCACGGCCGGCTCACCACCGGCTGGCGGGGACGCCGTGCCGCGTGGCTCACCATCGTCGGTTTTCTGATCATGCTTTTTACGTTCATCGGGGTAAACCTCTGGCTCCCCGGTCTGCATAGTTACACCTGAGGGGCCTTGCTGCATGAATATCATTGTTGTCGGTCTGTCCCACAAGACAGCTTCCGTTGATATCCGGGAAAAGGTCGCCTTTTCCCCCAACAGTATCGAAGAACCGCTGAGAGCACTCTGCCGTCTGGAAGGGATCGTGGAAGGGATCATCGTCTCCACCTGCAACCGGGTGGAGATCTACGCCACCACCCGCGATATCGCCGGCGGACTGGCCCGCCTTCGCCGCTTTCTGGCCGACTATCACCGCATCCCCTACGACACTCTGGAGCCCCATCTGTACAGCTACCATGGCGAGGACGCCATCCGGCACGTCTTTCGGGTCGCCTCCAGCCTCGACTCCATGGTGGTGGGGGAGCCCCAGATCCTGGGACAGATCAAGACCTCCTACGGCTACGCCGCCGAGTACAAAACCTCCGGCGTCATCCTGAACCGTTTCCTGCACAAGGCCTTTTCCGTGGCCAAGCGGGTCCGCACTGAAACCCGCATCGCCTCCTCGGCCGTATCGGTCTCCTTTGCGGCGGTGGAGCTGGCCAAGAAGATCTTCGGCAGCCTTGCCGGCAAGACCGTGCTGCTGATCGGCGCCGGCGAGATGTGCGAACTGGCGGCCCGCCATTTTCTGACCAACGGCGCCAAAGGGGTGCTGGTTACCAACCGGACCTTTGAGCGGGCCCAGCGCCTAGCCGAGGAGTTCGAAGGGGAGGCAATTCCCTTCGAAGAGCTGTTCAGTCATCTGCACCGTGCCGATATCGTGTTGACCTCCACCGGCGCCACCCATTTCATCATCACGCCTACCGATCTCGAAGCGGTGATCCGACGGCGGCGGATGCAGCCGATGTTCATGATCGACATCGCCGTGCCCCGGGATATCGATCCGGCGGTGAACGACCTGGATGCCATCTACCTCTACGACATGGACGACCTGCAGCAGGTGGTGGCGGCCAACCTGGAAGGACGCCGTCAGGAGGCGGACAAGGCCGAAGCGATCATTGCCGAGGAAATCGCCCAGTTCTACAAATGGGTGGCCACTCTTGAGGTCACGCCCACCATCGTGGCGTTGCGCAACCGGTTCGACGAACTGCGCCGGACCGAGGTGGAGCGGACCCTGCTGGCCTGGAAGGACGCGCCGCCCGAGGCGGCACGGCGGCTTGACGCCCTGACCGCCGCCCTGATCAACAAGATTCTGCATCACCCCACCTCGCTGCTGAAGCGGAGCGGCCAGGGGAACCGTACCGACCTCTACCTGGACGCCCTGCAGGCCCTGTTCGATCTTGAGCGTCCGTCGAACGACACCCCCGAACTGGAGCTTGAGGAATAGGCCAATGCTCAGATGCAGCCCGGCATGCCTGAAAGCACTTCTGAGCGGCCTTACGCTGTGTCTGGTGCTGGGGACGTCCGGGTTTGTGGTCTGGCAGAGCATCCGCGAGCATGATCTGGCCCTTGAGGCCGCCAATCGCCAGTTGTTGGGCAACGCCCGCGCCCTGGCGGAGCATGCCGGCCAGAGCTTGGCGGTTGCCGAGCGCACCCTGTCGGAAATCCATGCCGCAATCGAGCAGCAGGGCGGCAGGAAGCAGGCAGAGGAACACCTGCTTCATGAACTGATGCAACGCAAGGTTGCCGGCATGCGTCAGGTGGGCAGCGCCCTGCTGGTGGATGCCGCGGGTCAGGGGATTGCCAACTCCCACGAGTACCCGCTGAAACCGATGCAGGTTGTTGACCGGGAGTACTATCGCCACCACCGCGACAACCCGACGTCGGCGCTCTTTCTGGGGCGTCCGGTCAAAAGTCGGGTGCTGGGGGCTTGGGTTTTTACCATCAGCCGCCGCCTTGATACCCCTGACGGCAGCTTTGACGGTCTGGCGGCGGTTTCCTTCCGGGTGGCCTACTTCGATCAATTCTATCAGTCGGTGTCGATGCATCAGGATATTCAGACCTTGCTCCTGCGCACCGACGGCTGGCCCCTGGCCGTCACGCCGGCCAACGAGCAGGCGTTCCAGGTCAACATCAGGGGCAAGCTGCTGCTGAGCAAGCTTGTCCAGGAGACTCCCTACGGGGTTTTCCGTAATCAGAAGGCGCTGCTGGATAATGCTGACCGCCAGATCGCCTTTGCCCGCCTCGAAGCGCCGTTCGAAAACCTGGTGGCGGTGGTCTCGCTGCCCCGCGAGGTAATCCTGGCCGACTGGCAGCGGCAGGTGGCCGTGAATGTCGGTGGAGCCCTGGTGCTGATGTCCTTCTCGGTGGGGCTGGCCGTGTTGCTGCTGCAGCGCTTGAGGGACCTGGAGCAGAAGGAGACGGAAGTCGGCACGCTGAACGAACGTCTGACCCTGGCCACGGAAGCGGGCGGCGTGGGGGTCTGGGACTGGGATCTGCCGCACAACCGGCTCTACTGGGATCGCCAGATGTACCACCTGTACGGCCTCACGGAGCACTGTGAGGAGGAGTGCTATCACCTGTTCCAGCAGGCGGTGCATCCAGAGGACCTGGAGCGGGCCGAGGAGGCGATGCATGAGGCGCTTTACGGTGAGGCGCCCCTTGATGTCGAGTTCAGGGTAGTACGCTGCGATACGGGGGAACTCCGCCATCTGCGCTGTATTGCCCGGGTCTACCGTAACCCGGCGGGCGAGGCTGTCCGGGTTGTCGGCATCAATCTTGACGTCACGGAACGCAGGCGGGCGGAGCTCTATCTGAACCTGGCCAAGGACGAGGCGGAACAGGCCAACAGGCTGAAGAGCAGCTTCATCGCCTCCGTCAGCCATGAATTGCGTACTCCCCTGAACGCCATCGTGGGGATGAGCCACCTGCTCACCCGCAGCGAGTTGACGGCACGTCAGCGCGAACAACTGGAAACCATCGACTCCGCCGGCCGTACCCTGCTGGCGATCATCAACGACCTGCTGGATATTTCCCGTATCGAAGCGGGCCGTTTTGATCTGGAGCTGATTCCGTTCAGTCTTTCCCGGCTGCTTGCCGAACAGACCGGGCTGGTGAAAGGCAGGGCCGAGGAAAAGGGGGTGCGGCTCAGCAGCCATAGTGCCGCGGATATCCCGGACCGGCTGGAGGGGGACCCGTTACGGCTGGGGCAGATTCTGATGAACCTGCTCTCCAATGCCGTCAAGTTCACGGATCAAGGGCAGATCAGTGTCGGGGTGACCCTGGCGGGCAGGCAGGACGAGAAGCTCCTGCTCTGCTTTCAGGTGAAGGACAGCGGTATCGGCATACCACGGGACCGGCTGCGGGAAATTTTTTCTCCCTTCACCCAGTCGGACAACAGTATTGCCCGGCGGTACGGCGGCACCGGCCTGGGGCTGGCCATCTCCAGCCAACTGGTCAAGCTCATGGGGGGAGAGATCGGTGTCGAGAGCGAGGAAGGGGCGGGGAGTCTCTTCTTCTTTACCGTGCCCCTGCGTCCGTCAGACGCTGCGGCGGCGGTGGATAACAGCAGGTATGCCGCGCCGCCGCCAACGCTCGTGGATCTGTCGCCACCCGTGGCTCCTGCTTCCCTTGATCGCGACCGTTTGCAGCCGTTGCTGAAAAAACTGGAGCAGCAGCTGAAAGGGCAGAATATGGGGGCCGTGGGCACCTTTCATCAGTTTCGGGAACAGCTGGGCGGCCGTTTTTCCGGCGAGCTGGTGGAGATGGAGGAGCTGCTGGAGCGGCTCGAATTTTCGAAGGCGGCCTCAATCCTGCACAGACTTGCAGAAAAGCTTGGGATACCGTAAGGTGACATGCCATGCACGGTTTGCGACCAACACTGCTGATTATTGACGATACGCCGATCAACATCCGCGTATTGTCCGAACTGTTCGCCGACGAATGCGAGATTCTGTTTGCCACCAGCGGTGAAGATGGCCTGCGCCTGGCGGCCAGCGACCGTCCCGACCTGATCCTGCTGGATATCATGATGCCCAGGATGGACGGCTACGAGGTCTGCCGCCGTCTCAAGTCCGACCCGCAGACCCGTGATATTCCGGTGGTCTTCGTGACGGCGCTGGGGGAAGAGAAGGACGAGACCCAAGGGCTTGAGCTGGGAGCCATCGACTATATCATCAAGCCGATCAACCCCCCCATCGTCAAAGCGCGTATCCGTAATCACCTGGAGCTGAAGCGGCACCGTGACCTTCTTTCCGCCATGGCCACCATCGACGGGCTGACCGGCATTGCCAACCGCCGGCGCTTCGACGAGATGCTGCGACAGGAGTGGCACCGCGCCCAGCGTTCCGGGACGCCGTTGTCGGTGCTGATGATCGACATCGATCATTTCAAGCTGTACAACGATCGGTATGGCCACCTGGCCGGAGACGATTGTCTCAAGGCGGTGGCCTGTTGCATGCTCGGCGTGATCCGGCGTCCCGGTGACCTGCTGGCGCGCTACGGCGGCGAGGAATTTGCCTGTATCCTGTCCGAGACTGATGTTCAGGGCGCCCGGAAGGTTGCCGAGCATCTGCACCAGGCGGTTGCGGCGCTGGAAATTCCCCATGCCGACTCCCCGGTTTCGCCGATCATTACCGTCAGTATCGGCTTCTGCACCACGTGGCCCAACGGTATCCGCAACAGCCAGGAGCTGGTGGATTGCGCCGACCGCAACCTGTACCGGGCCAAGCATGAGGGGCGTAACCGTGTCTATTTCTGTGGTCCCGACGACTGTGACCTATCCTGCTGTATTCTGGAGACGAATGAATGACTGTATCGAAACTGCGTATTGGAACCCGCGCCAGCCAACTGGCGCTCTGGCAGGCCAACTGGACCAAGTCCGAACTGGAGCGCCGCTATCCCGGCGTGGAGGTTGAACTGGTCAAGATCAAGACTACCGGCGACAAGATCCTGGATGTTCCCCTGGCCCAGGTGGGAGGAAAAGGGCTCTTCGTCAAGGAGATCGAGGAAGCGATGCTGCGGGGAGAGATCGACCTGGCCGTGCACAGCATGAAGGATGTGCCCACCGAATTCCCCGAAGGCTTGGGGCTGGTGGTGACCACCGAACGGGAGGATCCCCGCGACGCCTTTATTTCCGACGGCGTACGCTTCGCCGACCTGAGGCCCGGCGCCCGGATCGGCACCAGCGCCCTGCGGCGCCAGGCCCAACTGCTGGCTGCCCGGCCGGACCTTGAGATGGTGATCATCCGCGGCAACGTGGAGACCCGTATCCGCAAGCTGAAAGAAGACAACCTGGATGCGGTGATTCTTGCCGCCGCCGGGCTTAACCGTCTGGGCTTCACCGACGTGATCACCGAGCTGCTGGCTCCCGACTTCTCCATTCCGGCCATCGGCCAGGGGGCGCTGGGTCTGGAGTGCCGTCTTGATGACCGGGCCACCATCGAGGCCATCTCCTTCCTGAACCACGCCCCCACTGCCTGGGCGGTGACGGCGGAACGGGCCCTGCTCAAGCGCTGCGAGGGGGGCTGCCAGGTGCCGATCGCTGCCCACGGCACCATCAGCGGCGACACCCTGCATCTGGTGGGGTTCATCGCGGCGGTGGACGGCAGCCGCTCCGTGCGTGACACTATCAGCGGCCCTGCGGTCGAGGCCCAACGTCTGGGCAGTGAGCTTGCCGAACGCCTGTTGGCGGCCGGCGGCAAGCAGATTCTCGAAGACGTCTACCAGCGGGAAATTGCCCACTGATGGTGGCAGCAATGCCTTCAAGCACCTCTCCGCTTCCCCCGGCAACTCCCCAATCCACAGGTCGTGTCCATCTCGTCGGCGCCGGTCCGGGTGATCCCGGACTGGTGACCGTCCGGGGCGTCGAATGCCTGCGGACTGCCCAGGTGGTGGTCTACGACTATCTGGCCAATCCGGCGCTCCTGGCCCATGCCGCTCCCGATGCGGAACTGATTTACGCCGGCAAGATCGGCGGACGCCATAACCAGGAGCAGGAGGAGATCAACCGCCTGCTGGTGGCCAAGGCCCGTGAAGGCAAGACCGTGGTCCGGCTGAAGGGGGGCGATCCCTTCGTCTTCGGCCGGGGGGGGGAAGAGTGCGAGGCGCTGGCTGCCGCCGGCATCCCGTTTACCGTCGTACCCGGCGTGACCGCGGCACTTGGTGTCGCCGCCACGGCCGGCATCCCGTTGACCCACCGGGCGGTGACCCCTTCGGTGGCCTTTGTGACCGGACACGAGGACCAGGGGAAAGAGGATTCCGCCATTGACTGGCAGCGCCTTTCCACCGGCAGCGGCACGGTGGTCTTCTACATGGGGATCAAGCACCTGCGCCGCAACATGGCGCTCCTGGCGGAACACGGCCGCAGCCCGGCAACGCCGGTAGCCCTGGTGCGCTGGGGAACCACGGCACAACAGGAAGTACTCACCGGCACCCTGGCCGACATCGCCGACCGGGCCGAGACAGCAGGCTTCAAGCCGCCGGCCCTGACCATCGTGGGCGAGGTGGTGAATCTGCGGCAGCAGTTGGCCTGGTTCGACCGCCGCCCCCTCTTCGGCCGGCGGATACTGGTGACCCGCGCCGCCGATCAGGCGGGGGAGTTTTCGCGGATGCTGGAGGAACAGGGTGCCCGGGTTGTGGAGTGTCCCACTATCCGGTTGGTGTCGCCGGAGCGTTGGGATGAGGTGGATGCCGCCCTTCTCCGCCTGGGGGAGACCGACTGGCTGGTACTCACCTCGGCAAACGCAGTCAGGTTCTTTTTCGAGCGGCTTCGCGAACGGGGGCAGGACAGCCGTGCCCTGGGGCGGTGCAAGGTATGCGTTGTCGGCCCGAAAACTGCGGAAGCGTTGGCTGCGCGAGGGATTCTGGCCGACCTGGTGCCGGCAGAGTTCACCGCTGAAGGGGTGGTGGCCGCTTTCGAGGGGATCGACCTTGCGGGGAAGCAGGTGCTCTTTCCCAGGGCCGATCGGGCCCGGGACCTGATACCGCCGGCACTGGAGCGGATGGGGGCGCGGGTGGCAGCGCCGGTGCTGTACCGCAACCTGCTGCCGGAATCGCTGCCGGACGAGGCCCGCGACGCACTGGAACACCGGGAGCTGGACGCCGTGACCTTCAGCGCCTCGTCAACGGTGACGAATCTGGCGACGTTGCTCGGCGGAGCGGACCGGCTGCGGGACCTGCTGAGCGGTGTGGCGGTGGTTTCCATCGGACCGATCACCTCCCGTACCTGCCGCGACCTGGGCCTGACCGTGGCGGTGGAGCCGCCGGAGGCGACCCTGGACAGCCTGGCGGCTGCACTGGTGGAGTATTTTACCGTGCGTCCGGCGTAAGTTTTTTCAGGAACCCGGCAGCTCCAACAGCCAGGTGCGGCCGGCGGCCAGCAGGTCGTCGGCATTGGCATAATGGCAGGGTAGTGGAGAACGGGCCAGCAGTTGTCGTACCCCGGTGGTCTGCCCCACCTGCCGGGAACCTACCAGAACTTGGATGAGCGGCCTGTCAGCCGCAAGCCGTTGCTCAAGCTGCCGCACAAAGTGACGTTCAAATGTCTGGTTCATGGCAGAGATGATAGCCTGTTTTGCTAGATCAGTCTGGCAAAAATACTAGGTGAGTCTAGCAAAAGTGGTACGGTTGCAGAGGCTCATGGGGAGGCGCGGAGAACGCGGAGGGGCGACCTGTGAGTCCCCTCCGCGTCATTGTGTTAGGCAGCTGTTGGGGGGTCAGTTGGGGTTGATGGTCAGAACGAAGGTTTTCGAAGCGATATTGTCGTTATTGCCGGTTGTGTCGTTGTCGTCCCGAACATACACGGTGAAGCTGTATGTAGGGTCAGGCGGAGTGTACGAACCAGCTGACCAAGCGGTGCCGGTTTGTGTCCAATAATCTCTCCAGTTTGCGCCGCTGGTAGGCTGGTTGCTTGCAACGGCTGTATGGCTTTGTTTGCATGTATAGGCAGTGGTGCCGGAAACTACGGTAGTGGTTGCGGAATAATTTGTGCCTGAAACCCAGGTGCTGCCAACTTCACTCCAATCAGTAGTGGGCGGTGACACAGAAGTAGCAGTTTTGCAAGTATAGGCCTTTGTATTTACTACAACCACAGAGAGGTTAAGAGTTATATAATCTCCCCTGGTCCATAAGTTTTCAGCTGCGTTGGTGCAATCAGAGGTGTAAAGGATGGTTGTTGTTCCATCGGAGCTTTTCAGAACTGGTTTTGTGGCCGTACCGGGGCTTGCCCCCTGAATACACCATCTGTATTTGCCACCTGTTGATGCAAAAGGTACACCACCGTCGGCTGAAATAATGGCGTTGTACGGGCTGGTAGCATAACCAAACGGCAACTCATTGTTCACGATCTTCAACTGTGGCC
The DNA here is from genome assembly GCF_933509905.1 of Trichlorobacter ammonificans. Lineage (GTDB taxonomy): Bacteria > Desulfobacterota > Desulfuromonadia > Geobacterales > Pseudopelobacteraceae > Trichlorobacter > Trichlorobacter ammonificans. The sequence goes on along the minus strand of NZ_OW150024.1, from coordinate 2,678,379 downwards.
CCTGGCAACCCACCTTGGTACGCAGTTCATCCAGGGTGACCCAGCGGACCAGGTCGTTCACGGTATCAGCGGTAACAGTGGCGGTGGTGGCAGGAGCGGTCGCCGTTATGTTCCCGCTGGCGGTAATGAGCGCGTTGTTCAGTGCAGCGGTCCCGCTTGCCGATGTTAAGGTGCCGTTAAGCTTGCTGTTGGAGGTGGCGTCATCGGCAAAGCTGAACAAGATATAAGCGACATTTGGAACATCAATATAGTCTACCCCTGCAGTTGTTGAGCAATTACTTGTTAGGCATTGACGCAGTGTTATTGGCGTAGAACGTCGACCGCAAATGGTGTCCTTGGTGGAGGGGGCCGCGTAGAGGTTGTTGTCGTACAGGTAGATGAAGTCCCGTCCCCAAGCGTCGGTGTACGTCTTGGCAACGTTTTTCCAAAAGGTGGGACTACTGGGGGGGGTGGTGCTGTCCGGCAGACGGTTGTTGCCCGAGGCGTAGCTGTTGACCGATTCCACCGCCGCCCCCAGGTTTTCCCGGCTTTCCCGCACCTTCATGGAGGTCATGAGCGGCCCCACCATGGACATGCCCAGCCCCAGCAGAATGCCGATCACCACCATCGACACCGCCAGTTCCACCAAGGTGAAGCCTTTTCTGCAGGTACGGTCCATGTTCGTGCTCCGGAAATTTTCGCCCATTCTACCCGACCGGCCTGAAAATACAAGCTACCCAAGCAAAGAGGGAGGCGCGCCGGCCTCCCTCTTTGCTTGGGTAATTGCTTCGATGGTGCAACTGTTCGTAACGATTTGTTAGCGCACGGAGTAGGCCAGCAAGCAGTTTGCAGTGGTGTAAGCTTGCACCGTGCCGGCAGTTGCCGCGCTGACACCTCTGATTTTTCCGGTTGTTGCAACTCCGTCATCATACTTCGTGTCAAACAGCAGCATGTCCTCGGCCGACATACCCGTGATAATGAGGAGATTGACTGCCGAAGAGGATGCCCAGGCCGCGGCGGTGCCGCTCCCGAACCTGATGTTGACGCCGGGCATGGTGGTTGAGTTGAATGGCTGGTCGGTGTTGGAAACAACGTCGGTCAGAAGGCCGGCACGGCGCAAATGATCAAGGGCTCCAGTGTCATTAGCGACTTCAGTTGCTGTGGCGATCTGGCCATCGTTATTGCCGTTCGTTGCCGCGGTTCCGGTCGACCAGCGGGCAGCAGCCGTATTGTCGTCGCCGGGTACCCGGGAATACTTGTCGAAATAGGTGTAATAGGCCGTTGCCAGTTGATCGATTTCCGACTTAAATTTCTTTTCCTTCGCGCCGGCAATCAGATCCTGTCCCTTGATCACCGCACCCAGAATGACGCCGATGATGACCAGCACGATTGCCATTTCAACCAGCGTAAAACCTTTGTTACCCTTCATGCCGCAGCCTCCTGTTCGTGTGCGTTGGTTGTCGTATCGGAAAAGGTGATGAGGTCCAAACGGTTCAACAATGTCCTTTATCGGCCGCCCGTTGGAAAAAATCAAGTAAAAATCTGTTGTCTGTTCAAGCGATTGTAACGAATTGTAACGAGGAGTGACGGTTCTTTTTGGATTGAAACGGTACCGCGCTCTGGTGTAAAGATGGTACGCTTTGCCTGATTTCCGAGAGGTTTCCATGAGTATTCTTGCCAAGCTGCTGAAAAAGAACGAGCCGACCCAGGCCAAGGGGGATATCCCGCCGGGAGTTGTGCAGGCGGTGAGCAGCTCTGCCGGCAAGGGGGCTGCCGAGCGGGGAGCCGAACGCAGAAAATTTCTGCTGCTGGGCGGGCTGGCAGCGGTGCTGGTGGCGGGTGGCGCTCTGCTGGTGCTCTATCTGAAACTGAACACCCCGGTGCGTCCGATGCCGCGCTCTGAAACAACGGCGGTCCCGGTTCCGCCGGCACCGGTGGTACAGCGGCAGGTGTCGAGCGCGCCGCCTGCGCCGGCCCTAGAAGTGGTGCCGCACCAGGAAAAAGTCCGTCTGACGACGTATGCCACCACCGTAAAGCGGTCCGCGCCCGCCGCGCCGGCTCCTCGTCCGGCTGCGCCGGCCGCTGAACCGCAGGCGGAAAAGAAGGCGGTGCCCCGGGACCAGACAACGGCCGGTGCCTACCTGTTTGCCGCGCGCAACGCTGAGGTCAGGGGCGATTACCTGCAGGCGCTCAGGTCCTACCAGAAGGCCCTGGAAGCCGATCCCGGCAATTACCGGATCATGAACAACGTGGCCAGCGCCATGCTGCATCTGGGGATGTACCGCGAGGCGCTGGTCATGGTGCAACAGATCCTGGCCATCAAACCGGAATACGTTTCGGCCATGGTCAACGGCGGTATCGCCCAGTACCGTCTGGGGCTGCTTTCGGAAGCGCGCCAATGGTTCGAGCGGGCGACCGCCATCGATCCCTCCCATCGCGAAGCGCTCTACAATCTGGCGTTGTCGCAGGAAAAGGCCGGCTCGCTGGACAGCGCCCTGGAAAGCTACCGGCGGCTGTCCGGTGGCGGTGACCCCCGCGGCACGTTGGGTATGGCGCGTATTCTGGAATGGCGGCAGGAAAAAGTCGAGGCACTGCGCCTGTACCGTGATATCCTGGTACTGCCCGATGCCGGCAACCAGATCAGGGAAGCGGCGCGGGAACGGATACGGGTGCTGGACCGCTGATAGGTTGTCTCGTTCCCTCTCCCCACCTCCCTCCGCTGGGGGGAGGTGGTTGCGTGCTTACTTGAGAAGCAGTGGTGTGTTCCCTCCCCTCGTGGGGGAGGGGCAGGGAGGGGGATAATAATTTGGTATCCCTTAAGGAAAAAATCATGACCAGGGTAGTCGTAATCGGTGGCGGCATATCGGGCCTTTCAACTGCGTGGCTGTTGGGAGAACGGGCGAGAGCTATGGGTAAAACCCTGGATATCCGGCTGCTGGAACAGGAAGGGCGGGCCGGCGGCAAGATCCGGTCGGTGCGGGAGGACGGGTTTCTTTGCGAATGGGGTCCCAACGGTTTCCTGGACAACAAGCCCCAGACTCTGGATCTGTGCGTCGGGCTGGGTATCACGGATCGCCTGCACAAAAGCAACGACAATGCCCGCAAGCGCTACATTTTTACCGGTGGCGAGCTGCACCGCCTGCCCGAGAACGGCCCCTCCTTTCTGAAAAGCCGGCTTTTGTCCTGGCCGGGCAAGCTGCGTCTGCTGGCAGAGCCTTTTGCCGCTCCCCCTCCCGTCGGGGTTGATGAGACCCTGGCTGCCTTCGGCCGCCGCCGTCTGGGGGATGAGGCGCTGCGCAAGCTGATTGCGCCAATGGCCTCCGGCATCTTTGCCGGAGACCCGGAAACCATGTCCCTTGCCTCCTGCTTCCCGCGCATTGCCGAACTGGAGCGGGAGTACGGCGGGCTGTTCAAGGCGATGGTGGCTCTGGCCAGAAAAAAGAAGCAGGAACGGGCGGAGGGGAAGGTCAGCAGCTCCGCGGCCGGTCCCGGCGGTACCCTGACCTCCTTCAGGGAGGGGATTCAGTTTCTGACCGACACGCTGGCGGCGCAACTCGGCGAGCGCCTGGTCACGGGCTGCACGGTGTCGCGGGTGGAGTGGAACGGCAGCGCCTGGATCATCAAGACCAGCGACGGCATGCTGTTTTCCGCTGATCTGGTCATCATGGCGGCCCCCGCCTACGCTGCCGCCACCATGCTGGAGGCGCTGGACCAGCCGCTGGCCGACCTGCTGCGGGCCATCCCCTATGCCACCCTCAACGTGATCTGCTGCGGTTTTGAAACCAGGGGACTGGGGCATCAGCTGGACGGTTTCGGCTTCCTGGTGCCCAAGGAAGAGGGGCGCACGGTACTGGGGACGCTTTGGGACTCCAGCATGTTCGAGGAGCGGGCGCCGCAGGGGCGGGCGCTGCTGCGCAGCATGGCCGGCGGTGCCTGCCGCCCGGAGCTGCTGGCCCTCCCTGAGGAGCAGTTGCTGCAGCTGGTACGGGACGACTTGCGCGTTTCCATGGGGATTAGCGCTGTTCCCTGTTTCAGCCGGGTCATCCGCCATGGGCGCGCCATTCCCCAGTACGTTGCCGGGCATGGCCAGCGGCTGGAGGCGATCGAAGAACGGGCCGGTCGCCATCGCGGGTTGCTGCTTACCGGCAACGCCTTCCGGGGAGTGGGGCTGAACGATTGCGTTGCTTCTTCCCAGGCGGTGGTGGAGCGGGCTTTGGCGCAGTTGTAAGCAAAAACACCACAAAAAAACGGCTCATGCGTCACCATGGGGTCTGAGGCGTTTCAGCTTTTCTCAAGCAGTTCGAAAAATTGCTCCTCCGTCAGGATGGTCACCCCCAGGGCCCGCGCCTTGTCCAGCTTGCTGCCCGCTTCGCTTCCCGCCACAACATAGCTCGTCTTCCTTGAGACCGAGCCGGTGACGTTGCCGCCGGCCTGTTCCACCAGGCGGCGGGCTTCGTCCCGTCCCAGACGTTCCATGGTGCCGGTAAAGACAAAGGTGAGTCCCTTCAGGTGACTGCCGGTGGCTGCCGGGCGTTGTGACGGCCTGACGCCGGCAGCCAGCAGGCGCTGTACAATGGCCTGGTGGGACGGGTTGTCGAAAAAGGAGCGAATACTGGCCGCCACGGTGGGGCCGACGTCCCGGATGGCGACGAGGTCGTCGAGGGGGGCAGCAGCCAGGGCCTGGATGGAACCGAACCGCTCCGCCAGCAGCTTGGCGGTCCGCTCTCCCACGTGACGAATGCCCAGGGCAAATATGAAGGCAGCCAGGTCCCGTTCCTTGCTGACGGCGATGGCGGTGAGCAGATTTTCCGCCAGTTTGTCGCCCATCCGCTCGAACTGCATGAAGTGGTCCTTGGTCAGGCCGTACAGATCGGCCACATCCCGCACCATCCCCAGGTTGATCAACTGTTCGATATATTTGCTGCCCAGCCCCTCGATATCCATGGCGCTGCGGGAGGCGAAGTGGATGATCGACTCGGCCAGTTGGGGCGGGCAGGTGATCCCTCCCTGGCAGCGGACCGCCACCTCGCCGTCGAGGCGGGCGGCCGGAGCACCGCAGACCGGACAGTGCGCAGGCTCCGGTAGCGCCTGCTCGGTGCCGTCGCGCTGTTCCTTCAGTACCTCCACCACGGCCGGAATTACATCGCCTGCCCGTTCCACCACCACCCGGTCGCCGATCCGGATATCCTTGCGGGCGATCTCGTCCCAGTTGTGCAGGGTGGCGCGGGAGACGGTCACCCCGGAGAGGTCCACCGACTCCAGTAGCGCCACCGGCGTGATCACGCCGGTGCGGCCCACGGAGAGTTCGATAGCCCTGATGCGGGTTGTTGCACGGCGCGGCGGAAATTTGCAGGCAATAGCCCAGCGGGGGGAGCGGCTCTTTTCTCCCAGTTCCCGTTGCAGGCTTAAGGAGTCCACCTTGACCACCACCCCGTCGATCTCAAAGGGAAGGCTGTCGCGCCGGCTCAGCATATCGCTGAAATAGGCGATGACCCCGTGGATGTCCTCTACCTTCTGCCCCAGGTGGCTGACCGGCAGTCCCCACTGGGCAAGTTGCGCCATCAGCTCCGTCTGGGTGGCGCTTTCGGGACCGCCCTCCACCACCCCCACGCCGTAACAGACGAGCGCCAGCGGGCGTTGTGCCGCCATCCGCGAATCAAGCTGGCGGATGGAGCCGGCGGCTGCGTTGCGCGGATTGGCGAAGGGGGTCTCCCCCGCCTCTTCCCGCTGGCGGTTCAGGTGCTGGAACCCGTCAAGGGGAAGGTACACTTCGCCCCGCACTTCCAGCAGCGAGGGGAGCCGGTTGCCGTGCAGTCGCAGGGGCACCGACGCGATGGTGCGGATGTTGGCGGTGACCTCTTCCCCCACCTCGCCGTCGCCGCGGGTGGATGCCTGCACCAGCAGACCGTCACGGTAGACCAGCTCCACTGCCAGACCGTCCATTTTCGGTTCGCACTGCCAGGAGAGCGGCTCAGTGTCGGCGAGTCCCAGCAGCGTGCGTATCCGCTGCTCGAAGGCCAGGATATCCGCCTCGTGCAGCGCGTTCTCCAAAGAAAGCATCGGCAGGCTGTGACGGACTTGCGTGAACCGGTCCAGCGGCGTTCCCCCTACGCGCAGGGTGGGAGAATCGACGGTCAGCAGGTCGGGACGCTGGGCCTCGATCTGCTGCAGCTCCTGAAAAAGCCGGTCGAACTCGGCATCGGATATTTCGGGTTGGTCCTGCTCGTAGTAGCAGCGGTTGTGATGCTCGATCAGGCGGCGCAGTTCGGCAGCGCGCCGGGCCTGCTCGTCGGCCTCCGCTGCTGCATCGAGCAGGGACAACTGTTCCGGACTCATGAGTGATTCCTCCCCAATACTGCATCGGTTCGACGACTATAGCAAAAAAATGTATCTCTCCCCCTTGATTTTTCCGAACAGGCTCATTATATATGAACCCTGTTAGCACTCGCTGGGAAAGAGTGCTAGCAGACCACCGCATACAGGTACACCACCATAGTAGCGAAAGGAGAAGATGAGATGAAGCTGAGACCTCTGCATGACCGTATCATCGTGAAGCGCCTGGATGGCGAGGAGAAGACTGCCGGCGGCCTGTACATCCCGGATACCGCCAAGGAAAAGCCCCAGAAGGGCGAAGTCATTGCCGTGGGTAACGGCAAGAAGAACGACGAAGGCAAGTGCGCTCCCCTGGATGTGAAGGTTGGCGACTCCATCCTGTTCGGCAAGTATGCCGGTACCGAAGTGAAGGTGGACGGCGAGGAGTATCTGATGATGCGCGAGGACGACGTTCTGGCGGTAATCGAGAACTAAAACCTCAAACGGGATTTCACCGCAGAGAACGCGGAGGAGCGCAGAGGAAAGCAAGGCGGCCTGCACGGTTGTAAGGATTTTCTCTGCGGCGCTCAGCGCCCGCTGCGGTAAAAAGATTCAGTAACCACACAATTATCAATATTCGGAGGAAGAGACACATGGCTGCAAAAGAGATCCGTTTCAACGAGGAAGGCCGCAACGCCATCCTGCGCGGCGTCAACGCCCTGGCTGATGCCGTCAAGGTTACCCTGGGCCCCAAAGGTCGCAACGTCATCATCGAGAAGTCCTTCGGTTCCCCGCTGATCACCAAGGACGGCGTGTCCGTTGCCAAGGAAGTCGAACTGGAAAACAAGTTCGAGAACATGGGCGCCCAACTGGTGAAGGAAGTGGCAAGCAAGACCTCCGACGTTGCCGGTGACGGCACCACCACCGCCACCGTGCTGGCCCAGGCCATCTACCGCCAGGGTGCCAAGCTGGTTGCCGCCGGCCACAACCCGATGGAGCTGAAGCGCGGCATCGACAAGTCGGTTGAGGTGATCGTGGGCGAGCTGCAGAAGATCTCCAAGCCGATCAAGGATCACAAGGAGATCGCCCAGGTGGGTACCATCTCCGCCAACAACGACAAGACCATCGGCGACATCATCGCCGAGGCCATGGAGAAGGTGGGCAAGGAAGGGGTCATCACCGTCGAGGAAGCCAAGGCGATGGAGACCAGCCTGGAGACCGTGGAAGGGATGCAGTTCGACCGCGGCTACCTCTCCCCCTACTTCGTCTCCGATCCGGAGCGGATGGAAGCCACCCTTGAGAACGCCATCATCCTGATCTACGACAAGAAGATCTCCAGCATGAAGGATATGCTGCCGATCCTGGAGCAGACCGCCAAGTCGGGCCGTCCGCTGCTGATCATCGCCGAGGATATCGAAGGCGAGGCCCTGGCCACCCTGGTGGTCAACAAGCTGCGCGGCGTGCTGAACGTCTGCGCCGTCAAGGCTCCCGGCTTCGGCGACCGCCGCAAGGCGATGCTGGAGGATATCGCCATCCTGACCGGTGGCAAGGTGATCTCCGAAGAGACCGGCTTCAAGCTGGAGAACGCAACCATGGATATGCTGGGCCGTGCCAAGCGGGTCGTGGTTGACAAGGACAACACCACCATCATCGATGGCGACGGTTCCGATGCCGACATTCAGGGTCGCGTCAAGCAGATCCGTGCCCAGATCGAGGACACCACCTCCGACTACGACCGCGAGAAGCTGCAGGAGCGCCTGGCCAAGCTGGTGGGCGGCGTGGCCGTGATCAAGGTCGGTGCCGCCACCGAGACCGAGATGAAGGAGAAGAAGGCCCGCGTGGAAGACGCGCTGCACGCCACCCGTGCTGCCGTTGACGAGGGGATCGTCCCCGGCGGCGGTGTTGCCTACATCCGCGCCCTGGCTGCCCTGGAAGGCATCAAGCTGGATGCCGAGCAGCAGTTCGGCGTGACCATCGTGAAGAGCGCCCTGGAAGCCCCGATCCGTCAGATTGCCGAAAACGCCGGTATCGACGCCTCCATCGTGGTGGACAAGGTGAAGAACGGCAAGGATGCCTTCGGTTACAACGCCGCCGACGACACCTATGTTGACATGTTGCAGGCCGGCATCATCGACCCCACCAAGGTCTCCCGCTGCGCCCTGCAGAACGCCTCCTCCGTGGCCGGCCTGATGCTGACCACCGAGTGCATGATCGCCGAGAAACCCAAGAAGGAAGCCCCGATGCCGGCTATGCCCGGTGGCATGGGCGGCATGGGCGGCATGGATTACTAAGCGTCATCGGGAATTCGACGTTGTTGCTGTTCTGTTGCACAGACGGGCGGGGGATGTTCCCCCGCCCGTTTTGTTTGAAGCTCGGTCATATCTGCCTTTAGCTGGACATTGCCGACCATTTCGGCTACATTTGTCCGCTGAAATCTCGGTGGGGCGGGAGTGCGGGTGGCAGCGATAACGGCGATCAGTTTTGAGTCGGACGGAATCCGCATCGTCAGCGGGCACCATGCCTCCGGCGCCTTTGTGCCGGAACGCGCCCTGACGCTCGCCGAATCCGAGCTGGATGCCTTTCTTGCGAATGATCGGTCCCGTTCCTACCTGGTTGCCATCAGTCCTGCCGATACCCTCTACGAAACCGTCACCATTCCCCCGGTCGAAGCGAAGCTGACCGCGCTGGTTGCCCGCAACGAAGCGGCGCGCAATCATCCCGAGCTGCAGGAGTTTTCCTGCGCCGTACAGGTGATCGGTGATCTGCCGGTGGAAGGTCGAACCATCCGCAGGGTGGCCTGCTGCCTGGTGCCCCATGACGATATTCAGCCGATTCTGGAGCCGTTCATACGTCACAACAAGATCGTGCAGACCATGGTGGCGGCACCGTTCGCGCTGGCAACGCTGCTGCGCGGTCTGGAGGACGGCGGGAACGGCACGCTTCTGTGCGCCTTTGACGGTGGAGTTACCAAGACGTTGTTTCTTGCTGAGGACGGTGCGGTTGTCTTTGCCCGTTCCATCGCCTCCGCGGCCTACGGCTGGGACCTTTTTGACCGCCAGAACGTCACCATGACACTGGACTACTGTTTTCAGACCCTGCGAATGCGGCCGGAGCGGGTCATCGCCTTGAATATGCCGCAGGAAGACGACCCTGAGGGGCCGCCCCCCCGCATGACGGCGCTCTCTGCTATTCCCGGCATTGTGGCGGATGCTGAACTGCTGCAGCACTATCTGGTGCCGTTGGCGTTGGCGACCCTGCCGGTGCAGGCTTCCGGCAACCTGTTGCCTGCGGCCTACAGCATGCAGATCGCGCAGCAAGGGGTGCTCCGCCAGGCGAAACGGGGCTGTCTGGTCGTTCTGGCGCTGCTGCTGGTCCTGGTCGGGCTGCGTGGCCTGTCGATTAGGGAGCTGCGGCAGGATATCGCCGTACTGAAACGGCAAGAGGCCAGCCTTGCCGTCATTCATGACGCCCATCAGGAGGCACGACGGCAGCGTGATGCCGACCAGCCGCTGATTGCAGCCATGAATGCGATCCTGGCTCCCCCGGACATTCCGCGATTTCTGGTGGCGTTTGAGCGCGTCCGGAAGAGCGGTGCGACGATTACCGCCATACAGGCGGCCCGCGATAAGGATACGGTCCTGCTGAACGTGACCGGAACCACGAGCAGCGACAGCTATGCCGCGGCGCAGCGTGAGTTTGAGACCGTTCTGTCGTCGTTGCAGCAACTTTCCGGTCTTGTCGTCACCGGCCGTCAACTGGACCTGGGCACCAGAGTCTTTACCGTCGGAGCCACCTACAAGCCATGAATGCCGCACTGCTCGCCCGCACCCGCCAAGCCTCCCGGCACCTGATCGTGCTGCTGGCCCTCTGCACGCTGCTGGGCATCCTCCTGGCGGTCATGGTCCGCACGGAGCAGTCGCTGGCCCGGCTGAAGGTCTCCCATCGCACCATTGTCGCCAACCTGCCGCGGATGGTGGAGGATACGCGCCTGATGCAGGAGCAGATAGCCAATTTCAGACAGCTGGTGCCGGCGGGAGGGGGCGAACGCTCCACCGAGTTGTTGCTGTTTTCGCGTCTTGACCAGATCAAGGCTGCCCTGAACAGCGGTGAGATGACGGTCAGCGCCCTGGAGAAAAAAGACGGCAGTGCATCGATCGGCTTTTCACTCAAGCTGCCGTTGCCGAGCTACCCCACGGTAATCAACGCGCTGGGCAGGCTGCAGACCGAAACCTTTCCCTTTGTGGTGGTGACCAAGGTGGTCGTGGACGGCAACGGGGCCGGACAGTTCACGGTTGACGGCAGCGTACTCATGCCGTTGGCAGCCGGAGGGAGCGGAGCTCGATGAACCTGCGCTTTGACATCGCCCTGACCGTGGGGGGAGTGTTGGCCTGCCTGGTGGTGCCGCTGCTGGTCTACCAGAAGGTGCGCTTTACACCTCCCCTGAGTGTCCGGGAACGGGCGGTGGCCGACTTTGCGCCGGCCACCCTGACCATTGCCCGCAAGGACTGGCAGAACAGCACACTGGCGCTGCCGGTGACACCGCCCGCTCCGCCCGTGCCGGTGGCCGGAACGGTGCCGGGCAAGCCGGAAGCCAGTGCTGCGGCTCCGGCTGTAGCTGCGGCACCGGTTCCCAGACCGGCGTTGCCGAAGGTGTCCATGATCCTGCACGACGGCTCCGGTGGCGGCACGGCGATCATCGACGGCACACCGCTGACAGTGGGAGGAGCGTTCAAAGGATGGCGACTGGAACGGATCGAGGGAAGCCGCGTACTGCTGCGGGGACAAAGGGGAACGGTATGGGTGTCACAGGAGTAACCGGCGCTATGGTTGCAAAGGCAGGTAGGTGGATTCGTCCGGTGGCGGCGGCGCTGCTCTGCGGCATGCTGGCCGCCTGCGCCAATACACCGCCCGTGGCGCCGCGGCCGGCGGCGGAACAACCGCTGGTACCGGCGGCCCGTTCTGAAGAACCCTTCGTGCAGTCCAACCTGCAGGTGCTGCAGAACCGCGCACCGCAGCCTTCTCCCCTGAAGACCCCCGACTACCAGCCGGTCAGCGACGATGTGTCCCCTGCCCGCACCAAGCTGGTTAATATCCAGACCCGCAACTCGGCACTAGGGGATGTGCTGCACGTCATTGCCGATGCCGCCGGCCTGAACCTGATCATCGGCCCCGGCATCCAGCAGGACCGGCCGGTCACCATTACCCTGAAGCGGGTGACGGCGGAGGACGCCCTTTCCACGATCCTCAATTCTGCCGACTATTTCTACAGCATCAGGGATAACATCCTGCTGGTGGAGGCCACCGGCACCAAGATATTTGAACTGGGCCATCCGGCCATGGTGCAGGGCTATTCCGTCGATGTGGGGGGGGATATTCTGGGCTCTGCGGCCGGTCTGACCGCCGGCGGCGGCTCCGGTTCGGGATCGTCCTCCGGCTCCGGAACATCGGGCGGCTCCGGCGGTTCCGGCTCCTCCAACATTAGGGGAACGGTAAACCAGAGCATCAAACATGATGCAAAGGCGTTTGATTTTTGGGAATCCCTGGAAAAGTCGTTGAATGTATTGTTGAACAAGAAGGAAGGGGCTGCGGGGAATCCGTCGGGTACCGGGCCGGCTTCCGGCAACCCTGCCGCCGGAGCTCCCGGCGGCCAGCACCCTCAACAAAATGTCGTCATCAACCGCCTGACCGGCACCATCATGGTGACCGCCACCCGTACCAACCTGGCTGCCATCGAGAAGTTCCTGGATACCCTGAAGGCGTCGCTGAACCGGCAGGTGCTGGTGGAGGCCCGCATCATCGAGGTGCAGTTAAATGATGCCACCACGTTTGGTATTGACTGGGACTTTCTCGCTAATGCCAAATGGTTTAATTCAACAGGAGCCATAACCGGCGGCTTCGGCGCGCTGGCAAATACTGCTGCCGATGTAATGAAAACAGGCACTTTTCGTCTGGGGTATGCTGGCGGAAACGTCAACGGCCTGTTGACCGCCCTCAAGACCCAGGGTGAGGTGAAAACCCTTTCCAATCCCCGTATCAGCGTGATGAACGGCCAGACCGCCCTGTTGTCGGTGGGACGCAACACCAACTACATTTCCAAGGTTACCTCCACCACCACCAGCGCGTCGCCGCCGGTGACCACCTTTTCGGTGGAGACCAGCAACGTCCTGTCCGGCATGATGATCGGCCTGGCCCCGAATATCAACAGTCGGGGAGAGATCGCCATGACGGTCACCCCGATTATTTCCGACCTGATCAAGCTTGACCCCAAGGATGTGGGCAGCGGCGACAACAAGACTTCAATCAACGTGCCCACCGTGGATCTGCGGGAACTGTCCACCACCATCAAGGTGCGCAGCGGCGAAATGATCGTGATCGGCGGGCTGATCTCCAACAAGAACTCCCTGCAGGACGAGAAGATTCCGATGCTGGGGGACATACCCTGGCTGGGGACGTTGTTCAGTCGCAAGAACTATGAGGACAAGCGCACCGAACTGGTGGTGGTCCTCCAACCGTACCTCGTGGGAGGCGAATAGGAGGCGTTATGGCCGCACCCATCAAGATTGGCGACCTGCTGATCGCCCAGGGCACGATTACTCCGACCCAGCTGCATATCGCACTGGAGCATCAGAAGGTGACCGGCGCCATTCTGGGAGACGTGCTGATCAAGCTGGGATTCGTGACTGCCGCCGAGTTCGCCCGTACCATTGCCGTCCAGTCCGGTATCGACTTCATCGACCTTTCCGAAATCCAGCCCAGTGAGGATGCCCTGCGGCTGGTCCCCAAGGAAACCGCCGAAAAAGGCGGTTTCATACCGCTGGCGGTGGTGGAGGACGGTCGCCTGGCCATTGGTATCACCAACCCCAGCAACATCGTGGCCGTGGATACGGTCACCAAAATGATCGGCAAGCAGCCGCGGGTGTTCCTGGTGGATAACGACCAGTACCAGGAGACCCTGGAGAAGGCCTACTTCTTCATCAGCCATCCGGTGCAGGAACGGATGAACCGGTTGATTGCCTCCATCAAGCAGATGACCGGCGCCATTCCCGGGGCAACCATCGCCGAGCTGATCGAGCTGATCATGATGGACGGCGTGCGCAAGCAGGCCACCGACATCCATATCAGTCCTTCCGGCGATGTCACCAACGTCTTCTACCGGATCGACGGCGTGCTGCAGCACGGCCACTGCATTCAGAAACAGGCGCACAACGGCCTGATCTCCCGGATCAAGGTGCTGTCCCAGCTTGACATCGCCGAACAGCGGCTGCCGCAGGACGGCGCCTTCACCTACGAGTTTCTCTCCAAACGCTTCGACGTGCGTATTTCCACGGTGCCCACCATCTACGGCGAGAACCTGGTGCTGCGCCTGCTGGCCGGGGCCGGGCCGCTCTTGCGGCTTGAATCCCTGGGCATGACCTCGGAAACCACGCGCCAGATTCGAAAAATCTTCAATAAATCCTACGGCATCATCCTGGTGGCCGGCCCCACCGGCAGCGGCAAGACCACCACCCTGTACGCGGCGCTGCGGGAGTTGAACCGTCTGGAGCGAAATACCATCACCGTTGAAGATCCGGTGGAATATCGCTTAAGCTTTGTCAAGCAGAGCCAGGTGAATGAGAAGGCCGGCTTCGACTTTGCCCTGGCAGCGCGGAATTTCATGCGCCAGGACCCGGACGTGATGCTGCTGGGCGAGATCCGTGACGAGGCAACGGCACAGATCGCGGTGCGGGCCGCCATCACCGGCCACTTGGTCATTTCAACCATCCACACCAACGATGCCGTGACGGCGGTTCCCCGTCTGCTGGACCTGAAGGTGGACTCCTTCCTGCTTTCCTCGGCTCTGGCTGCGGTGATCGCCCAGCGCCTGGTGCGCAAGATCTGCCGCAACTGCAAGGAGGAGTATCTGCTGTCCGAGGAAGAGCGGCGGCTGTTCGATCAGCATGGCTACGTGATGACCCGCGGCAAGCGGGGAAAAGGCTGCTCCTCCTGCAGCGACACCGGTTACCAGGGGCGGGTGGCGATCAACGAGGTGCTGGTGCTGGATGACGCGGTGAAGCAACTGGTGTTCGAGCGGGCCTCGAGCGGCTCGATCCTGGAGGCGGCCCGCGCGGCGGGGATGCGCTCCCTGCTGGACGACGGCCTGCTTAAGGCTGCCGAAGGGCTGACCACCATTGAAGAAGTCCTGCGGGTCGCCGGATGACCACCTACCGCTATCAGGCTGTCGACGGAGACGGAGTCAGGCAGCAGGGGCTGATCAAGGCGGAGTCGGAGGAGGTTGTTGCGCAGGACCTTGCCGCCCGGGGCTACCTCGTGCTGTCCATACAGGAGAGCGCGGGGCTGCTTGACGGTCTGATGCGCCGGTTTGCCCAGCAAAAAGTCCGGCGAATGGATATCATCGAGCTGGCCAACAGCCTGTCGGTCATGATGGGGGCCGGCCTGCCGATTACCACTTCGCTGGCGGATATCATCAGCGCGACCCCCAATCCGACGCTGCGCAACATACTCGGCAACATCAAGCAGGAGATCGAGCAGGGCTCCACCTTTTCCGATGCCCTTGACCGGCGCGGCGCCGTGTTTCCGGACATCTTTACCCGTCTGGTGCGGGTGGGGGAGGAGACCGGCCGCTTCGAGAAGAGTCTGGCTGATGTGGCGGAGCACCTGCAGCGGGTGGAGGACCTGACAGCTGCCATCAAGAAGGCGCTGATCTATCCGGCCTTTGCCATTGTCACCACGTTGGGGGCGCTGATCTTCTGGCTGGTGTTCGTCCTGCCCCAAATCATCGGCACCATCAAGGGAATGGGGGTCAAGCTGCCGCTGTTGACCCGTATCCTCATGGGAGCCAGCACCGTGACGCAACAGTTCTGGTACTTGGCGCCGCTGGTTGTTGCCGCGGCCTACGGGGGCTTCAGGCTGCTCAAGCGGAGCGAGCAGGGGCTGTATCTGATCGATGCCGCAAAACTGCGGCTGCCGATCTACAAGCTGATCGAGTACAACCGGCTGCTGGCGGTCTTTGCCGAGCAAATGCGGATACTGATCGTGGCCGGCCTGACCGTCGACCGTACCCTGGGGATCGTTTCCAGCGTTGTCCATAACGCGGTCTTCAAAAAGGCCTTCGACCAGATCCGCGAAGATATCACCTACGGCAGCACCATCGCCGACGCCCTGCGCAAGCATCCGGTCTTCCCGGTGATGGTGGTCCGGCTGGTGGGGATCGGCGAGAGCAGCGGCAGTCTCGATAACCAGTTCAGTTTCCTGGCCACCCACTACCTGAAAAAACTGGACGAGATTTCCGACAAGCTGGGCAAGATCATCGAACCGGTGGTGATCGGTTTTATCGGCGTCATGTTCGCCGTGATCATCATGGGGCTGCTCCTGCCGGTCTACGACCTGATCTCGGCGGTGGGAAAGGGATGACCCCATGACCAACACTTCGTACCTTGCCTTTTACAGCCTGCTGGAAGACCCGTTCGCCCTGACGCCGGATCCGGCCTATTATTATCCCTCCGGCGACCATGCCAACGCCCTGCTGTCCCTGGATTACATCATGAATAACCGCGAGGGGTTCTGTCTGCTTACCGGCGAGCCGGGCACCGGCAAGACCACCCTGGTCCGGATTTTTGTGAACAAGTGGCTGGATAAGGCGGAAATCGCCCTGATCATGACCCCGCGGCTGAATCCGCAAGAGTTTCTGGAAGCGATCCTGCAGGACCTGGAGGTAATTTACCCCCTTTCCGGCAACAAAAACGACATGATCAAGGAGTTCCGGGATTTTCTGCTGGAACAGGCCGGACAGGGGCGGCGGGTAGTCATCATCGTTGACGAAGCCCAGCAACTGCCGGACGAGACCATGGAGGAGCTGCGGTTGCTCTCAAATCTGGAGACCGAGAAGGAAAAACTGCTGCAGATCATCCTGGTGGGGCAGCCGGAGCTGACTGAAAAGCTCGCTTCAAACAACCTGCGGCAGCTGAACCAGCGGATATCGGTCCGCGCACGGCTCTCCCACCTTTCGGAGCCGGCTACCGCCGACTACCTGACCACCCGCCTGCAACGAGCCGGTGCCCGTTCCGTCCATCTCTTCGATCAGGAAGCCATCAGGGAAATTCACCGCTGTTCGAACGGTATCCCCCGTCTGATCAACCTGGTGGCTTCCCGCAGTCTGATGGTCGCCTATCTGGAAGGAAAACCCCAGGTGCAGCGCCGCCAGGTGGAGATCGCTGCAAAGGAGATCATGCACCAGGAACAGCCTGCGGAGGCACGTCGCTCAACCGGCATGTTCTCCTGGCGCTTGGCTGCACTGCTACTGGCGCTGGCCGTGGCTGTTACATTGGTGTTCCTCAGCGGAAAGCTGCGTTAACCTGGTGGAAACGCGAATGCTGTGTGTCCTTTGGTGTTTTAATGCGATCTTTTTTGAATCTCGACTATCTCAGTCTTATTTATTAAAATCCAGGATGGCCCCACAAGCAGGCCGCCTTGATACTCCAAGGTGCTAAAGTATCTTATTTGCTGCTTAAGTTTTTACTTGAAAACATAGGAGGGAGGGGGATATAAGCACATTTTAACCAGTACATTCCTTACGAGATATTGTATGACATTTAGTGCAGTCCGATGTTTTCCCATGGCGTGGCCATGTACGGAATAGCAGTACACATAACAATGTCAGGAGCTGTTTCCCTTCGTCGTCAGGGAATGGAGCAGACAGGAGTGGCACGGCTACGGCTTGGTGGCAAGTATAGTATTGTCACAGCCCTCCTCCCCGATGCTCCTGCATTATGCGAAACAGCACTGCCCCCATTTAAACGGCAACCCCAGCCCCGCTTTTCTGGCAATACCACCGGTGCCGATCGTGAATATCAGGGTGCCATCCACAACTATCCACCACAATACATCAGCTCCTGCCCGTATAGTTCAGTCATTCCGGCTGCTGTGTTTAATAATAATCTTGGTATCGCTATGTCGACCACACCGAGCCTACGCGACAGACTCGTAATGTCTTCAGTACCTCGCAAAGCTCAGGCTATTCTCTCCACAGCAGAGTGGGGTGTGCAACAGACAATGCCGGGTAACGTCGGTAAGAATAGCATTGGTACAGATATAACGTTATTAGGAGTTTGGGACGAGCCATGAAAAATTTTGCCATTATCGGCGTCGGCGGCTACATTGCCCCCCGCCACCTGAAGGCCATCAAGGATACCGGCAATCGCCTGGTGGCAGCTCTTGATGTCAACGACTCAGTCGGAATTCTTGACCGCTTTTTTTCAGACGTTCCCTTTTTTACCGAATTCGAACGGTTTGACCGTTTTGCTGAAAAGCTGAGGCGTCAGGTTGGGGAAAGCCGTATCGAGTACGTCAGCATCTGCTCACCCAATTATCTTCACGATGCGCACATCCGTTTTGCCTTGCGTATCGGGGCGGATGCCATTTGCGAAAAGCCGTTGGTACTTAATCCTTGGAATCTTGATGCATTACAGGAGCTGGAAGAGGAAAGCGGTCGCAGAGTGAATACCATTCTTCAACTCCGCGTCCATCCCTCGCTGGTTGCTCTGCGCGAATCCCTGCTGGGTGATTACCCTGCGGGGGGGCAGGTCAAGCATGATGTTACCCTGACCTACATCACTTCCCGAGGGCCTTGGTACCTTAACTCTTGGAAGGGAAACCCTGAGAAAGCCGGTGGCGTTGCCACCAATATCGGTATTCACTTTTTTGATCTGCTGATCTGGCTGTTCGGAGCGGTGCAGGGCAGCGACGTGCATTATGCGGATAGTTTGAAAACTGGCGGCTATATTGAGCTGGAGCGAGCCAGGGTGAAGTGGTTCCTTTCCATCGATCGCAAGGACCTCCCTGAATCGGCAACGGAGTGTGGCCTGTCCACCTTTCGTTCCATTACGGTGGACGGCAAGGAAATCGAGTTCTCGGAAGGCTTTACGGACCTGCATACGGTGGTTTACCAGCGCACGCTTGAAGGGAACGGCTTCGGGCTCAATGATGCCCGTCCTGCCATCGTGCTTGCCCACGACATCAGGGAGGCCAGGCAGATTGGCATCTCGGCCTCCTCGCACCCATTCTTGCAGCATATTCATGAGGTGAATCATGGCTGACTATTTCGTGCATGAATCGTCATACGTCGATGAAGGGGCTGAAATTGGCTCCGGTACCAAGATTTGGCACTTCAGCCATGTCATGAGCGGTGCCAGAATCGGCGCACAGTGCAGCTTTGGACAGAACTGCGTGGTGTCGCCCGGCGTTGTCATCGGCTCAAACGTCAAGGTGCAGAATAACGTCTCTATTTATGAAGGGACCGTTATCGAAGATGATGTCTTTCTTGGGCCTTCCTGTGTTCTTACCAATGTGACCAATCCTCGCTCCCAGGTTGTCCGGCGTGCGCTGTATGAGAGAACCCTGCTGCGCCGCGGCTGCTCCATTGGCGCCAATGCCACCGTGGTCTGCGGTATCACCGTCGGCCGGTATGCCTTTGTTGCCGCCGGCGCAGTAGTGGCGAAGGATGTTCCCGATTATGCCCTGATGGTCGGGGTGCCAGCTCGTCAGAAAGGGTGGATGAGTCGCCACGGCCTGCCGCTTATCCCCGGCCCGGACGGGATCATGGTCTGCAAGGAAAGCGGCTATCGCTATCGCGAAATCGAGCCCGGAATTCTCAGGTGTCTCGACCTGGACGAGGACGCACCCCTGCCGGCGGACAAAACAATCGGAACTGTCTTTTACGATGATTTGAAATGCTAGGAAGGATAGAAGCGGATGCACATCACACTGGTTGATAAGCTTATCAAGAAGCAGGCTGTTGTCGGTATTGTCGGCCTCGGGTATGTTGGGCTGCCGCTCATGCTGCGCTATGCCGAGGTCGGTTATAAGGTACTTGGCTTTGATATCGACGCAGAGAAGACAAATAGCCTAAGCCGGGGAGAAAGCTACATCGAGCATATTCCGGCAGAGGCAATTGGGAAGGCACTCGGTAAGGGCTTTGAGGCTACAACCGATTTTTCCCGCAGTGCCGAGGCCGATGCCCTGATAATTTGTGTTCCCACTCCCCTGAACAAATACCGGGAGCCGGACCTGAGCTTTGTTATCGACACTACCGAGGCACTGGTCCCACATTTGCGTGCCGGCCAGATTGTTTCGCTGGAAAGCACTACCTACCCCGGCACCACTGACGAAGAGCTGAGACCACGCATTGAGTCCACCGGTCTTGTAGTGGGGCGCGATATCTTTCTTGTCTATTCGCCGGAGCGGGAGGATCCGGGTAATCCCGATTTCCACACCCGTACAATACCCAAAGTTTGCGGCGGAGCCACCGAACAGTGCCAGCAGGCAGGACTTGCCCTTTACGGTCAGGTGATAGACACGGTTGTGCCGGTCAGCAGCACCCGTGTTGCCGAGATGACCAAGCTGCTAGAAAATATCCATCGTGCCGTCAATATCGGCCTTGTCAATGAAATGAAGATCGTTGCCGACAGAATGGGGATTGATATTCATGAGGTGATCCGCGCGGCTGCCACCAAGCCGTTCGGTTTTACCCCCTACTATCCAGGTCCCGGCCTGGGAGGACATTGCATTCCGATTGATCCGTTCTACCTGACCTGGAAAGCGCGTGAATACGGCCTGCACACCCGCTTCATCGAGTTAGCCGGTGAGGTCAACAGCAGCATGCCGGAATGGGTGATCAGTAAAGTCACCGATGGACTTAACAGCCACTGCAAGTCAATTAAGGACAGCAGGATACTTGTACTGGGGATTGCCTACAAAAAGAATGTCGATGACATGCGAGAATCTCCGTCGGTTGCCATTATGGAGATGTTACGGGACAAGGGGGCCATCATATCCTATTCTGATCCTCACGTACCGGTTTTTCCGAAAATGCGCGAGCATCACTTCGATCTCAGCAGCGTTGCGATTACTGCCGACTCGTTGCGGGGGTACGACTGTGTAATCATTGCCACCAACCATGACCGCTTTGACTATGAGCTGCTCCGGAAACACGCAGTGCTGATCATCGACACGCGTGGGGTTTACGGCGCTCCGGCACCGAACATCATAAAGGCTTGAGTCATGCAGACCATTCCATTTATCGATCTGGCAACGCAACAACAGAGAATCAGAGCTAATCTTGATCGTCGCATGCAGGCCGTGCTCGGGCATGGGCAATACATCATGGGGCCGGAGGTTGGTGAGCTTGAGGAAAAGCTCGCGGACTACTGTGGTGTACACCACGCCATTGGCGTTTCAAGTGGAACCGATGCCCTGTTGATCGCCATGATAGCGCTTGAAATTGGTCCCGGTGATGAAGTCATTACCTCCCCCTTCACCTTTATTGCCACCGGCGAAATGATAGCCCTGCTGGGGGCTACTCCTGTTTTTGTCGATATTGATCCTGGAACCTACAACCTTGACCCGCTACGTCTGGAGGCGGCCATCACGGTCAGAACTAAGGCAATCATGCCGGTGAGTCTCTACGGTCAGTGCGCCGACTTTGACGCCATCAATGCAATTGCAGACAAATACAACCTGCCGGTTGTCGAGGATGCCTGTCAGAGCTTCGGCGCCACCTACCGGGGGCGCAAATCCTGTGCCCTTTCAACCATCGGATGTACCAGCTTCTTCCCCTCAAAACCGCTCGGCTGTTACGGTGATGGCGGCGCTTGTTTCACCAATGACGACGCCTTGGCGAAAAAAATGCGGCAGATCATGAGCCATGGACAGGACCGTCGCTATCACCACCCGATACTGGGGATAAACGGTCGCCTTGATACCCTGCAGGCAGCTGTTCTGCTTGCAAAGCTGGAGATTTTCGGTGACGAAGTAGCCGCACGTGAGCGAATTGGAACACGGTACTCCGAACTACTTTCGGGGGTAGGGGTTACGCCATATATTGCACCAGGTAGCAGTTCTGTCTATGCCCAGTATACTATTCAGGTTAAAGGGCGGGATGAGGTGATTAAAAAACTTCAGGAGAAAGGCATTCCAACGGCGGTCCATTATCCTGTTCCGCTGCATATGCAGCCGGTTTTTGCAAGTTTGGGGCATGTGGAAGGGAGTTTCCCTGTTGCAGAGGCTGCAGCAAAGGGCGTTATGAGTCTGCCGATGCATCCATATCTAACTGAGGCTAATATTTTATCAGTAACAAAAGCTTTGCGAAGCTCTTTGTTTATATGAAATATAAACTTAATCGAATCATAACTATGAATAATAAGCTTGCAAATATAAGGTGTAAAATTATTATTTGCGCCTTAGTAATTCTGATTATTAGTTTATATCTGGCTGTAAATATCAATAAAAGCGATTCAGTTTACAATGTTGACAATAATGTTAGCATGAATTCAACAATTATAGATACTAGTCGTTACTGGAATAGTATTCATTTGTATGAGAAATTCATTGTGTCACTCGAAAATAATAAATACGGATACGAGTATAACGAAGGATATCCTTTGTATCTTGGTACTATTGCATCTATGTATCTTGAGTTATACAGAAAATACAGAACTGATTATTACAGAAACAAGCTTGAAAGGGTCTTAAGATATATTATTCAGGTTAAGAATGCTGACTGGACATGGAATATGTCAAGTTTTGCTGGAACTAATTCACTGTACAACTCATTTTTTGGAAAAATTTTTTTGGATGTCTATCGCGAGACAAACAACAAAATATACTTAGATTATGCAGAAAAAACTATAAAGTCACTGGACAAATTTTATGTAAAGCAAAGACTTGTCACCAAAACCAATAATGGCGAGTATGAAACGTATAATCCTAATTTTTTTGCATTTACAACCATTGCCTATTATTGTGATTTGACCAGTGAGTGTCCAGAAAATCTATATAATATGGCTGTAAATTTGTTTAAGCACAGCTTGAGGGGTTATCATGGTTCTTCAGGATTGTGGGATTACGACTCTTTGTCTAATACAAAATATAGAAAGTACCTAAAAAAATTGCCGCATCAGCTTTTTTACAACAGTCATGACGCTTTCTATAGCATGATTTTGCTGTCCAGTTTTTTAGAGAACAAAAAGAGTATAAAAAAAATATTTCCAGATTTGTATGATATTTTTTATTCTGAAATACCGAAAATTTCAAATGGGGTAAAAAAATACATGCTAACAGATATTGCAACCTTTAACTATGATTCTGAAGCCCCACGATGCGTAGAGTGTTGTGCGGATACTGCGCTAGCTTTTTATCTGATAGACAAAGAATTTGGAACGAATAACAACCCTATAATATCCAATGCGCTTGCTGTAATTATAAAAAATCAAGATAATAGTGGTGTTTACTACAAGTCTGATGGGGAAAATGGAGTGCTGCTGTGGTACTCGGACAACATTGCTGATAAGCTTCCAAGGCTTTTGAATGAAATGGAAACTTCAAGGTGCTCGAGGTGTCACGACAACCGACCCTAAGGACAAAATTTGAGCTCTCTTAGATCAAATATAGTTGCCAATTACGCTGGCAAAATTTGGGCAGCGATTATTAATATTGCTTTTGTGCCGCTTTATATAAAATATATAGGAATTGAAGCCTATGGTGTGATCGGAGCCTTTGCCGCTATACAGCCGCTAATGACAATACTCGATATGGGACTGAGCCCATCAATCAATCGTGAAATGGCGTGCTTTACAGCTGTCACGGGCAAAGAGCAGCAAATTCGTGATATGGTCAGAACATTAGAAATTGTTTACTGGGCGGTTGCTATAGTGCTTTGCATAGGAGTGCTTCTTTTATCTCCTATAATAGTCAGCAAGTGGTTCCATTCAGCGTCATTACCGGTTGAGACGATAAATTATGCAGTAGTGATTATGGGGTTATCGATCGTACTGCAATGGCCAGTAGGCTTTTATACTGGCGCACTTATGGGATTACAAAAACAAGTACTTTTTAATGTTCTCAATACACTAATCTGGACAATGCGAGGGGCTGGCTCTGTAATAGCAGTTATCGTTTCGCATGATCCTATTAGAGCTTTTTTTAATTGGCAATTATTCATGAGTGTTGCAAATGTGGGTACTATCGCCGTGGCCCTATGGTGTGTTTTGCCAGGAAATTGGCGATGCGCGCCAAAATTCAAGCCAAGTACTCTGATTTCTGTGTGGCGCTTTGCTGCTGGCATGAGTGCTGTTTCTATTTTAATTATCCTGTTTAATCAGCTCGACAAAATAGTCCTCAGCAAACAACTGTCTCTTGCTGATTTTGGTTATTACAGTCTGGTATGGCAAGTAGTAGGAAGCTTGTTTATGCTATATTATCCAATTTATTCGGCATTTTTGCCGTTGATGACACAGTTAGTGGCCCAAAAAGATTTAGATGCTTTTAAAGTCGTTTACCACAAAGCAAATCAGTTTATGTCTATAGCTGTTATCCCTGTATCAGTAATTATAATTCTATTTTCTAATGAAATACTGTTATTGTGGACAAATAACCCATTAACATCTGAACGCTGTTCGCCATTATTGTCAATATTGTTAATTGGGGCAGCATTTAATGGTATGTTATGTATGCAGTATGCAGTAAGTCAAGCATTTGGTAAAACCAAACATCTAGTGTATGTTTATTTTTTTTCCGTGCTTGTATATGCACCGACCATGCTTATAATAGCAAAGCACTACGGAATGCTGGGTGCTTCTATCGCATATACATTTATTAGCTTAATTCAGGATTACATTATTGTGAGAGTAACTCACTCATATTTCATTCCTTTTGAGCACAATAAGTGGTTAACTCGTGATTTTGGACTCCCGCTACTTATTTCATTAGTTGTTGGAGGTTTTGCTAAATATGTTATAAGTTGGGAAATATATGGTTTTAGCGGGGCTGTTACCATTTTTGCTTGCTATGTAGTGACCTTGCTTGCTGCATCGGCCGTTACACCATCCACTAAAATGCTAATCAAAAAGTATACTAGAGGCTATGCTTAAAATTCATGATTCTTTGATTTGTGCACATGCTGATTAAAACGGCTTTCAATTAGGTTTAAATGTATGCTTTTTAACTTCGTTTTAATAGTTTTTATTGTTCTGGTAATAGTTACGGTCTTTGTTGAGTTTCGGCGGATGCGGCGTATCACCTTGTGTTCTATGCTGTCATTTGGAAATGTCTTATATAATGCATTGACTCCAGCTCTGTGCTTTTATGAGCCTCAAGTTGTTTGGGCATTTGAATTGTATGTTAACGACGCAGGTTTGGAAATTAATGAGTTAGGGCTAGTAAGGTCTATGCTAGCGGCCTGTGTTTTTCAGTTAGGAATTCTAATTGTAGCCTGTCTTGGTAAGAAAAAAAATATTGAAAAATCTATTAGCAGTAATAGTAAGCACATCTATAGAGCTGCCACTGTTGTTGGTATGTTTTTGTTGTTACTAGGCGTCGCTGGCGTTATGTGGATTGGTTTAAAATACAATGGTCAGTTAATGGGTCTTTACAAGATTACCTACTTTGAGCGGAGCGCACTGGCGCTAAACAACCCTGCTCAAGCCTTCTTAATGAATCTTGGTATTTATGGTGCGGCACAGTTGATCGTAGTTTTTCTATTGACTGATCGGCCTAAGTGGGCTGTTTCAGTGCTTTTAATGATGACGTTGCATGCTGTTGGTATGAAATCAAAATTCCCTGTCTTCTGGGTATTGTTGGTTTTTAGTGGAGTAGTTGTGTTTGAAAAGAAAAGCATCATTCGAATGTTAGTGCCTATTGGATTCACTGCGCTTATACTTTCATCCATGAGTTTTTTGCGAGGCGTGCAGAATATTTCGGAACTGCCTCTGTATATAGCTACTTACTGGGAAGAGATCGGTGAAGTAGTATCTAATCCTTGGGGAAACGATATTCCTGGACCATCTGCCATGACATACTATGTCTTAAACACTCAGCCTGATTTCACAATAGCTCCTATTTGGGATACCATAAAGATAATGATTCCAAGTTCTTTGGTTGATCGCGGGATGTTGTTGCCAGAGATATATGCAGAAAAAATGATTGGCTCGGGATATGCTAAAGGTCTCGGCTTTGGGTGGCCTTTGATCTGCGATGGTTTTCTGTTGTTTGGATGGATTGGTATAGGATTGTTCTCTGGTATAGTTTCTTTATTGGCTCGGTTTGTAGAAACTGGACATTCAAGAATGACTGAAACTTCAAAAATCTTGCTGAAAATTATTTGTTTTTCGTTAACTCCATTTGCACTGTATAGTATTAGGGAGTCGATGGGGGGGCTAATCAAAGCATTGGTGGTTATGTCAGTATTAGTCTGGCTACCTACTTGGCTTTTTGCTAATAGATTACCATTAATTATGAGACGTATTACAAATAATGCAGAATTGAAATAGTCCTCCATAAACTTGATTCAAAATATTCCAGTTTTGAAAGGGTGAATTTTATGATGGCAATAATTCTAGCGGGTGGCTTAGGAACAAGGCTTAAGCCGTTCACGGTAACTATTCCTAAGCCGCTACTGCCATTGGGTAATGTGCCTATTTTAGAAGTAGTTGTGCAGCAGTTGTCTGCTGCTGGTGTGAAGCGTATTGTCCTTACTTTAGGGCACATGGCGCCGTTTTTTACCGCTTTCTTAGATTCTTGGGCACCTGAGAACGTTAAAATAGAGTACTGCATAGAAAAGTCACCGCTTGGAACAGCTGGATCATTGGCTTTGATACAAGATTTGGAAGATGATTTTATTGTAATGAACGGTGATATTCTAACCACACTTGATTTTGGGGATCTTTTTTCAGTACATATGGAAAAAAATGCTTGGGGAACTATTGCTCTTAGTCGTCGAGACGTAAATATCGATTATGGTGTAGTGGAATCAACAGAAGATAATTTGTTGAAGAGCTATATAGAGAAGCCTTCAATGCCTTATTACGTAAGCATGGGTATAAATGTCCTCACACGCCGTTGTCTGGAATATATACCTGCTGGTCAAAAATTTGATATGCCACAACTCATGTCTGCAATGAAGGATGCCGGTAGATCTGTTGTCTGCTATAAAACTGATTGTTACTGGCAAGATATTGGTCGTTTCGATGATTACCAGCAGGCAAGTGAGGATTTTGATAAAGCGCCAGAGCGGTTCATGCCGCAGAGTAAAGGCGCATAATGCAAAAGGTAATAATAACCGGTGCCGCTGGTTTTTGCGCCCGCCATTTAGTATCAAGGCTGCGCAGGACAGAATCAGTTTTTATCTATGGCACAGATATTGGCAAGGCAAAGCCTGACAATATGTCACTCGACAGTTATTGTCAGGTGGATATAACTGACCCCGAACAAGTTAAAGAATTGATTCGACAATTTCGTCCTGACTGGATTTTTCACTTAGCAGGATTGGTTGGGAATGCCAATGACGCTGATATTTATCGTGTAAATGTTTCAGGAACGATCAATCTATTAGATGCGTATTGTCGTTTCGCTCCTGAGGCTAGCCTGCTGTTAGTTGGCTCTGCAGCTGAATATGGATCTGTAACTTCAGATTTACTGCCTGTAACTGAAGAACTTGTCTGCAAACCGGTGGGCGCATATGGGATCAGTAAATACGCTGTAACAATGGCGGGGCTCGACCTTGCGAGCCGACACAACAAAAAGATAGTAATTGCTAGACCATTTAATATTATAGGCCCAGGAATTTCATCAAATTTAGTACTCGGTGCGATTTTAAATAGAATCAAACTGGCGCTTACAAGCCAAGTTGCTCCTGTTGTTAAAATTGGAAATGTTGCGAGTGCTCGTGATTTCATCGCGGTGGAAGATGTTGTAGATGCTTATGTCCGAATGATCAAAGGAAATTTCTGGGGAAAAATATTTAATATTTGTTCTGGACAGCCTTACACAATTCAGTCCTTAATTGACAAGCTTGTGAACATTTCAACACGGCAGATAGCTTTCGAAATAGATCCTGGACTTTACAGATCAACAGATCCTCCCATATTTTACGGAAGTTGTGAAAAAGCGCGTCTGGCTTTTAACTTTAACCCCAATGTAAGTATAGAGTCTGCTCTTGCTTCTGCTTGGAACTATGTTATTAAAGAGGTTGAAAATTGCGAATTGTAGTTTTGATGGCAATTTCCAGCCCTTGGTCTAGGGCAGCTGTGCTGCAATTGATTGCACTTGGCCAGACTGTTCACGTGGTCGATTTTTTACCTAAAGAGTCGGCTGAAGGCGAATATCTCAGTGTTAGCGACGAATTTCAAAAAGAGTCGATTCGAACATTTAGACAACAGATATCGGGGCTGCACCTGATTAACGTTGTTGGGAGTTCGAGCATCAAGTACATAGCTGCCGTGCCTGCTTTCAGGAGTATTTTACGCTCAGTGACCCCAGACATAGTATTAACGTTGTATGGCGGGGGGTTTGCGGCCCTGGCATACCTTTCTCTTTTCCGTCCGTATTGCGTCTTCGTTGTCGGTAGCGATGTACTTCTAGCGTCTGGGTTGAGGAAGAGGTTAGCAAGGCTTTCCCTAAACAGTGCGAGTTGTGTCTTTGCGAATGGTCGATACCTTGCTGAAAAAGCGCAGAAGCTGTCAGATAAGGTAAAAGTAAAGCCACTTCTCTTGGGTTTGGATATCCTCAAGTGGAATCAGAGCCCACAGACACTAGGGACTATTCGCGTGGTTTGCTCACGTGGATTCTTGCCAGTTTACAACAATGAGTATATCGTTCATGCTTTGGCCTTAATGCCCAAGGAGCTTCCAGACTTTGAGGTTGTATTTGTGTCGAATGGGCCACAGCTTGGCCAGGTAATTGCCTTGGCAGACAGCATGTTGCCTGAGAGAATTCGAGAAAAGATTCATTTTTTGGGCGGCGTTGATGATGATACTTTGGTAAACATTCTCGAAAATTCGCATGTCTATGTGTCAGTATCTCGATCAGATGGAACTTCGATCTCTTTGCTTGAAGCACTTAGCTGCGGACTTTATCCAGTTTTATCGGATATTCCACAGAACCGTGAGTGGATCAACGCTGATCTGAAAAATGGTTCTTTGGTGTCACTCGATAAGCCAGAGATGCTTGCAGAAGCTCTAAGTGTGGCGATTAGGGACGCTAACACTCGAAAACGTGCTGCGATGATTAACCGCCAATCGATAGAAAAATTAGCTGACAGCCGTAAAAATATAGCTTTGTTGTTGGCTGAAATGGAGAATATACATGCAAGTAGACTGTCTTAAAGAAAGCCTTTCAATCGACCGATTATCGTCGTTAGTCACTGGAAGGGAGAAGGCGCAGTTTTCGAGCGATTTTGAAGCTCATAGAGATGTAATTGCTACAAATATAACAGGTAAACGTATTCTTGTAATCGGTGGAGCGGGAAGTATCGGTTCGGCAACTATTCGAGAGCTACTTCCTTTTTCTCCCGCTACACTACATGTAGTAGACCAGAACGAGAACAATCTTGCTGAGTTGGTTCGTGACTTGCGAAGTGGTGAGAAGTTGATGAGCATCCCCGATTTTCGTACCCTCCCGCTCGATTTTGGGTCTCCTATTATGGAAGCTTTTCTAAGAAACACAGAACAATATGATGTTATTATGAACTTTGCCGCCATTAAACACGTTAGGTCCGAAAAGGACGTCTTTTCGCTTTTGCAGATGTTGGACACAAATGTCGTCAAACAGGCCCGCTTTTTACGTTGGCTTTTCGAGACACATTCAGGCGCACGTTACTTCTGCGTTTCCACTGATAAGGCTGCTAATCCTGTGAACTTGATGGGAGCCAGCAAGCGGAGCTTGGAACATGTGCTCTTTTCCGGCGAGGTGTCACCCAGCTCATCACTCACCGTAACCTCGGCTCGCTTTGCCAATGTAGCCTTCTCGGACGGCAGCCTCCTTGACAGTTTTATCAAGCGTCTACAAAAGCATCAGCCACTTGCAGTTCCTAAGAACACAAAGCGTTACTTCATATCACTTAAGGAGGCTGGTCAAATTTGTCTTTTGGCCTCAGTGCGAGCTCCCGCTAAATCTATTCTTATCCCACGTTTTGACCCTAGTACTGATTTGTTGGATTTGGAACTTGTTGCTAAAGCAGTACTCAGGCAGTATGGTGTGGAGCCGCAGGTGTGCTTAGATGAAGAGGAAGCGCGGTTAAACCTTTCTGCTCTCTTGAATAAGGGGCAATACCCACTACTGGTGACCCCGTTGGATACTTCAGGTGAAAAACCGTACGAAGAATTTGTCGGTGACGGTGAAACTTCAGTGGAAGTGGGGATGACCAACTTGCTTGCAGTAGATTATCTTGCGGCCCCCAAAGGTGCCTGTACCATTTTTCTAAATAGGGTGGAAGCAATGCTTATGAAGCCTGACTCTGCTGTCGGAAAGCAGGACATTGTTAGGTGGTTGTCAGAGCTTATTCCGCAGTTGCAACATATTGAAACTGGTAAGAACCTTGATCAACGGATGTAAAGTATCAAACAACATAGTCTGTTGATGGCATAGGCCGAGATATGGAGCAAATGTATGTGCGGGATTTTTGGTGTAATTTCACAAGTACCTATAAATCGCAATGACTTTAAAGTACTTGCAACTCATTCTCAGCAAAGAGGCAAAGATTCTAGTGGCTTATTCTTGTATGATGGTAAAAGCTACCACGCCTATCGTGCTGACTTTCCAGTAACAAGTCTGTTGAGGGAAGTTAGGCCTTATTCCAGCAATATTGTTATGGGCCATAGTCGACTAATAACAAATGGATTGTCGGATAATCAGCCTGTTATACGAGATAATATATGTGTTTTGCATAACGGTATTATTGTTAACCATGAAGATATCTGGTCAGAAATCAACAAATCTAGAGAATTACAAATAGATACGGAAGTAATTGCCGCGGTCGCATCTGCGCACATCGACGCAGGCGGAGATGTTGATAAGCTGCCCTCAAGAATACTAGAATTGTGCCAAGGTGTTGTTGCATGTGCGCTAGTATTACCTAACAAAGGAACGTTATGTCTCTTTTCAAATAATGGTAGTCTGTATGTAGGAACTAAAGACCAAAGTACAATTTTTGCCTCTGAAAGTTATCCATTGACTCAAATTGGTTGTTCTGGCGTAAAGCAGGTTATGGATGCTATTTTTGTTAAAATACCGCAATCGAAACAACCAATAATTATTTATAATAAAGGTGGAAGAACTACTAACTTAATACCCCCATTGTCTATTTCAGTGTCTAACGAGAAACTGCTTCAATACCGTAAGCACGATTTGCGTCGCTGCACTAGATGTATCTTGCCTGCAACAATGCCATTTATCAGTTTCGATCATGAAGGGGTTTGTAATTATTGCAGAAATTATAAATTGCGAAACAGGCCTAGGCCAAAAGAAGAGCTTTTTGCGCTTGTTGAGCCATATCGTAGAAAGATAGGTACTGATTGTATTGTTCCTTTCTCTGGAGGCAGGGATAGCTGTTATGGTCTGCATTTGATAGTAAAAGAGCTGAAGATGAAGCCTGTTACCTATACATATGATTGGGGTATGGTAACCGATCTGGGCCGCCGTAATATTAGTCGAATGTGCGCAGAGCTTGGAGTCGAGAATATTATTGTTGCAGATGACATTACCAAGAAGCGCGAGTATATCAGGAAAAATCTTTGTGCATGGCTTAAGTCACCACATCTGGGGATGATAAGCATCCTTACGGCTGGAGATAAGCACTTCTTTAGGCATATCGAAACAATAAAGCAGCAGACCGGAATCAGCTTGAACTTGTGGGGAGTCAATCCGCTTGAAGTAACGCATTTTAAGGCTGGTTTTTTAGGTATTCCACCCGATTTTGAAGAAAAGCGCGTCTACAGTCATGGTGCGATGAAGCAACTACGATACCAGTACTTGCGCTTTAAGGCGATGTTGGAAAGTCCCGGTTATTTCAATGCTTCACTCTGGGATACGCTCTCAGGAGAATACTATCGCAGTTTCACAGAAAAATCAGATTATTATCACATATTTGATTATTGGCGCTGGGATGAGAAGCTAATTGAGGATACGCTCGACAAATATGATTGGGAGAGGGCGCCTGATACCAGGACAACCTGGCGTATTGGTGATGGAACAGCGGCTTTCTATAATTATATATACTATACAGTCGCTGGTTTTACTGAACACGATACTTTTAGAAGCAATCAGATCCGCGAGGGAGATTTGACTCGCGAAGAGGCTCTTGAGTTGGTTAGTGAAGAAAATACTCCCAGATATCCAAATATCAAATGGTATCTAGACGCCGTTGGTTTAGACTTCAAAGAAGTCATTTCTGTAGTAAATTCTATTCCATGTCTATATTAATAAATTAGGCCTAGCTGTGTCGGCTAAGAAAGAGGCATGTTATAATATATAGCCAGTTCAGACTTTTTTTGCTTTCTGTTGTTTCAATATTGATATTAAACTGTGTAAATTTAGATGCAGCTGATGGCTCTGAGCGTGTTGTCTTGTCTAGAAGTAATATAACAGATAGACAAATAGTAATAAATGTATTCTCACCTATAAAGCTATCAGAGTCTACAATAAGTGGAACTTTAATATCGGCATATTCGAAGTCAAATAAACTGCTATTTTCGGCAGGTTTCCCACTCACATGGAATACATTGTCTGCAAATGTATTGGGTGAAATCCATTTGTTTGTGCGTACTCCAAATATGGATGCTCCTTTCGTTGCTTTATCTAGAGTGATAGAAGGCGTCCATAGCGCGTATATCGTAAAAAGCACCAACAGAATATTTTTGCTAGATGAGGTTAATAGTAGTTATTATCAAATAGTGAAAACAGATCAGGGTGAATTCATCATCGATAGAGAGCCAGTTCGTGTTTACGATGAGGCTTTTAAGAATCTAGGCTACAAGTACGCAAAGGAAGGGATTGGCGCAAATGAGACAGTAGTTAGCGCATGTAAAATATCAAACCCGGTCCTGTGTGATAAAATTAATATTTCACCAGAGTCTGTTGTATTTGCGTTCGGTGGTAATGAAAGCAACACCGTCGCAATTACCAATAAGGGTGATGTCTTGTTTCATAGTAAAAACGGATGGTGCAGGGGTGAAATGTTTGAAGGTGGATACAAGTGTAATAAAAATGCTACTAATTTTATTGAGAGTAGGGGATGGCAGATTTATTCTTCAATAAAAACACATGAAGGTACCTTGTTGGGAGAATATCCAACTGGTAGATTCTGGAGGCTCGGTAATGGAACGTTGGTGCCGACACCCTTGAGTCCATACAGTAAAAATAAGCATAATAATCTTGAGCTTCAATCTGTTTCGCTTTTTTGTGGAGACTTATATGCAGGCTTTTGGCCACGTGGGGAGGTGTGGAAGAAGTCACTGGAAAGTCAAAACTGGGAAATTACACATAGGCTTTTTTCCCATCCAAAAATTTTAATAGATGGATTAATTCCATACCGACTTTCGATGCTTTTGTTTAAGGGGCTTAATTCATCAGCATTTTTAGGTCAGCGAGTAACTTCAATGGCAAATCATCAGAATTCACTTTTTCTTGTGTCTGGAAATTACGGAAGATGGGATAAAAATGTTTCAGACCCGTGGTTCTTAACAAAAAAACAGATAAATGAATATGGTCTTGTTCATTATAAAACTGATTCTAATTGTTTGACGACATATATAAGTGATAAATTGAACTTTAAAATAGTTTTGTCATCAGAGAGTGTCAGTGTGTTCGATAATGGTAAGAATATTGCTGAAACAAAACTACACGATTTCAACATAGGTGAGATAAGTCATTTTGAAATAGGTGATGGAGTGTTCGGAATCCTGAGCGATAAAAAAGTACAAATAAGGATTAATTAATAGGCTTTTGTAAAATTCGAATTTGCGGTTAATTAATTTAAAGGTTCATAATCCAATCATGAATATTTGGTATTTATCTGCGCATGATCAGCCGAAAGGGCAGTCCGCGCGTACCTACGAATTTTCTCTTGAACTGCTCAAACGCGGTCATCAAGTGACCATGTTCACTAACAGCTTCTGTCATTGGACCCACAAGGAGTTGCTTGGGCCTGGTGAAAAATGGCGTATCGAGTATTTTGACGGTATCCGAGTGGTATGGTTACGCACTATACACTACGATGGCAACGGGGTAAAGCGCGGTGCGAACATGTTATCTAATGTCTGGAGATCACTACAGGTGGCAAAGATTCTGCCCGACCAGCCGGACGTGGTAGTGGGGCCTAGCGTCCCCCTCGGTACAGGTTGGGCCGCTTTGCACATTGCCCATCAGAAGAAGGCTGCCTTTGTTTTCGAGGTGCGGGACGTCTGGCCTATTGCACTCGTCGATGACGGTGGGTTATCAAACAAGCATCCCGTGTATTTTGCTTTCCGTTTGCTCGAAAAATTGCTTTACCGGAAGGCCAACCGGATTTCAGCTACAATGCCGTTTGTCTTCGATCACGTTGCTGAAAGTGGCGGCGATCCGGACAAGGTTGAGTGGATTCCAAACGGGGTAAGCTTTGAGCGTTTTTCCAGCTATGCTGACTACGACGGAGGCAAAAGACGTCCGTTGGTGGCAATGTACATCGGCGGCTTTGGCAACGCACATGATGTAATCACCATCGTGAAGGCCGCAAAGATTCTACAGGAGCGGGGAGTCGACGATATATACTTTGTCATCATTGGTAGTGGGCCGAAGAAGCATGAATGTCTGAGGTTGGCCGAGGAATCGAGGCTTGCAAATGTCGAGTTTCGCGCACCGATCCCCAAAGCAGATATACCGAAGGTACAGATGGAGTCTGACATTTTGATCGCTGCGGTTCTCGATTCCCCGATCTATCGCTTCGGCCTTAATCTTAATAAGATGTTTGACTACTTTGCCTCTGGACGTCCGGTTGTCTTTTCTGGAAAGGCTCCTAACGATCCTGTTGCCGAAGCAGGTGCCGGCTACAGCATACCGCCGGAACAGCCTGAGGTGATGGCAGATGTCCTCATGAGGCTTGCGGCACTCTCACCGGAGGAGCGCTCTTTGATGGGACAACGTGGGAGTAATTACATCAAGGAGTTTGATATGCGTGTGCTTTCGGGACGTATGGAGTCGTTGTTATGGCAAGCCGTCCAGGATAAGGAGAAATCTAAATGCAGTTAGAGGAAAGAAAGCTGAAGGAAATAGAGCATTCTGATCGGCGTCGATCGATAGTCAAGGGGTACGAGTATCAAACCGATACAGCTGTAGATCAGCTTGAGGAGACATTTGTTGAGGGTAGCGAAGAGTATGACCAGCACTTTAGTAACATGAAATTTTATAGTATCACCAAGTCGAGTTTTGCTTATCGAGATGCGTTGCTTTATGAAAACATTCAAGGAGCTGTCGCCTTGGACTACTGTTGTGGCAACGGTGAGGTGGCTCTGGAAATGGCTAGGCGCGGTGCAAGGAAAGTGGTTGGTATTGACATAAGTGAAGTTGCTATTAAAAACGCTCAGGAGCTGGCGAAGCTCCAAGGGGTTGATGATATCTGTGAGTTTAAGGTAATGGATGCTGAACGTACTGAATTTGCTGATGGTACTTTTGACATCATTCACGAGTATGGGGCATTACATCATCTTGATTTGTCGGCGGCCTTTGCGGAGCTGGCCCGGATACTTAGGCCCGAAGGAAAGCTGGTCTGTACCGAGGCGTTACGCCATAATCCGCTGATACATTGGTACCGGAAGCGAACTCCACACTTAAGGACCCAATGGGAGGTCGAGCATATTCTTGGGATTCCTGAAATATATAGTGGTAAAAAGTTTTTCTCATCTTTAAACGTCCGTACCTTTCATCTAGCAGCACTTGCAGCTGTGCCACTCCGCAAGACCTTCTTTTTCAGCGTTCTGCTGGGTATGCTTAATCTTGTGGATCGCATGTTATTGTCAATGCCATTCATTCGTGACATGGCATGGGTTGCAGTGGTCGAGTATCGACGGCCTGTCACACGATGAGTGCACCAAGACAGGGCATAGCAAGTGAAGCTGTTTTTGTGGAGCATCCTTTAGGGGCTTTGCTATTTAAGCGCGTCATTGACGTGGTGGTATCAGCAGCTGTCTTGACGACAATATGGCCGGTGTTACTTGGAGCTGCGATTGCAATCAAGCTATCAAGTCCTGGCCCTATCCTGTAC
Source organism: Trichlorobacter ammonificans (assembly GCF_933509905.1). Lineage (GTDB taxonomy): Bacteria > Desulfobacterota > Desulfuromonadia > Geobacterales > Pseudopelobacteraceae > Trichlorobacter > Trichlorobacter ammonificans. Next base: position 2,643,029 of record NZ_OW150024.1, on the reverse strand, counting down.
CGTGGAGTTAGATCCGGTCTCCATGGTAAGGAGTTCAGGATACTCAAATTCCGCACCATGGTAATCAATGCCGAGCAGCTGGGTGGGCCGACCACAGGTACAAACGACCCACGCGTTACACCTGTTGGCGCTTTGCTTCGAAAGACCAAGCTTGATGAACTCCCCCAGTTTTTTAACGTGTTGCTGGGCGATATGAGCTTGGTCGGTCCGCGGCCTGAGGTGCTCGAATATACGCGTTTATACGCAGGTGAGGAACGTCTTATTCTTAGTATGCGCCCAGGAATTACTGACTACGCCTCGATTGAGTTTGCTGATCTGGATGATCGGGTTGGCACTGTGGACCCGGACAGGTACTTCCGTGAGCATATTTTACCCCGCAAGAATGCCTTAAGGGTCAGATACGTGAAGGAGTGGTCCCTGAGATCAGACTTCATGCTCCTGTGGTCAACATTTTTACGGGTAGTGAAGAGGGTTTTTGTCCGATGAAGACGCTGGAAGCGATGCCATTAGTTGATGGCTACCAACCAGTTACACGTCTTGGTCTGGGATGTTGGGCAATCGGTGGGCATGGATGGGGAGTGGTACGTGATGAAGACTCTATTCGCGCGCTGAACTGCGCCTTGGAAAAAGGAATTACATTCTTTGATACTGCGGATGCATATGGTTTAGGGAAGTCGGAAGCGTTGCTTGCAAGTGTTCTAGGAAGAAAACGCCACGAAGTGGTTATCGCAACTAAAGGGGGCGTCAAGTGGGATGATTCCGGCAGAGTGTGGACTGATATATCTCCAGTCTCGCTCCAGCAATCTCTGGAAAACAGTTTGAGAAGGCTTCAACTTGATGTTATTCCTCTGTATTACATTCATAAGCCAGACAACGTAACGAGCATTCAGGATAGCGTGGCGGCTCTTGAGCGCTTTCGTGAAGCAGGAAAGATTGTATCCATTGGCGTTGCAAACTTCTCGCCTGAACAACTGCTTGAGGCTTTAGATGTCGCGCCGATAAAGGTAATACAGCTGCGATTTAATCTTTTTGAAAGGCACCTCCTTGAGCGTTATGAGAAAATATGTTCTAAGCATAAAGTGAAGCTGGTTGCCTGGGGAGTTCTCGCAGATGGGTTGTTAACAGGCAAGTTCGACAAGAATACGGTTTTTGGTCCTGATGATCATCGCAGCAGGATGCCGGACTTCATAGGCAGCCGTTTTAAAGAAAATCTTGAATGTGTTTCGAGCCTTGCTCAATTCGCTATTGAGCGTGGCATAACTCTCAACCAGCTTGCACTACGATGGGTGCTTGACGTAGCTGAATTTACCCTGCCATTATTTGGAGCGAAAACAGACTCGCAGATAGAGGAGAACGTACGTGCTTCTGGGTGGCAGCTTAGTGCGGATGACATTAGTATAATTAATGCAATTGTTGATACAGCTAGGAGGACTTATGGGTTATTCGCTTGAAATGTTGAAGGAGTTTTACAGGACGATGCTCCGTATCCGTCTTGCCGAAGAAGGGTTTGTCGCACCCATTCTTGATGGTACCATCAAGTGTCCGGTACATCTCTGTTCCGGCGAAGAAGCAATTGCCACAGGAGTCTGTTCGGCATTGCAAAAAGAGGATTATGTCTTTGGTAACCACCGCTCCCATGGGCATTATCTTGCTAAGGGAGGCGACCTGAAAGCAATGGTTGCCGAGGTATATTGTCGTGAAACCGGCTGTTCTCGCGGGCGCGGAGGGTCAATGCACCTGATTGACCCTGATGTCGGAATGCTTGGTTCTGCTCCAATCGTTGCCGGGACAATATCCCTTGCCTTGGGCGCCGCCTTGGCCGCTTCGATCCGTGACGATGGACGGGTAGCGGTGAGTTTTTTCGGTGACGGTGCAACCGGCGAGGGAGTTTTGTGTGAGTCCCTTAATTTTGCGGCTTTGAAAAAGCTCCCGATCATCTTTGTCTGTGAAAATAATCTCTATTCGACGCATTTACCGATTGATGAAATTCGGGTAAATCGTCAAATTTACCAGCTGGGAAAGCCGTTTGGTGAAAAGTGTTACCGTGTGGATGGCAATGACGTGATCAAGGTGTACGAAAAGGCGCAGCATGCCGTGGAGCTGTGTCGGAACGGCGAAGGCCCTGTGCTGCTCGAATGCATGACCTATCGTCAGCGCGGCCATGTGGGGCCGGATGACAATGTGCAGGGTACTCACACTGACATTCGTCCGCCAGCGGAACTGGCGCGCTGGATGAAAAAAGATCCGATTAAGAAGCTTGAAAAATATTTACGGAATGAAATGTCGACTTCGGTACAAGAGCTTGAGAAGCTCAAAAAGAGCGTTGAGCGTGAGGTCGCGGAAGCTTTTGATGCTGCGCGTGCCAGTGCGTTTCCTGATCCGATGGAGGTTGCTCGCTATGTCTATGCCGACTAGATTGCTTTCCTACAGCCTGGCTATCAACGAGGCATTCCACCAGACCATGGAGCTCGATAGTTCCGTAATGCTGATCGGCCAGGGGGTGAAAAGTCCTTGGTACGTAGGTAACACAGCGCAAGGCCTTATAGCCCGTTTTGGCGAGGCGCGAGTAATTGATACACCCGTTTCGGAAAATGCGATGACCGGTGCCGCCGTCGGCGCGGCACTTGCTGGGATGCGACCGGTGGTGGTGCATCCGCGCATGGACTTCATGTTGTATGCCTTTGACCCTATTATTAATGAAGCGGCCAACTGGTATTACATGAATGGCGGAAAGCTCCCGGTTCCGGTGGTGATCTGGGGGGTCGTGAATCGTGGTGGCGAGCAGGGGGCCCAGCATTCCCAGACGCTGCATGCCATGTTCGCCCATGTGCCGGGATTGAAGGTGGTAATGCCGGCCACAGCATACGATGCCAAGGGGCTTATGGTTGCAGCGATACAGGACAATAATCCTGTGGTCTTTATTGACGATCGTTGGCTGTATGGCACACAGGAACATGTACCGGAGGAGTTGTATTCAGTCCCAATTGGCCAGGGGGTTGTCCGCCGTAAAGGCAAAGATGTTACCATTGTTTCAATTTCATATATGGTTAAAGAGGCTCTGGAGGCGGCTTCTATTCTTGCCAGTGAGGGGATTGACGTAGAAGTGGTTGATCCGCGGACCATTAAGCCGCTTGATTCAGAGCTCATTCTGAATTCCGTTAAAAAGACCGGCAGGGCTGTTATTGCGGATGGGGGGTGGAAAGCGTTTGGGGCTGCTGCAGAGATAGCTGCGCTGATTGCTGAAAACTTGGTGTCTTCTCTCAAGTCCAACATTGTTCGGGTTACCTTGCCGGACGTTCCGGCCCCGGCAAGCAGAACTCTCGAGCAGGCGTATTATCCGAAAGCCTCGGAGATTGTTGAGGCAGTGAAGCTGGCTTTGAAGTAGGCTTGAACTGCTGGGATTGGGTGCTGTTGAATGTCTCTGACCGGGCTTCTCCTTACATACCGCCGCTTGCCGGTGCTGCTGGTTGATATCGCTCTGATCGCCGCCGCCTTTCTCCTGGCCTTTCTCCTGCGTTTTGATCTTGCCCTTCCCTCCGAAGAGATGCCGCTGGTCAAGTTGGGGCTCGGGGTGGTGCTGGTGGTGAAGCCGATTATTTTTGCCTCCTTCGGTACCTATCGCACCATGTGGCGTTATGCCTCCCTGCAGGATGCCCTTGAAATCGCCAAGACCGTTGTAATCTCTTCAGCAATCTCAACCTTTACCATTCTCTATTTATGGAAGTTTGCTCCCTATCACCGCTCTATTTTTATCCTCGATGGTGTGCTGTTGTTTCTGTTCGTATCCGCCAGCAGGTTGATATGGCGGGTGGTGCGGGAGCGATGTCTCATTGGTGCCAGCCGAACCGGCAGGCGAACACTGATTGTGGGAGCCGGTGATGCTGGCAATCTTCTGCTGAAGGAAATACACAAACAACCAGACTCAGGATTTGCGGTGGTCGGTTTTGTCGATGACGATGCGGAAAAGAACGGGCTCAAGCTGGCCGGAGTTCGCGTTCTCGGTCATACCCGGCAGCTTCCCGCTTTGATTAAAAAATATCTGATTGAAGAAGTTATTATCGCCGTCCCCTCTGCTCCCAAAAAGTTTATTCGTCAGATGATTGCATGCTGCAAGGAGTCCGGCGTGCATTTCAAGACGCTGCCCGGTATCAGTGATATTATCGACGGACGAGTGTCGATCTCCCAGATTAAAGATGTCGAGATCGAAGATTTGCTGGGACGGGAACCGGTGCAGTTGGATCAGGAGGGTATCCGTCGCTATCTCACCGGCAAGCGGGTGCTGGTGACCGGTGCAGCCGGCAGCATCGGCAGTGAAATCTGTCGGCAGGTCTGTCACTATGCCCCGGCCAAGCTGGTGCTGCTGGACAATGCTGAAACGCCGCTCTATCACATTGAAAAAGAGCTGACGGCCCTGTATCCCGATCTGCGTATTATCCCGATTATCGCCGATATCCGTCACCGGGAGCGGATAGCGACACTTTTTGACAGCTTTTTGCCCCAAGTGGTGTTTCATGCCGCGGCATACAAGCACGTCCCGATGATGGAATACAACCCCATGGAAGCAGTCAGCAACAATGTGGGAGGTACCGCACTGCTCGCTGATGTTTCGCACGCCTGCGGTGTTGAAAAGTTTGTGATGATATCGACTGACAAGGCTGTCAATCCCACCAATGTCATGGGTGCCAGCAAGCGGGCGGCAGAGCTCTATGTGCAGGCCTTGGCGCAACAGTCGTGTACCGGTTTCACTACGGTGCGGTTTGGGAACGTGTTGGGCAGCAACGGCAGCGTGATTCCGCTTTTCAAGGAGCAGATTCAAAAAGGCGGACCGGTAACGGTGACCGATCCACGGGTTATCCGTTATTTCATGACCATTCCCGAGGCCTGCCAGCTGGTTCTCCAGGCAGGGTGTCTGGGAAATGGTGGTGATATTTTCGTGCTGGATATGGGTGAGCCGGTACGGATTCTCGATCTGGCTGAAGAGCTGATCCGGCTCTCCGGGCTAACTCCGTACGAAGATATCGAGATCGTTTTCAGCGGCCTGCGCCCCGGAGAAAAGTTGTTCGAAGAATTGCTCATCGAAGGGGAGGGGATCCTGCCCACCGCCCATGAGAAAATTCGGGTGCTGGCCGCGGTGCGGCAGGATAGTGAGGCCGTGCGTGCGAGAATAGCAGCATTGCTGGGGCAGGCTGCTCTGGCTGATACCGGTGCGCTGCTGGACGAGTTGAAGGCAACGGTGCAGGAGTTTCGGCCACAATATCATTTTGAAGGCGAGCCCCCCTTTTCATTCAAACGCCTGCGTCCGGATGTGATGCCATCTGAAGGTCACCACCAGCAGCCTTCCGATGTCGTGGCCATGAGGTTTTGATGCTCACACGATACCTGTTGCTTTCCTGCATGTTGCTTGTGGCTGGTGCCTCCGGCGTATCGGCCGCACCGCTTTCTTCCTCCAATGTCCCGTTGGACAGCCCGATCTACCTTTATCTGGAAAAGCTGTCCGGCATGGGGCTGATTACCTCGGATGTAAAAGGGATGAAGCCATTTTCACGGGCAGAGGTCGCACGTCAGTTGCTGGAGGCTGAACAGCGTTTGCTCGAAAAGAAGGAGGCGTCGCCCCGGCTGGCCGGCGAAATGGTCAAGAGGATACGGGAGCTGATTCCCCGTGAGGCGGCCCTGTATGGAAACGATACGGAACCCCGGTTGCTTGACTTTAATCCCGTGCTGTCCAGTCGCCTGCGCTATGTCTATCTGGACGGCGTCCCGCGAAATTATGAACGCCAAGTGCATGATCCGGGGAACGATGGAGTGTTCGGCATCGGTCGCGGACTGCGGCCACCCAATCCGTACCCCACTCCCGCCCAGCACCACGGCAGCGAAGGAACGCCATTACTGGAACATGCCGAGGGTGCCGTGTACCGGCCCGGCCATACCGGAGAACTGCGTACCGCCGCCGAAGGGTACGTGGGGCGCTATGCCACGGTGCTCGCAGAGCCCCAAGTTACCTTCAACAGGGATACTGACCGTGCGCTGCTCACCCTGAACCGTGGCTACCTGAAGGTTGGGGGGGGAGCCTGGGAGCTTGAAGTCGGGCGGGATTCCTCCTGGTTCGGCCTCGGATACCGTGGTGCGATCACGTTGTCGGACAATGCCCGCAATCTGAACATGGTCAAGCTTTCCAGCCCTGAACCGTTCAGGGTGGGCTGGCTGTCCTGGCTGGGCGATATGAAGTACGCCGTACTGCTTTCACAACTCGACCATACTGTTACCGGTGGCCAGGAGCGTGAGCCATGGTACTACGCGGTCAAGCTGATCAGCAAACCGACAAAAAACCTCGAGATCGGCTTCAACCTGGGCAAGCAGGCCGGCGGCAAAGGACTGGACAACAGCTTGAGGCAGTATATAAATGGCATTTTCGGCGGTACCAGCGCCGACAACTCCAACGGCATGGCCGGCTTTGAAGTGCGCTATCGCGCCCCCTGGCTACGTAATACCGAATTTTTCGTTGAGTTTTCCGGTGAGGATACGGCCAGTTTCTGGCCCATTGTCGAGAGTTACCTCGCGGGCTTTTACGTGCCGATGTTGACGGAGGACGGTAAAAACGATCTGCGTTTCGAATATTTTCGGGGAAACAATATTCTCTACACCAGTGGTACGATGCCGCAGGGCTATCTCTACCACGGCCTGCCGCTGGGGCACTCCCAGGGAGGAGCCACCGAGGATTTCTTCGTACGCTACAGTCACTGGTTCGGTGCGCGTCATAACCTGGCCCTGGAATACTTCTATACCACCCGGGGCAGTTTCGGGCGGATGCCCGGCCAAACAACGGAAATGAAACATGCCGGCAGGCTCAACTGGACGCTACCGGTGTATGGCGATATCGATGCGCAGCTCAGCTACGGCATCGAGCGGATCAACAACCTGAATCTCGTGGCCGGTGTCCGGCAAACGAATCATCTGGCCCGTTTCGAGCTGCGTTATCGCTACTAGCCGACAGAACAGCTTGTATATTCTCGCGACGTTCAAGTACAGTGCTTAACCGTACCGAATGTGCGACATAAGGAGTTTTGGAATATGATTCGACAGCTTATGGGCGTTGTAGTGCTGCTCAGCATGACCATCGGCGTGGCAAACGCTTTTTCTGAACCGGACACGACCCTGCGTGGCTGGCAGGGGAGCACTCCGCAGTCCTATGGCACTCCGCAGTCCTATGGCACTCCGCAGTCCTATGGCACTCCGCAGTCCTATGGTACTCCGCAGTCCTATGGTACTCCGCAGTTCGTTCCACTGCCGGGCAGCGATGAAGATTTGCTGATGAAGTTGCAACAGGAGTCACAGCAGAAAATGCTGCAGGACGGTGCCGATGAAATGGTTGGCGCCGATGGTCACCCGGTATCGCCGGAGCAGCGGGCACTGGAGCCGCGCACCAGAACAGCCCTCAAGAAGCCGCAGGTGCTGGTGAATGCAGAGGCAGGGGACGGGTTGGCAAAGCTTTCCTGGAAGGTGCTGAACCTGCCGATGCGGACTGATGAACAGCCCCTGCGTTTCGTCATCCGGTACGGCATCGAGTCGGAGAAACTCGAAAAAAGTCTGCAGATTGGCAGGCAACAAGAGTTTGTTCTGCGCGGCCTGAAAAACTACCAGCCCTACTATCTGCAGGTTGTGGCCGTTGATCGCGAGGAGAAGGCCCTCTACAAATCGGAGGAAGTGCGGGTCACGCCGCTTCCCTTTGACAGCCTGGGGTCGCGGATAGAAAAATCGTTTTCCCGCAAGCCGCTGACGCTGCTCGACAAAGCGGAGCCGGAGCAGTTTTCCCGGGAACTGAAGCAGTTCGGGTACGATTTTTTTCGTAACAGCGCCCAGTTGTCCCAGGCCCTTGATGCGCTGCCGGCAAGCGATGACTACAGTGTTGGTCCGGGGGACGTGCTGAAGCTCTCCCTTTGGGGGGCGGTCAACGCGCAGTATGAACTGACGGTGGACCGTAATGGCGAGGTGCTGGTTCCCCGGGTCGGGAGTGTCAAGGTCTGGGGGCTTGCCTTCTCAAAGGCAAAGGAAGCGATCAACACGGCGATCGCTAAATATTTTCGCAATTACGAGATGAATCTTTCCATGGGGCGGTTGCGTACCATCCAGGTTTACGTGGTGGGAGAAGTAGAGGCGCCGGGCAGCTACCCGGTCAGTTCGCTGTCAACGGTTATCAACGCGCTGGCAGCGGCCGGCGGGCCGACCCGTAACGGTTCACTGCGGGATATCCGCGTGACTCGAGGTGCTCAAACCCTTAATTCGGTTGATCTCTACGAGATGCTGTTGACCGGTGATCGCAGCAAGGATGTGCGGCTGCAAAACGGGGACACCATTTTTGTGCCGGTTATCGGCCCGGTGGTGGCGGTGGCCGGTGAAGTGCGCCGGCCGGCAATTTATGAGCTGAAGGGCACCACAATGCTGCCGGATGTGCTGAAAATGGCTGGTGGCGTGGCAGCCAGCGGCTATACGGGGCGCATCCAGTTGGAGCGACTTGCTGAAAACAGGTCCCGGGTAGTGCAGGACTTTGCCCCCGAGCCGGACAAGCTCGATGAGACGCTGGCGTCGGTTCAGGTGCGGGACCGGGATATGGTGAAGGTGTTTCCGGTGCAGGCCGCCACACGCCAGGTGGTGAGTCTGCGGGGAAATGTGGTGCAACCGGGGGAGTACCAGTTCAGGCCGGGGATGCGGCTTGTCGATCTGCTCCCGTCACCGCAGGTGCTGCTGCCCGAGTCGTACCTCGACTCGGTGGAGATTACCCGTATTTCTCCACCGGAGTACCGGCGGGAGCTGATTACCGTCAGTCTGCGCAGGGCGCTTGAAGGGCGGGAAGCGGACAACATCGTGTTGCAGGAACAGGACGCGGTCAAGGTCTTCTCACGTTGGGAGATGGAGGAAAAGCCGAAGGTGGCCGTCAATGGTGCCGTGGTAAACCCGGGGGTGTATGAGTACCGGGACGGCATGTCGGTCAGGGACCTCGTGACCACCGGCGGCAGCCCCAAGCGTAATGCCTTCCTTGATGAGGCCGAACTGTCGCGGATCGTTATCGCCGGCAGCAAGGCGGAATCGAAGCGGATCGCGCTGAACCTGGGCAAGGCTCTGGCCGGCGATCCGCGTCATAATCTTCCCCTGCAGCCGGACGACGTACTGATCGTGCGCAGTGTTGCCGACTGGATGGAGTCCGCTGACAAGTTTGTGCTGCTGAAGGGCGAGGTACGCTTTCCGGGAGTGTACACGGTTGCCCGCGGAGAAAAGCTGAGTTCTCTGATTGCGAGAGCTGGCGGCTATACCGACAAGGCCTATCTGTTCGGCGCAAAATTCACCCGGCGCTCGGTGCGGGAGCAGCAGCAGAAACGGATGGACGAAATCATTGCCCGCACTGAAAAGGATATCATGCAGAAGCAGGCCGCGCTTGCCACGGTTGCCGCTTCCAAGGAGGAGCTCGAGTCAACCAGGTCCGCGCTGGACGGTCTGCTGAAAAGCCTTGACCATATGCGGCGCCTGCGCGCAGAGGGGCGGGTTGTTCTGCAACTGGCCGAGCTGGATGCGTTGCGGAAAAGCAGCTACGATCTTGAACTCGAGGGGGGGGATGAAGTGACCATTCCCCAGCGTTCAAGCGTCGTGCACGTGCTGGGCCAGGTCTACAACCAGACCTCGTTCGTCTACCTGCCGGAGTCGGCGGGGGTTGGCGACTACCTGCGCAAGGCGGGCGGCCCGACCCGCGATGCCGAGGAATCGGAAATGTACATCATCCGGGCCGACGGGACCGTCATCAGCCGCCAGCAGTCCTCCTTCGGCATCCAGTGGAGCGACGACAGCCGCAGCTGGGCCTTTGGCGGATTCATGTCGTCACAGCTCATGCCGGGCGACACGGTGGTGGTGCCGCAAAAGGTCGAGCGGATCGCCTGGATGCGTGAAATCAAGGACATCACCCAGATTCTGGCCAACATCGCAGTCGCTGCCGGCACGATCTGGATCGGCCTGAAATAGGGGGGGGTAACATGGAGGAATTACGTCAGAATATCCATCCCTCGGATGAGCAGGACATAAACCTGCTTGAACTGCTGCGGGTGCTTGTCCGTCGCCGCGGGCTGATCATCAAGCTGACCAGTGGCACTGCTGTTCTTGCGGTGCTGTATGCGTTGACCCTGACCAACATATATACCGCCACTGCCAAGCTGTTGCCCCCTCAGAAGGATGGTGGTAGTGGCGCTGCCGCTGCGTTGCTGGGGCAGTTGGGCGGGCTTGGCGGAATGGCGGCAGGACTTGGCGGGTCCTCCGAGCTCTATATGGGCATACTGAAAAGCCGCTCGGTTGCCGACGCCGTTATCCAGCGCATGGAGCTGGAGAAAGAGCTGAAGACGAACAACCGCGACGTGCTTCGCAGCGCTTTGCAGGGGATGGTGAAGTTCCAGGCCGGCAAGGACGGCATCATTACCGTTACTGCTGACAATAAAGACCCCCGCAAGGCGGCCATGCTGGCCAACACGTTTGTGGATGAGCTGCAACGCAAGAGCCTCCAGTTGAATCTCACCAAGGCGAGTACGGAGCGGAGCTTTCTGGAGAAACGGCTGGTCGTGGTGAAGCAGGATTTGAAAAATGCCGAAGACGACATGAAGGCATTTCAGGAACAATACAAGACCATCAAGGCCGACGCCCAGGCGGCTGCTTCCATAGAAGGGGTTGCCCGGGTAAAAGCAGAACTGGTAACCAGTGAGGTGCAGTTGGCGGCCCTGCGCCATTCCATGACCGACGAGGCGCCGGAAGTCAGGCGGATGCTGGCCACCATAGCGCGCTTGCGGGCACAGTTGAATGCGATGAGTGGGGCCGGTGACGCTGGCGGGGTTATCCCGTCGGTGGGGAGTGCTCCCGGCATCGGTGTCGAGTACGTACGCAAGCTGCGGGAGTTCAAGCTCCAGGAAGCGCTGTTCGAACAGTTGACCAAGCAGTTCGAGCTTGCCAAGCTGAACGAGGCCCGCGATTCATCGTCATTGCAGGTGCTTGACGAAGCGGTGGTACCAACTCAGAAAAGCAAGCCGAGGCGTTCGATGATTGTAATCCTTGCCACGGTGACGGCGCTTTTCTGCTCAGTTTTGCTGGTGTTCATCCAGGAATATTTTTCAAAGCTGCCTGAAGATGACGCCGCCATCATTCGGGAAATGAAGCAATCCCTCGCCGACTCCTTCCAGCCACTACTCAGGAAGTTGCCGTTTTCGAGGCAGGGATAGCCAGGAGCATGTCGCTGTATCTGTTCTGGCGCGGGGTGCTGGCAGTCCTCACGGTCGCTGTTTTGGGTCTGTCCTTGATGCCGTCTCCCCCTGTCGCCGAAGGTCTGGGGTGGGATAAGGCGAATCACGCCGCAGCAATGCTGCTGCTGACAGTGCTGGCGTATCTCGCACTACGGCCCGCACGACGGGCCGTGATTTTGGCCGGCTCCTACACCCTGCTGCTGGGAGTTTTGATTGAGGTGTTACAGGGAGTCTGTACGACGACCCGGAGTGCCGAGTGGGGCGACCTGGTTGCTGATATTGTCGGGATTGCAGGTGCCATGGGACTCGTGATTCTGTGGACGTGCCGAAAAACAAGGAGTGGTAATGGCAGCTCATGAACGCCGGCCGCGCCCGGGAGAACGATCCCTCGTGCGAAGCACGGCTTACGGGGTTGTGCTGGTGCTGATGCTCGCGATGACGTGTGCACGTCCGGTCATGGCGGAGGAGATAACAGTAGGCGGGGAGTTGAAAGGTTTCAGTTCGCGCCTGCTTGGCGAAGGTTCCGACTTCGCTACTACCCCTTTTTCCCTACGGGACGGTAATCTGTTCTGGACACTGGCGGTTGCCGGTGCGGTTGGCCTCACCTATGGCTTTGATACCGATATCAGAGACAAGGTGCAGGGCAGTCGCAGTCGGGGGCTTGACAAGGCTGCCGATGTTGCCGAGCTTGCCGGTAATCCCTACCTGCACATCGGGGTTGCCGCTCTGGTCTACGGTGGCGGAGTGCTGGCAGAGTCGCCGAAGTGGAAAGAAATCGGGGAAATGATGGCCGAAGCCCTGTTTCTGGCGGACGCTGCGACATTATTGATCAAGGAGGGAACCGGCAGAGGGCGTCCGGCAGTAGCATCGGGCAAAGGTGACCTGCGGCCCCTCCAGTTCAAAACCGACTATGACTCCTTCCCCTCCATGCATACGGCCAGTTCGTTTGCCATGGCGTCCGTCATTGCCCGGACATCCCAGAGTATCGAACTTTCCGTCCTGTCGTACACGCTGGCGGCGTCGGTTGGATTTGCACGCATGAACCAGAATAAGCATTGGGCAAGTGATGTGCTGCTGGGGGCAGCACTCGGCGAATTGGCCGGTCGGGTGGTTACCCATTACCATGCCGACAAAAGCCGGCGTTTCATGCTGCTGCCGAGCGTCAGTGGCGAGGCGGCGACCATGAACCTCGTATACCGTTTCTGACATGATACGCTTTCTGAAAGCGCTTCGGTGTGCTCTAGAAGGGATCGGATACGGGGTAACAACCCAGCGCCACCTCCGTTTTCATCTGATTGCCGGCAGCCTGGCACTCATCGTTGGGACGTTCAAGGGGCTTGCAATCGTTGAATGGATGGTGCTGGTACTGCTGATTGCTGCCGTTATCGCCGCAGAACTCTTCAACACCGCCTTGGAAGCGGTGGTGGACTTGGTCGCACCTGAGTACCATCCCTTAGCGAAAGCAGCCAAAGACGCGGCTGCAGGGGCGGTACTTACGCTTGCGTTTGCCGCGCTTGTCATCGGCGGTTTACTTTTTTGCCGTTCGTAGCGGCTTCATCAACTGATTTGAAAGAACGTCGCCGAGAAACCTTGGGAACGTTTTGGTGGTTTTTCGGGTATAAAAAAAGGAACCCATAAGGGTTCCTTAAAGTTGCTTGGAGCGGGAAACGGGATTCGAACAGACCCAGTAAAATCAATGAGTTATGGCGGCTCAGCAAATTCAATTAGTTACTAAAACCTTCGGTGTGTCTTGAGTCCAGATTAGTACAGTCGAATTCAGCAAAATTCAGTAATAGTAGGAACAGTTTGGGAACGGCTTTTATACTGCTTAACGTTTTGGCCGTTGACCCGTCCGGGCAGTTTTTTAGCCCGGTCGGTGTCCAACGGTCTTGTTGGAAGCATGTCTCTCTCGCTAAATCAAGTTACATAACTTACCAGCGTCCTCTCCGGCCATCCTTCTAATTTTCACTTTTGTCTTGTGTCAAGGGTTGCCGCCCTCAGGGTAGTCCTTATTCCTTCATAGACGATCCCACTGCCTTCGGTATTTTGTTCAGTTGCGCTAGTTTTTCAATGTATTGCGTCGGGAACTCAAGTGTCATAGAAGGGGTTATCAACTCTGTCTTTAATGCAATCTCATTCACAAAACTTATACAATTCTGTGTTGTCAGCTGGTATTTCTTAAATCCTAAAAATGCTTTAGTTTCCCAATCATTAATAGCTAACATTACGTCTTCAAACTGCTTTGTATTTAAAATTGTTGTAACAGTTATTGATGGTGGGTTGCTCAACTCTAATTCACTTCTAAGTTCACCTTTTGTGTGGAAAATTTGAATCAATTTTGAATTAGCAGCTGGGTAAAATCCATAAGTACTAACAGTTGACATTTTCCTGTCCTCGTCTTCTGCAAGTAATTTTATGTAAGTATGACCTGGGCTAGATACAGAAGCAGGCCTTGCTAAAAATTCTAAGACAGCCACTTTGCTCTGATCTATGTAAGTCTTTGGTGGAGATGCATGATAATTCCCATTGGCACAGCCAAATAAAAAGGACGTAATAAATACAACGATAGTCTTATTCATAATTTCCTCCTAGATTTTGGCTGATTTAAGAATGAGATTATAAGGGTTATCACCAACGGGTCGGGAGATCACCTGACCGGTTTGTGGGGCAGGTGCATCTTCCTGGTTGGCAATCCCTTCTCATTCTCAGGAGGTTAAGATTGTCAATGTTGTCGTCCCCACGCTACCCCTGCCGTTCCCCTTTCAAAGCTTGTATAGGATCCGTTTGGATTTGCTTGGCGTGATTTAGTGCCTCCATCATCGCAGCCTTTACCTCTTCGAATATGTGTGAGGCGACTGGCTTGGCAAAGGCTTGGTTTAAACTAAGCAATGCATGACAGAACCCTTCCCTTGTTGGGACAGAAATGAAGACAGGAACAGATTGTTCCACGCAACCACCAATTAACTGCAACGTTTGATGCGAAGTGAGAACTTCTATTGACCTTTCGAGTGGTTGCAATATCAAGCCTGGAATTATTTCTGGATGACATCTGATAATGATCTTGGACTTGTCTGGCCTCCAATCGTCATCTAGTTGCGGCATATAACGCCACACGCAAAACCAAGACCGACAGACGCCAGGACGATTTGGATAAATTGCGCACCCTCCGCCGGGCGCAATTTTGTGACATGAAATATCAGCATACTTCTGTAGTTCTGGTGTATCAATTCTTAGCGTTACGCAGCATGCGAAACAACCGCCACACTCACGCCCGAAAACAAGGTGGTTATTTTTTTCCGTATCCATTAATTCCTCCAACGATCTGGAAGATGCGCCGGTTGTATTGATCCGGTGCATCTTCCAGGTTATGCCTAAATTCGGTCTAACCAAGCTAAGTCGAATAGACAGGGTACAGCGTTATTTTGTAGCGGTAAAAAAGTACCGAACTCTGACTCGGGGCAAAAAACAAATTTAATATCTGGCCAAAAAAAATTGAGGTTATCAGGATAACGCCACTCTCTTTCATGCGTAGCATCAAATTGACCGTGTATTATATTCACGAATGGCTGTAACTCTTCTGGGATGAAATTGTATACATGCTTTGGATAACCAGTAATGTGCCAAAGCTTTTGAGTACGCATATAAGCATCTGAAATATTTATGCAAGGGTTAGCACCCATAGCAAATAAATTGTCTCTGTCGAATGAAATACCATACTTAACATCAAATAAGTCTCTATGTGCACGTAGACCTGCGAGAGTGCTTTCTGTAAAACAAACTGCCTTGTTTTTTACAGTGCCATCCAATCTGCCGGTTCTCGGATTAAATACACCGGGGGTTGAAGTGCCATACCAACCGACAACTGATGATTTTAAAAGTGGTTGCGGAGGAGCACCGCTAATGTCTAATATCAGTTCTAGAATGCGCTTTGCGTCTGCATCGGATTTGCCATCGTTTTGCCTTATCAAGTGGGTCAATAGAAATGAACAATCACTACTTGTACAGAGATAGTATTCACCTGACAGTGCCCTTGAATGGGTCGTGATTTACGCTGCCAGTTTGTAGTCCTCAGTATCTGAATCGTCGTTCTTTGGCAAGCCGTCTATGAAAACCGTGTATGGCGTCCTGCCAAGCATGTTTCTGCCTTGGTGTGGGCGGTCGTAGTTGTAAGTCTTGAGATAGGTGTCCAGATCGGTCTGCATCTCGTCCAACGACTCGTACCACTTGGTGCGGCCCATTACCCGGAAGTGTTCGTCAAGCAAGGTTCTGTGCAGCCGTTCGACAAAGCCATTGCTCTGCGGACGTCTGACCTTGGTGGTGCGGTGCTCGATCTCTTCAAGCTGTAGGAACAGCTCGTAGGGATGATTGTCCGGCCTGCCGCAGAACTCCCTGCCATTATCCGAGAGGATGGTGCTGATCCGGGCGTCATGTTCTTCAAAGAACGGCAGTACGTCTTCATTAAGCACATGCACGGCAGTGACCGGCAGCTTATTGGTGTAGAGCTTGCCCCAGGCGTAGCGTGAGTAGCAATCAATGACCGATTGCAGGTAGACTTTGCCGACGCCTTTCAGAGTGCCGACAAAGAAGGTGTCCACTGCTACGAGATCGCCGGTGTGGCTGGTTTCGATGTGACGCTCCCTGAACTCAGGGCTGAACCGTTCCAAGGCCCTGATCTGCTCATCTGACAGTTCGAAGGCTTGTTCCCGGACGCTCTTTTCAAGTCGCAGCATCCGTTCCTGTTTGGTCAGCAGGTTGTGCCTGCTCCAGACTCCGCGAACGCCTCCTGAGCTAACCTGGGTACCTTTAAGAGCTAACTCGTTGGCAACACGTAGCGGGCCATGACCGGGATGAGCCAGGCAGTGTTCAAGAATCGCCTGCTCTACAGATTCATCGACTCGGTTAGGATGCGGGCCTCTGGCTCCGGGCATCCGATCAACCAGACCGGCTGAACCGTAGGTCTGATAGTTTCGACGGATTTCATAGAACTGCTGCCGCGAATAACCCATGAGCTTGCAGGCTTTGCTGACATTCGAAAGATCGGCGGCCAACTCTAGCAAACTGAGCTTTCTTCGTGATACTTTCTCGGCGGTGGTCATACTGTTCTCCTTGATGGAAAGATTTAGTCTGAGCAACTTCATCTTTTACCATTCAAGGGCAGTATGGCCACCAACTGAAAATGGCCAACTGTCAGGTGAATACCATCACACTACACCAGGGGTGACGGTTCAACCGGAGCCCCTGGTGCCTCCTCCGAGTCACCCCCAAGCATGGCGTTATCTGTAACACGCCATGCGCTAAACCCACCCTGTGAAACATTTCGACTTTTGCTTTGCGGAATAGACAGTCTTGATCTTGGCTTGTTTGTCTCCTGGAATGCTGGTTGGTCTGAAGTCTGTAAAGACCTGGAAGCAAAAAAGCAGGCCTCCCAGGAAAACACATCCATCATCGAGTCAACCGACCTTGACCGTCAATTCCTGCACCTTCCCAGCGGCAAGCCGCCGAATTATCGCTACCATATCCAATTTCTGGAATATCACCTCTACCTCGCAAAATCTGACAAATACGGCAATTCCCCGAATGTCTATGTCTCAATCAGTTCCGCTGCCCTGTGGCATGAACCTTTTGCGTCCATTATAGACCTGCTGACCTTTGACCTGGAACACTTCGGCGGAATCATTGACCGCATCCAGCCCAGCCGCTGCGACCTGTCGGCAGACTTCCGCATCTGCCCGCCACCTGACTTTCCTTTCCTGGAACAGCACAAGGTATCCCGTAGCCGTTACATCAACACACACATCAACAGCGGCATCCTGGAAACCTTCTACAGTAGTTCGCCTGGATCACCGGTGCGGCTTCGTATCTATGACAAAGGCAAGGAAATCCAGAAAAGCAACAAGTATTGGTTCCTTGACCTCTGGGGGATTCACGATTCAGAAAACATCTGGCGGGTTGAATTTCAGCTACGCCGTTCTTTCCTACACCAATACCGGATAAAAACCCTTGAAGACCTCTGGGAAACGATCGGCGCTATCTGGGAATATCTGACAACGGAATGGTTCTCCTTGCGTCTGCCGGACAATGACAAGGCAGAACGCCGCACCATACATCCCTGGTGGGAAGCTGTCCGGGCCTGTGGTGAACTGCTGGGCGTCAATAACGGTGACCGCCGCCACTATGACAGCGATAAACCGCAGGAAATCAAGAAAATCCTGCCCCATGTCTATTCACGGATGATAACCATTGCCGCCCTGTCTGGTATCAAAGACCGTAAAGAATCAATCCGTAATCTGTATGACCTTCTTGAGCGTCATGGGGATGACCGTACATTCAAAGAAAAGCTTCAAGAGAAACTCTTTAAGCTCGGCTATCGGGGAACATTGGGAGGGGCAGACCATGACGATGACCTGCCATTCTGACAACGACCTGCTCACCGTGGAAGAGTTTGCCGACAAGCTCAAGGTATCGCGCACCACGGTCTTTGGCTGGCTGAAAAGCGGTCTGCTCCATGAAGGGACACATTACTTCAGGATCGGGCGCGTACTCCGCTTTGTCTGGGACACGGGACTCCTGCTGCACCAGAAGCGCAAAACAAAAGCCGCTGCACGAAACGTGCACCCCAGCAAGCCAGCCGCTAAAAAGACAAACCGTGTCCCCTCACAACCGGGGATCAACCTGGAATACGGGGCCGGTGGCTGATGATCCGGCTGAAAGCCGCACAGTAATGGCGCGTAAAAGGGTTTTCGCGCCATACAAAGCCAACTACCACGGCCGGAAACAACCCCGGAAGGGACGACGCGGGGAAGAAGGTTGAAAAACCACCATCGTTCCCCCGCGTCCTCCAAAGCAATAATTGCCAGATATATGAAATACCGCTATTCTCCCTCTCAGACTCAAGACACACCGAAGGGAGGTAACGGAAATGAGGCTATAGAATGAGAACCAAGAAAGGGATGCTGGCCCTGGAACAACCAGCAAAGCAGTTCGGCAGAGTTAAGCGCAGGAAAGACTCCTGCAAGCTCTACATCGACTTCTACTACTTCGGCCACCGGATTATTCGTTCCACTGAACTGGACGACACCCCGGCCAATGAACAGAAGGTCCGGGACTTCCTGAACAGGATTGGGGACCGGGTAGAGAAGGGAACCTTCAAATTCGCCGAAGCGTTCCCCGGAGCTAGCAGGAAGGAAAAAGCGTTCTTTACCAAACTGGAAGGCAGGGAGTACCGCCCGGAACCGCATAACGTCCTGTTCGGTGATTACGTCAAGGAATGGATGAAGACCATCTTCCCCACCTTTGGCTCCCCCACCAAACACCGGGACTATCAGGAAGCAATCCGGCGGATGCTGCCCCACTTCAAGAACCTGACCTTTCACCAGATCACCGGCCAGGAACTGTACAAGTTCACTGAAACGCTGAAATGGAAAACCGGCCCCAACAAGGGCAAGCCCCTGTCACGGGCGCGTAAGGTCAACATCCTGATACCCTTTCGGGCCATTTGGAATGACGCCTGCGACCATTACCGCTGGGTAATAAAAAACCCCTGCGACGGTATCCACAAAAAGCTGCCGAAGACCGAGAAGAAAGAACGCCTTGCCCTTCGCTTCCGCGATTGGCAACTGTTCCTTGAAAGCCTGGAAGAGCACTACCGCCCCATTGCGGAACTCATGATCCTGACCGGCATGATTGTTTCGGAAATGGCCGCCCTGACCAAAGACAGCATCCAGGGCGATTATCTCAAGCTGACCTCTTCGTATGTTCTCAAGAACGAGAAAAGCAGCTTGAAGACCGCCTTCCGCAAAAGGGATATCTACATCACCGACGCCATCAGAAAGCGATTGGATATCCTGGTTGCCAGGGCTACCACTCCGTATCTAGTCACATCCGCTAGGGGAAGCAGACTGCACAGCACCGACTTTGCCAAGGTCTGGAAAAAAGCAGTGGACAAGGCTGGTATTGCTCCCATGACCTCCTATACGGCTCGGCACACCTTCGCGGCCTGGGCCTTGACCATAGGAGTTAACCCCTTGCGGTTGGTTAAGCTCATGGGCCATGCTTCAAAACAGATGGTATATGAAGTCTACGGGAACTACGTGGAAGGACTTGAGGAGGACGCTGTGGCAATTCTGGACTACTTTGGACGTGACTTTATCGAGCCCCGGAAAAAGAAAAACCCGGCACTGTATGGGTACAGTACCGGGCACAGTCAAGGGATTGTCAAGCCTAACTACTTAATCCCATTATCTTATTAGTGGAGCGGGAAACGGGATTCGAACCCGCGACTTCAACCTTGGCAAGGTTGCACTCTACCACTGAGTTATTCCCGCGCTTGGACTTGCACTTATAGCAAACCGATTTTCGTGTGTCAACTGGTTTTCTTGTTGTTTGCATTCGGCGCGGCAAGGGGCGGTAAACGAACAGCCCTTTCCTGCTGAGGAAACAACAGTTACGTGTGTTCAGCCCAACCGAATCCCGTTCTGCATGCCGACTGACGTGCGTCTGCACCTGTGGACACCCTGGGATGGGAAATGGCGGTGGTACTGCGGAAGAAGGTGTTCATTCCCGAAACGCTGCGCGTTACGGTTACGTTGTGAGGAGATACGCTATGGCTAAGATTGATGCACTGTTCAGGATGATGAAGGAGCAAGGGGCGTCGGACCTGCATCTTTCGTCCGGTAATCCTCCCATCTTCCGCCTGCATGGCGAGATGGTGCGCCTTCAATTCAAGGCGCTGTCCCACGAGGAGTTGCTTCCGATCCTCTTTGAAATCCTGACCGATGAGCAAAGGACCCATTTCGAGGCCACCAACGATCTGGACTTCGCCTATGCGGTGCCGGAACTGGCCCGGTTCCGTGGTAATATCATGATGACCCATCGGGGGGTGGCCGCGGTATTCAGGATCATCCCGGCGAAGATTCTTTCCGCGGACCAGCTTGCCCTGCCGGATGGCGTGCGCCGGATGACGCTGTTCAAAAAGGGGTTGGTGCTGGTAACCGGTCCCACCGGCTCCGGCAAGTCAACTACCCTGGCCGCCATGATCGATCTGATCAATGCCACCCGCAAGGAACATATTCTGACGCTGGAAGATCCGCTGGAGTTCATCCACGAGAACAAGCAGTCGCTGCTCAATCAGCGCCAGATTGGGACACATACGAATTCGTTCTCTTCTGCCCTGCGGGCCGCCTTGCGGGAAGACCCCGATATCATCCTGGTGGGGGAGATGCGAGACCTGGAAACGATCCAACTGGCCATGAGCGCCGCCGAGACCGGCCACTTGGTGTTCGGCACCCTGCACACTAACACCGCCGCCAAGACCATTGACCGGATCATCGACGTCTTTCCCAAGGAGTCCCAGGACCAGGTGCGGACCATGCTCTCGGAGTCGCTGAAAGGGGTAGTCTGCCAGCAGTTGCTGAAAACCGCCGACGGTCACGGTCGGGTGGCCGCCCTGGAGATCATGTTGGGGACACCGGCCATCGGCAACCTGATCCGGGAGGGCAAGACCTTCCAGATACCGTCGATCATTCAGACCGCCAAGAAGGACGGCATGCAGTTGATGGACCAGCATCTGCTGGACCTGCTCAAGAGCAAGCGGATCAACCCGGAAGAAGCCTACCGCTGTGCCATCGACAAAAAACAGTTCGAGCAGTATCTGCCTCGGCAGGAGGCCGCCGCAGCCACGTAGACCGCCTTACATCTCGACCCTGGTGACCACTCCCTGCAGCTTGCTGGCCGGCAGCTTGTTGAACTGCACGAAGTTGGGGGTCAGTTTCTTGATGGTGGCAAAGACCTTCCAGAGCGGATTGGCGGTGCTGATATCCTCGATGCCGTAGAAGATCACCTTTTCTCTGATGCCGTGGGCATGCAGTTGCCGCTCGATGTCGATCACCTCCATATATCCCGCCCGAATCTCAAAGAACTCGAGTCCCGACGCCACAGCAGGCAGATGGCTGCATTCCACGCCAAAGGGGTCGTCGGTGCGCACGATGGAGATAAAAATGTTGCGCTCGTAGATGATGTTGCTGCGAATGATGCAATGCACCACATAGGGAGGGACCACATCCAGCCCTTTGACGAAAAACAGTGCCGTGCCGGGGATGTTCCTGCCTTTTGCAAATATCTGCGCGAATGAGAGCAGGAACGTCTCCAGGTCCAGCGGCTTGAGGGCGTGGTAGAGAGCCCGTTGCCCCCTGGTCCAGATCATGATGGTGACAAAGGGGATGGCGGCCAGGATGATGGACCAGTAGGCGCCGTGGGGAATCTTGGAAAAGGTGGAGACGAAGTAGACCAGATCCAGCAACGCCACCAGCACCACGATCGGTACCTTCCATTTTTTCATGGTATTGGCGAAGACCAGGATCATCATGGTGGCGGTGATGGTCATGGAGCCGGTCACCGCCATGCCGTAGGCCGCTGCCAGGTTCTGCGACTTCTGGAAGAAGAACATGACGAAGATGACGGCTATCATCAGCATCCAGTTAACGGCACCGATGTAGATCTGTGACTGGATATGGCTGGAGGTGTAGTCGACCTTCAACAGCGGCATCAGGCGAGTGGTGATCCCCTGGTAGACGATGGAGAAGACCCCGCTGATGATGGCCTGGGAAGCGATGATGGTGGCCATGACGGTCAGCAGCAGGAACGGGATGTACAGCAGGGGAGCCTGGTGCCTGATCATGGAGAACAGGATGTTGGTGGCGTCCGGGTGCTGGATGATGAACGCCCCCTGGCCCAGGTAGTTCAGGTACAGGGCGAAAAAGACGAAATACCACGCCCGGACGATCGGCTTGCGTCCCAGGTGCCCCATGTCGGCATAGAGCGCTTCGCCGCCGGTGGCGCACAGAATGACTTCGGAGAGGACAAAGAACGAGGACAGGCCGTTGTTGCTGAAAAATTCAACGGCGTAGTGGGGGCTGACCGCCGCCACAATACCCGGCATGCTGGAGATGGAGACAGCACCCGACACCAGTAACGACAGGAAGTACACAGCCATGACCGGGCCGAAAATGCCGGCCATCCGGTCGGTGCCGCGGGACTGGAAGAAAAACAGGGTAAAAGCGATCAGGGCGGCGATCCCCACCAGCATCCCCTGCTTCATGCCGGACAGTGCCGGAATCAGCAGCATCCCTTCCACGGCGGACAGTATTGAAATCGCCGGGGTGATGACGCCGTCCCCCAGCAGCAGGGATACCCCCAGGAACGAAAGAAAGCCGGCAAAGGCCAGCAGCCTCCCCTTCTTCAGCATCCTGATCAGGATTTCCCGAAGGACGATCTCCCCACCCTGCCCCTTGCGTCCCAGGGACATGGCCAGCCAGGCGTATTCGACAGTTACCAGGATGGTCATGGTCCAGAAAACCAGGGAGAGGATGCCGTAGACGTTCCCGAGCGTGGGCTTCGTCAGGGTGAAGACAACGGTGAGGGTGTAGATCGGACTGGTGCCGATATCGCCGAACACCAGCCCCAGTGCCTTGACGATACCGCCCCAGAAGGAGTCGTTTTCCTGTGTGTGTGACATGGTACTCCCATGCCGGCGTTACATCTCCACGCGGGTTACCACCCCCTGGAGCCGAGCAGCCGGCAGCTTGTTGAACTGTACGAAGTTCGGTGTCTGACGCTTGATAGTCGAAAACAGCTTCCAAATCAAGTTATTGGTGGCTATGTCCTCAACGCCGTAGAAGATGACCTTCTCCCTGATGCCGTTTTTCCGCAACAATTCCTCGATGCTGAGAAGTTCCATGTACCCTGCGCTGATTTCGAACACGTCGAGGCCAGTGGCAAGCCCTTCGATGAGCGTGGTGTCGACGCCGTAGGGCTCATCGGTGCGGATCAGGGAGATGAAGATGTTGCGCTCGTAGATGATGTTGCTGCGGATGATGCAGTGGGCCACATAGGGGGGGACCACCGTATGTTCCTTGACAAAGAACAGGGCCGTGCCGGGGATGTTCCGTCCCTTGGCGTAAATCTGCTCATAGGAGAGCCGGAAGGTGTCCAGATCGAGCGGCCGCATGGCGCGGTACAGGGCTCGCTGTCCCCGGGTCCAGACCATGATGGTTATGAAGGGAATCAACGCCAGGATGATGGACCAGTAGCCGCCGTGGGGAAACTTGTTCAGATTGGCGGTCAGGAACGCGAAGTCCAGCAGGGTGACCAGCAGGGCGATCGGCACTTTCCATTTCTTGGTGGTGCGGGCAAAGATCATGGTCATCATGATGCCGGTGATGGTCATGGTGCCGGTCACCGCCAGGCCGTAAGCGGCGGCCAGGTTTTCCGATTTCCGGAATACCAGCATGATCAGGATCACCAGGGCCAGGAGCACCCAGTTGACCGAGCCGATGTAGATCTGGGACTTCAGGTGGCTTGAGGTGTACTCCACCTTCAGGAGCGGCAGAATCCGGGTGGTGACCCCCTGGTAGACGATGGAATAGACGCCGCTGATCAGGGCCTGGGAGGCGATGACCGTGGCCATGATCGTCAGGACCAGGAAGGGGATATAGAGGAACGCCGCTTCGTGGCGCACCATGCCGAACAGGATGTTGGTGGCTTCCGGGTGGTTGATGATGTAGGCCCCCTGGCCCAGGTAGTTGATGACCAGGGCGGTGAACACGAAATACCAGGCCCGGACGATCGGCTTGCGTCCCAGGTGCCCCATGTCGGCGTAGAGCGCTTCGCCGCCGGTGGCGCAGAGGATGACTTCGGACAGGACAAAGAAGCCGGCCAGGCCGTTGTCCCTCAGGAACTGGAGGGCGTACCAGGGATTGATCGCCTTGACCACCATGGGGTGATCCACAATGGAGACCACCCCCGAGACGGTCAGGGCCAGGAACCAGACCACCATCAGCGGTCCGAAGGCGCTGGCCACCCGGTCGGTTCCCTTGCTTTGGAAAATGAACAGACCCACGGCGATGATGGCCGCAATCAGGATCAGGATGTTCTGGGAGGTGTGCTCAAGTCCGGGGATCAGTTCCAGACCTTCCACGGCTGAAAGGATCGAGATGGCCGGCGTGATGACGCCGTCGCCGATCAGCAGGCAGATGCCGACGTAGGAGAGAAAGGTGACAAATGCCAGCCGCCGGCCCGGTTTGAGCATCCTGACCAGAATCTCCCGCAGAACGATGGTACCCCCTTCTCCTTTGCGTCCCAGGGACATGGCCAGCCAGGCGTACTCCACCATGACCAGCAGGATCAGGGTCCAGACGATCAGGGAAATAATGCCGTAGATGCTCTGCTGGGAAGGTTTTGTGAGGGTGACGATGACGGTCAGGGTATAGATCGGGCTGGTGCCGATATCGCCGAACACCAGCCCCATGGATTTGACGATGCCGCCCCAGTATGAAGCGGCTTCGGACTGTTTCATGAATTCGTCTCCGGACAGGCAGCGGTGAGGGCAACAAAAAAGTCGTCAGCCGTTGCCGACGACCCGGGAGCCCATACTTATTCATTGTAGGTATCGCCACATCAAGCCGGTGTCAAGATGTGCCGGAGGTCTGTCAAGAAAACATCAAGAAGGTTGGTGCGGCGGGGTCAGAGCAGGCGATAGCCGACCCCGGGCTCGGTGATGATGTGGCAGGGCTGGGTGGGGGTGATTTCGATCTTGCGGCGCAGGTTGCTGATATTGACCCGCAGCACATGGGGCTGCTCCAGGTAGGCCGGTCCCCAGATCCTGTTCAGGATATGGCGGTGGGTCAGCACCTTGCCGGCATGGGTGACCAGCAGCTTGAGCAGGTCGTACTCCGTGGGGGTGAGCTGAACCGTTTCGCCCCGCACAACGACACGGCGCTTTTCGAGATCCATTTCCAGATCATCGCTGCGGAACACCGGTTCGGGGATCTGTTGCTGCGCCCGGCGCAGCATGGCCCTGATCCGGGCCAGCAGTTCGCCGACCCCGAACGGTTTGGTCAGGTAATCGTCCGCACCGGCATCAAGGGCCGCGATCTTGTCCGACTCCCGCTCCCGCACCGACAGTACGATGATCGGGGTGGGGGCCCATTCCCTGATTCGGGCGATCACCTCAATGCCGTCCATATCCGGCAGGCCCAGGTCGAGCAGGACGACGTCGGGCCGGACGGCGGCGGTCACCGACAGGCCGCTGTGACCGCTGTCCGCCTCGTACAGGGCAAATTCGTCGGCAGGCAGGACGGTGTGCAGAAAACGGCGGATAGCCGCCTCGTCGTCGATGATCAGAATGCGGGGAAGATTTCGCTCGGTACGCTCCGGGGTCATGATGTCGTCCTTACGTGATTCTGGGTAAGGGGCAGCCGCACGGTCACGACAAGGCCGCCTCCGGTCCGGTTTTCCGCGCTGATGTCGCCGCCGTGGGCCTCCACGATTCCCTTGCAGATGGAAAGGCCCAGGCCGGTGCCGCCGGCTCCTTCCGGAACCGGTATGCGGTAAAACTTGTCGAACACCCGCTTCAGGTCATGCTCCGGCACCCCGGGGCCACGGTCGGCAACGGTCAGTACCAGCCGGTTCCGTTCCACCGAGCCGGCCAGCTCCAGGGGGGTGTCCGGCGACGAATATTTAAGGGCATTGTCCAGGATGTTGACCAGCACTTGGGTCATCAACACCATATCCAGCGGCACCAGCGGCAGGTCGTCCGGCAGGAGGGTGCTGATCGATCGGTCGCCAAGCCGCGGCTTGACTGCTGCCAGGGCGCAGCCGGCCAGATCCTGCATGTCGCACGGTTCCAGGTTCAGCCTGACCGCTCCGGCCTCGATGCGGCTCATATCCAGCAGGTTGGCCACAAAGCGGTTCAGGCGTTCCGCCTCGTCGCAGGCGGTTTCCAGCAGGGCCTGCTTCGCACCGGGCGGTACCTCGTCGGGGCTGTCCCGCAGGGTGGTCAGAGCCCCGGTGACGGTTACCAGCGGAGTTCGCAGGTCGTGGGAGATGGAGTTGAGCAGGGCCCGCTCCAGATTTTCCCGTGCCTGCAGAATCTGGGCCTGCTCCGCCTGGTGCGAGAACCGGATCCGTTCGATGGCCATGGCAGCCTGGGTGGCAAACGCTTCCAGCAGGCGCCGGTTGTCCTGGGAGTGGTAGGCATGGTCGTCCTCAAGCCTGATGCCGAGTATCCCCAGAACGCTGGCCGGGGTCTGGAGCGGCAGGTAGACCAGCTCGGCGGAAACCAGGGTGTCGGTGGTGCGTCCGGCCGGATGGTTGTTGCGGAACGCCCAGTCGGCAACCGCCTGCTCTTTGACGTCCAGGGTCAGGCCGTTGCTGGTGGCCATAATGTCGAGCCGCTCTCCTTCCGGAAGAAGGATGGCCACTTGGGCGTTCAGCGCCTCCTCGATATTGCGCACCATGGCGCTCAGCACGGCATCGATGTCGACCGCAGCGGCAAGATCCCGGCTCAGATAATACAGGCTGGCGGTATGCAGCTCCCGGGCCCGCATGACGTCGGCCCGCTCCCGGGCACGGACCACCAGGGTGCTGATGACAAGGCCGACGCTGAACAGGGCGATAAAGGTAATAATGTACTGGGTGTCTGCCACGGCAAAGGTCAGGAAGGGAGGGACAAAAAAGAAGTCAAAGGCCAGGACCCCCAGCAGGGCGGTCAGCATCGCCGGTTTGCGTTCAAGGCGGACCGCCGCCAGCACCACTGCCAGGAGGTAGATCATCACCATGTTGGTCGGTTCCAGGAACGGCCGGACCAGGGCACAGAGCATGGTTGCCACGGTTACCAGGACAATACTTGCCGCGTAGCCCCGGATCCGGACAGGTTGTCGTCGTGGCGGCGTTTCTCGGGAGGAAGACCTGCCGGTGGATTCGAAGCTGACCACAACCACGTCGACGGCACCGCTCCGGCGGATGACCCGATCCACGATGGGGGGCTGGAGCAGTTCGCGCCAGCGGGGCCTATCCGGTTTGCCCATGACGATCTTGGTGATGTTGTGGCGACCGGCATACTCCATGATCGCGTCGGTGACGTCCGTGGCGGTCACGGTGGCCACCTGGGCCCCCAGGCTTTCGGCAAGGCGGAGGTTCTGCCAGATCCGTTGCCGGTTTTCGTGAACCTGCCGCCCCCCTGCCGGTGTTTCGATATAGACGGTGAACCAGGTGGCTTTCAGCTCCTCAGCGAGTCGGCAGGTGGCGCGGATCAGCTTCTCACTGTAGGGACTGCCGCTGACGCAGACCAGCAGCCGTTCCGCCGTGGCCCAGGGACCGGGGATCGCCTGGGTCTCCATGTAGGCCCGCATCTGGTCGTCCACCCGGGCTGCGGTTCTGCGCAGGGACAGTTCCCTGAGCGCCATCAGGTTGCCCGGCCGGAAGAACTTCTCAATGGCCTTGGCTGCCTGGTCGGCCACGTATACCTTGCCTTCGTGCAGCCGTTGCAGCAGATCTTCGGGCGGAATATCGATCAGCCGGATCTCGAAGGCCAGGTCCAGCAGCCGGTCCGGCACGGTTTCCCGCACCGTGACGCCGGTGATGCGGGCCACCACATCGTTCAGGCTTTCAAAGTGCTGGATATTGACCGTGGTATAGACATCGATTCCCGCTTCGAGGATTTCCTCCACGTCCTGCCAGCGCTTTTCGTGGCGGGAACCGGGAGCGTTCGAATGGGCCAGTTCGTCAACCAGGACGATCTGGGGCTTGCGGGCCAGAATGGCGTCGAGGTCCATTTCCGGCAGTGCGACCCCGGCGTAGGGTACCTGCTTGCGGGGAACGATTTCCAGCCCCCCCAGCAGGGCATCGGTCTCAGACCGGCCATGGGATTCCACATAGCCCACCACCAGGTCGCGGCCGTCGGCCTTCCGTTTGCGGGCCGCCTCCAGCATGGCGTAGGTCTTTCCCACGCCGGCGGCATAGCCGAGGAATATCTTCAGCTTGCCCAGCTCGGCGGTCACTTCTTCGGCCTGGGCCAGTTTCAGCATCGCCTCCGGGGTGGGGCGTATGTCGTCGGAGACGGTCATGGCTGGAGTGTAGCCAAATTGAGATTCAATACAAGCACATTGACCCGCGGCTCTCCCAGCAGTCCGAACTGTCGCCCTTCCGTGGTCCGGGCAACCAGCGCGGCAACCGCATCCTCGCTCAGGCCCCGCGACCGGGCCACCCGCGGTATCTGCAGCCGGGCCGACGCAACGGAGATATGGGGGTCAATCCCGCTGGCCGATGCCTGCGCCAGGTCGGCCGGAATGGGGCCGGTGATGCCGCCGGCGCGCAGGTCCGCAACCCGCCCCGCAACGATCTTCAGGTAGTCGGGGTTGGTGGGGCCGGCATTGGAGCCGCCGGATGCTGCGGGATTATAGCCGAATTCCGCGGTGGCCGACGGGCGGGGCCAGAAGTACTGCGGGTCGCTGAAGGGCTGGCCGATCAGGACGGAGCCGATCTCCTTGCCGTCCTTTCCGCTGATGAAGCTGCCGTTGGCCTGCCTGGGGAACACTGCCTGGGCAATGCCGGTGACCGCCAGGGGGTAGATACCGCCACAGATAACGGTGAAGGTAATGAACAGCAGAATGGCTGCTTTCAGGTCGTTCATCCGGTTGTCTCCTTTTCGTCGGACCGGTACGACCGGTCCGACATGTCCGACTTACACCAGCATCCCGATAACCATATCAATGGCCTTGATCCCCACGAACGGCGCCACCAGTCCACCCGCGCCGTAGATCAGCAGATTGTGAATCAGCAGCCGTTCCGCCGGCATGGGGCGGAACTTCGTGCCCCTCAACGCCAGCGGCACCAGCAGCGGAATGATCAGGGCATTGAAGATCACCGCCGACAGAATCGCCGAGAGCGGTGTCGCCAGATGCATGACGTTGAGGGCGCCCAACTGCGGATAGACCGAAATCATCATGGCCGGGATGATGGCGAAATATTTGGCCACGTCGTTACTGATGCTGAAGGTGGTCAGGTTACCCCGGGTCATGAGGATCTGCTTGCCCACCTCGACGATATCCAGCAGCTTGGTGGGGTTGGAGTCCAGATCGATGATGTTGGCTGCCTCCCGGGCCGGCTGGGTGCCGGTGTTCATGGCCACCGCCACATCGGCCTGGGCCAGGGCCGGGGCGTCGTTGGTGCCGTCGCCGGTCATGGCCACCATGAAACCGGCCTCCTGGTTCTCCCGGATCAGGCGCAGCTTGTCCTCCGGTTTCGCCTGGGCCAGAAAGTCGTCCACCTGGGCCTCGGCGGCAATGGCGGCGGCGGTGAGGGGATTGTCGCCGGTGATCATCACCGTCTTGATCCCCATGCTGCGCAGTTGCAGGAAGCGCTCCTGGATGCCGGTCTTGACGATATCCTTCAGATTGACCACGCCGATGATTTCACTGGTGCGGCAGACTACCAGCGGCGTGGCGCCGGCCCGGGCGATTTTGTGAACCACCTCGGCCAGTTCTGCGGGGATGGTTGTGCCACCCAGCTTTTTTACAAAGGCGACGGTTGCATCGGAAGCGCCCTTGCGGAACTGTTCGCCATGGGCGTTGATGCCGGAGAGGCGGGTTTCGGCACTGAAGTCGATCACTTCAGCACCGGCCGGCGGTGCTTCCATGACGAACCCGTAGTTCTGCCGGGCCAGAGCCACGATACTGCGCCCCTCCGGGGTCTCATCGGCGATGGAGGCCATCAGGGCCGCCTGCGCCAGCTCCTGCTCACCATGCCCCCCCACGGGGACGAACGCCACCGCTTCCCGGTTGCCATGGGTGATGGTGCCG
Source organism: Trichlorobacter ammonificans (assembly GCF_933509905.1). Taxonomy (GTDB): domain Bacteria; phylum Desulfobacterota; class Desulfuromonadia; order Geobacterales; family Pseudopelobacteraceae; genus Trichlorobacter; species Trichlorobacter ammonificans. Next base: position 2,613,130 of record NZ_OW150024.1, on the reverse strand, counting down.
GTCTTGTCCAAAAGCAGCACGTTCACATCGCCGGCAGCCTCGATGGCCCGACCGGAGAGGGCAATAACGTTCTTCTGGAACAGCCGGTCCATGCCGGCGATACCGATGGCCGGCAGCAGGGCGGCAATGGTGGTGGGGGCCAGGCAGACGAACAGGGCGGTCAGCACGGTGAGCGACACCGGTTGCCCCTGGCCGGCGGCCGTGACGCTGTAGATGGAGAGCGGACTGATATTGATGCAGACCAGCAGAAACACCAGGGTCAGGGCGATCAACAGCACCTCCAGGGCGATCTCGTTGGGGGTCTTGCGGCGCTTGGCCCCCTCGATCAGGGAGATCATCCGGTCTAGGAAAGTTTCGCCGGGGTTGGCGGTGATCCTGACGATGATGCTGTTGGCGATGACCATGGTACCGCCGGTGACGGCACTGCGGTCCCCCCCGGACTCCCGCACCACCGGTGCCGACTCGCCGGTCACCGCCGCCTCGTTCACCAGGGCTGCCCCGGCAATGACGTCGCCGTCACCGGCAATCATCTCACCCGCTTCCACCAGGATCAGGTCACCTTTGCGCAGCTGGCTCGCTCCCACGGTGGTGAAGGCGCTGCCGAACTCCGGCCGGGACAGGAGCTTGGCGGTGACGCTGGTACGGGACGAGCGGAGACTGGCGGCCCGGGCCTTGCCGCGTCCTTCGGCCAGCGCCTCGGAGAACGTCGAGAAGATCACCGTCAGCCAGAGCCACGCCGAAACCAGGCCGGTGAACCAGGCCGGCTCCAGGTTGGCGCCGGTGAGCGACATGACGAAGGTCACCAGGGTGATGACACTGGCGATCTCCACGCAGAGCATGACCGGATTACGCCACAGTTCAACCGGGTTCAGTTTTTTAAACGATGCCGCCAGCGCCGGGCGCAGGATACGGGTATCAAACAGGGATACCGGTTCAGGTTTGTGTAGCGACATGGTCAGGTACCTCCCACCATGGTCAGGTGTTCGACGATCGGCCCCAGCGACAGGGCCGGAAAAAAGGTGAGCGCCCCGATGATCAGGATCACCAGGGTAAGCCAGAGGGCGAACGGTACCTTGTCCGTGGGCAGCGTCCCCAGGCTGGGAGGGACGTACTTCTTCTCCGCCAGGGAGCCGGCCATGGCCAGCACCGCCACCGCCGGGACATAGCGCCCAAGGATCATGGCCAGGGAGCCCCAAAGATTGTAGAAATTGACGTTGGCGTTCAGGCCGGCAAAGGCACTGCCGTTGTTGTTGGCCATGGAGGCGAAGGCGTAGAGCACTTCACTGAGGCCATGGGCGCCGGGATTAGCCATGGAGGCCACTGCGGAGGGGGTGATCATGGCAATGGCAGTGACGATCAACACCGTGATCCCGGCAATGAGTACCGTGATGATGGACAGCCACATTTCCCGCACCTCGATCTTCTTACCTAGATACTCCGGGGTGCGACCGATCATGAGGCCGGAGATGAACACGGCGATGATCGCAAAAGCGAGCATGGTGTAGAGCCCCGATCCTACTCCGCCGAAGACGATCTCGCCGAGGAGCATGAGACTCAAGGGGACCATGCCGCCAAGCGGGGTGAGGGAGTCGTGCATGGCGGCTACGGCGCCGCATGATGTGCCGGTGGTGGCCACCTCGAACAGGGTGGTGCCGGCCAGACCGAAGCGGAGATCTTTTCCCTCCATGTTGGGGCCGCTGACGCCGAGCTTGGCCACCAGCGGATTACCGCCGGCCTCTGCCCACTGGAGCGCGCCGAAGGAGGCAAGAAGCAGAACGAGCATGACTCCCAGGATGGCCCACCCCTGGCGGGTATTCCCCACCATGACCCCGAAGGTGTAGGTCAGGCTGCCGGGGATGAGGAGGATCAGCAGGATCTCGAACAGGTGGGAAAACGGGGTCGGATTTTCGTAGGGGTGGGCAGAGTTGGCGTTAAAGAAGCCGCCACCGTTGGTCCCCAGTTCCTTGATCGCCTCCTGGGAGGCCACCGGCCCCATGGGGATAACGACCTCCTTGGCAGTCACGCTCTCGGTCAGCGGGTTCCCCCTGGCATCCTTGACCGGGTCCCCCTTGGCGTCCTTTTTCGGCGTGTCGTAGGTGATCGGCTGGACAAGCGGTACGGTCTTGTAGGCGCTGAAATTCTGGATCGCTCCCTGGGAGACCAGAACCAGGGCAGCCACCAGCGAGATGGGCAGCAGCACGTAGAGCGTGCAGCGGGTCAGGTCCACCCAGAAGTTACCGAGCTGGTTGGTGCGCCGCCGGGCAAAACCGCGAATCACGGCGATGGCCACGGCAATGCCGGTGGCAGCTGAGACGAAATTATGCACCGTGAGTCCCACCATCTGGGTGAAGTAGCTGGCGGCCTGTTCACCGACGTATGCCTGCCAGTTGGTGTTGGTGACGAAGCTGACCGCGGTATTGAGCGCCAGTTGCCAGGAGAACGCCGGGAGCTTCTGCGGGTTGAGCGGCAGCAGGTGCTGGGTCATGAGGATTGCGAAAAGCGATACGAACAGCACACTATTGAAGAGGATCAGACACCGGGCATAGCGCTTCCAGTCCATTTCCTCATCCGGCGCTACCCCGCAGAGACGGTAGATCAGGCGTTCGCAGGGGGCGAGTACCGGCGTGATGACGGTCCGTTCCCCCTGGAATACCCTGGCCATGAAGCCGCCAAACGGCTTGATCAGAGCCAGCAGTACCGCAAAGAACACTCCGGTTTGCATCCACTCGTAGGGGTTCATGATCGCTTCTCCTTGGCACTGCATCCGTCGTCCAGATGCAGTAGTTGCCGGGCTATGCCGACGGAGATCAGTTCCCACTGTTGCCGCTCCCGGTTGAACACCGGTACCTGGCTGCAGTCGTGCAGGGGCGGAGCAATGGTGGTCATCCCCTCCTCTTCTGCAAGCATACCAGCATCCTCGAATGTTTCACCTGCGTACAGACCGTTTTCCACGTTGAACAAGTAGACCTTCATGGCCCGTTCCTCCGGTGGTGTAGGAGCGTTCATAAGCTCAGGATAGCGGGGGGGAGGTAAATCAGGTGTCAAAATGCACGCCGGAGGTGTCAAGCGCGCATCAAAATAGGGGGGAGGGAGCAGGAGGAGCAAGCCGGGGCGAAAACAGGCCGGCCCGTGCTGCGGCGTACGTTGTGACGAGCCGCGGCACGGGCCGGAGAGAAAGGGAAGTGGAACGTCTAGCGGACGATCACCCGCAGGTTGGCGGGGCTGGTCTTGTAGCCGCCCGAGACAGTGACGTACCCCTTGTACAGGTCGGAGGTGTCGGTGATCTTGGCCATGAACCAGTTGTCGCGACGGGCGGAGCTCTTCTTGTCCGGGGCCTGGTAGACTCCCTTCGAGCTTCTGCCCTCGAACATGATCATCACGGCGCCCAGCTTGATCTCATCGGAACGGGCAATCCTGGTCTTCCAGTAATGCCGGGTCCAGTGGCTGGTGCCGTCGGTCACCCGGAAAAATTCGCCTTCATCCTTGGTCTGGGGGGAAGGAGCGGTGGTTACCTTGGCCAGTTGGACGGAAATCCAGGCGTGGGAGCCCAGGGGGCGCTCGGCAATAAAAACATCGTCAGGCTGGATGAAGTGATCATCTTCACCGGCCGCCGGTGCGCTCGGGCGGGATTTCGACGGCCGCGGTGCCTCGTCCTGGCCGGCCTCGTCGCGGGGAGCCGATTCACGGATACGGGACGCGCCATCCAGAATCAGCTTTTCCACGTCGAAGGCGTGGGCGGTTACAGCGATGGAGAGCAGGACAAACAACGCCAGAAAACTGCGGATCATGGTGGTATCCTCCTTTGTGCCAGCGTGAAAATGGTGAGAAGACTCTAGCAGGTTTTCGGTGTTTGTAAAGCAGCGGCGGCAACGCCTGACACCATGTCGGGATAGCGCAGCACAATACCCAGGTCGCGCAGCATGCGGCTGTTGTCCACCACCCGCGATTCGACGAAATAGTTGAAGAGCAGCGGCGGCATCGTCCGTCTGGCCTCATCCAGGCTCACCTGGGGCTGGCGGGGCAGCCCCAGGGCGTCGGCGCAGGCATTGAAGTAGCTGGTCATGCTGCTGGGGGCGCCATCGCTGATATTGTAGACACCGCTGCCGGTTTCCAGCACCGTGGCACAGACCTGCACCAGGTCGTCAATGTGGATGCGGTTGGATGGGCGGGCCTCTTCTTCCCGCAGCAGGGGCTGCCCCTGGGTTATCTGCATCAGCGGCAGCCGTCCGGGGCCGTAGATACCGGCGATACGCAGGATCACCAACGGGATGCCGTGGTGGGCGGCAAACTCATGGAACCGGGCCTCGGCATCCAGCCGTCGCTTGCCCATGGCCGATGCCGGTTCCGTCGGCGAGGTTTCGGTGACGGCCGCTCCGCCGGTATCGCCGTAGACGCTGGTGGCGCTCAGATAGACGATCCGCCGCGGCACCAGCCGGTCACGCTCCAGTGCGGCGCAGAAGGCGCGTGCCCGCAGATCGATGCTGCCCCCCCCCTGGGGAGGGATGCTGTAGAGCAGGCAATGACCGTCGAGAAGGAGCGACGGCACCTCCTCAAGCCGGTCCATGGCGCAGCAGATGACGGACAGCCCCCTTTGCCGCAGCCTGGCGGCTTTTTCCTCGTCCCGCACTTGGACGATGACCTCCCATCCCCGTGCGAGAACCGTCGTGGCCACCCGCTCCCCGGTATAGCCGCAGCCGGCTATGAACAATCGTTGCATGTTGTCTACCCTTCCAGTTCCGCCAGTAGTTCGTCCAGCTGATTGCCGGTTTTGGGGACAATCAGCACCTTCATCGCCCCCTTGCCCCAGAGCCCGATCTTCTGTGCCGCCGCACGGGAAAGATCGATCAGCTGGAACGACCGTTTGCGGCAGCGGTCGTTGATCACCACCTGCACCCCCTGGCCGGTGGTGCGGTTGAAGACCTGTACCACGGTTTTCAGGGGCAGCGTGGCGTGGGCGGCGGTGAAACGGTCGGGATGGTAGCGTTCCCCCGAGGTGGTCCGCCGGCCGATGAAACGGGACGCGTAGTAGGTGGCGATTCCTTCGCGGGGATCCTTCAGGCCGCCTCCCTTGGCCAGGGTTTCCAGCAGTTCGGCGTCGGACAGCGCCTCCCGGTCCGGCAGGTATGCCGCAGCCGGTGACGCCGTCAGGAACGGCCCAAGAAACAGTACGAACAGAAGCATGGGTTTCAGCATGGCGTCAGCGTCCCAGGTAGGCCCGGATGCCGTCCCTGAAGCGTACCGGCGGCGTGGTGAAGGTGTTCTGCCAGTCGCCGTCGCAGATATTCTCCTCCAGCAGCATCTGCAGCTGGTCCAGGGTGATCGGGAAGGCCGCAATTCCCTGCAGCCTGGAGATGATCGGCTTCATCAGTCCCAGGGGCAGGGCCGGTTTCAGCGGATGGGGACGCCCCACCGCCTCGGCGATGACGTCCAGCAGCTCACGGTAGCTGAGACGGTCCGGACCGCAGAGAGAGTAGGTCTGTCCTCTGGTCTCCGCTTTTTCCAGCGCCTCGCAGAAACAGCGGGCCACATCGTTGCCGTGGATCGGCTGCAGCCGGTAGGTGCCGTCACCAAAGGTGGGGAGCAGGGGCAGGAGGCGGATCTGGCGGGCCAGCATATTGACGAAGGCATCCTTGGGGCCGAAGATGAGCGAGGGGCGGAAGATGGTCCAGGCCAGGCCGCTTGCCCGGACGATCTCCTCGGCCCGCCACTTGGTCTGGTGGTAACGGGAAACGGCGTTGGCACGGGTGCCCAGGGCGGACATCTGCAGGTAGCGCAGTACGCCGCTCTTCTGTGCCGTGGCTACCATGGCGGCGGTCGCCTCCACATGGAGCCGCTCGAAGGTGATTCCCCTGCCGGGAAACTCCCGGATGATCCCCACCAGGTTGATGGCGGCATCGCACCCCTTCATGGCCGCCGCATAGCTGTCCGGCTCGGTCACGTCGCCGGTGACGTAGCTGAGGCCGGCCTCGGTGGTCAGGCGGCGGGCGTGGGAGAGCAGCACCAGTTCATGTCCCCGCTGTCGCAGCGCCTCGGTAAGGTGGCCGCCGACGAATCCGGTTGCTCCTGCGATGAAGATTTTCATGACTGCCTCCTGTGCGGACGTTGAGCCGTTCAGCCGGAGATGCCCAGGGTCGCTCCGGCGAGCAGGGCGTAGCGCAGCAGTTTTCCACTGCCGGCCAGGACGAGAAACGGTACGAAACGGATGTTGAGGAGCCCCCCCACCAGACACAGGGGGTCGCCGATCACCGGCAGCCAGGAAAAAAGCAGTGATGCCGAGCCGTAGCGGCGGTACCAGGCTTCCGCCTTGCGGTGCTGCTCATCACTGATTCTGAAAAACCGGGAGATGAGCCAGGTGCCGCCGTAGCGCCCCACCAGCCAGGTGGTGCAGGCACCGGCGGTATTGCCGGCAGTGGCCACTGTAACGGTGGTCACCGGATCGTACCCCTTGACCAGCATCAGTACCAGCAGCCACTCCGACCCCAGGGGGAGCAGCGTTGATGCCAGAAAGCTGAGCAGGAGCAACGCGGGGTAACCGGGCTGGGCCGCGCCATCCCAAAGCATGGCGAAATATGTCGGAAATCCGTTGTCAAACCAGGTCACATCAAGTACCCTCACTGCCGCGTGCCGCACAGTGTACCTGAAAATCGCCGATCATGACAGAGGCAAGAAGGAGGGGGCCATGCCACGGGGGAAACCATCCGGCCGCTATACCCAGGCAGCGCGGCTGCATAACGTCATCCGCCTGCTGGAATCCAGGAACGGCATGACCCTTGACGAACTGGTGGAGGAGACCGGCGTGGACCTGCGCACGGTCCACCGCGACCTGGCTGCCGTGCAGGAGGCCGGCTATCCCCTGACCACCGACTGGCAGGAAGGGAAGAAAGTCTACCGTTTTCTGACCCGCACGCGTCAAGTTCCGCCCATTACCTTTACCCTTGACGAGCTGGTCTCGCTGCATCTGCTTCGTTCTTGTGCCGGCCTGCTGCCGCCCCGTCCCTTCGGCGCGGAGATCGACGCCCTGTTCGCCAAGATCCATGCCGCCCTGCCGCCCCGTTCCGTTGCCCATCTGGAGCGGATCAGCCGGGTCTCGCTTCCCCGTTTCCAGGGGGTGCGCGACTATTCCGGCTGCGAGGACCTGCTGGCGGAGCTGCGTCGCGCACTGCTCTACCAGTACCGGATACGGATTTCCTACACCAAGGGGGGACGGGAGGCGGCCGCCTACGAGCTGGACCCCTATACCCTGGTGCTGGCCAAGGGGGGGCTGTACCTGCTGGCCCTGGCCCACAACCGTGGCGGCATCAGGCTGTTTGCCGTGGAGCGGATCATCGGCCTGGAGGTGACGCGGAAGCGCTTCGAGCTGCCGGAGGATTTCGATCCGGAAGCCTGTTTCAGCGACGCCTTCGGCCTGGTGACGGATCAGCCGATGGCGCTCAAGGTTCGGTTCGACGCCCAGGTTGCCCACCTGGTGCGGGATCGGATCTGGCGGAGCGGCCAGCGGATGACTGCCGCCGCCGACGGGTCGGTGCAGCTTGCGTTCGAGGCGGCCGGTACCCTGGAAATCCTGGCCTGGATACTCTCCTTCGGCAGCCATGCCGAACTGCTGGAACCGCCGATGTTGCGCAAGGAGCTGCGTCGGCACATCAAGGGACTGCGCGAGTTGTATCGAAAGAAAAGCTGACGAGAAGGGACCATGACGCACCAGAATCTTTTTGACCGCATTGCCGCACGGATTGACGAACAGGGCCGGATCACCTTTGCCGATTACATGGCCGCCTGCCTCTACGAGCCGGGATTGGGCTACTACACCTCACCGGGGCGCAAGGTGGGGGTCGAGGGGGATTTCTACACCAGCATCACCGTCCATGCCGCCTACGGCCGGGTGGTTGCCCGCGAAGTGGCGGCCATGTGGCGGTCCCTGGAGCAGCCGGCCGAATTCACGCTGATGGAGGTGGGGGCGGGTCACGGCCGTCTTGCCTGCGATATTCTCGACTTTCTGAAGGAACGGGAGCCGGCCTGCTACGCGGCGTCCCGGCCGGTGCTGGTGGAGCAGGAGCCGACCCTGGCCGGGGCTCAACGCCAGGTTTTGCATGAGCATGCCGACAAACTGCGCTGGCTGACCCCCGCCGAACTGGCGTCGGGAATTCGCTTCCGGGGGGTGCTCTATTCCAACGAGCTGCTGGACGCCCTGCCGGTGCACCGGGTGTTGATGACGCCGGAGGGGCTGCGGGAAATCTACGTGACCCGCGAGGGAGAACAGTTGAAGGAGCAGCTCGGTCCGCCCTCCACGCCGGCTCTGGCTGAGTATCTCTCCCGTTACGGCATGCCGCTGATGCCGGGCCAGGAGGCGGAAGTCTCCCTGGCGGCCCTGGACTGGTTCGACAGCGTGGTTGCGGGGCTTGAGCAGGGGTTCATTCTGACCGTCGACTACGGCTACGCCAAGGAAGAGCTGTACGCGCCCCACCGCAAGCTGGGCACGCTGCTCTGCTACCACAAGCACCGTGTCGAAGACAACCCGTACCAACTTCTGGGAGAACAGGACATTACCAGCCACGTCAATTTTTCCGCGCTGATCCAGCGGGGAGAAGAGCAGGGGGTGAAGACGCTCTGGTTCGGTGAGCAGTGTCGCTTCCTGCTGGCCGCCGGCATGGTGGAGGAGTTCGAGGCGATTGAAACGTCAAGCCTCTCCGAGGCTGAAAAGTTGAAAAAACGCCTGACTCTGAAGCGGCTGATCATGCCGGAGGGAGGGATGGGAGACACCTTTCGGGTGTTGGTACAGTCGAAGGGGGTTCCGCAGGCGGCCTTGGGCTGTCTGCGGGGGATCGGTATATGAACGGCCGGGAGCGGGACATACGCGCCGTCGTGTTTGATCTCGACGGTACGCTGTATGTTTCCGAAGCCTTTGAACATGCGGTCTGGGAGTCGGTCTCCCGCTATGCCGGCCATCTGCTGGACTGCCCGGCCGTCCTGGGTGGACAGCGGCTGCGGGAGGTGCGCGAGCGCCTGACCGCGGAGCGGGGTATGGTGCAGACCCTTGCCGTTGCCATCCAGGCCCTGGGGGGAACGGTGCGGGAGATGCACCGCCGCTTTGCCGCGGAACTGGAGCCGGCAGCGATGCTTGTTCCCGATCCGCGGGTTCCCCGCCTGCTGCATCTCCTGGCCCGCTCCCGTCGCTGCTGGCTCCTGACCAACAACAACCGGGTACTGACCGACAAGATTCTGGCGGTTCTGGGACTTCAGGAGGTTTTTGAGCAGGTGGTGACCATCGACGATACTTGGCGTCCGAAGCCGGACGAGTCGGTGCTCGACGAGCTGCTGGGCCGGCTTGCCCTGCCGCCGGAGGCCGTGCTGTTCGTGGGGGATCGATTTGACATCGATCTGCGCCTGCCTGAGCAGCGGGGCTGTCCGGTGCTTCTGACAAAAACCATCGACGATCTGATGGCACTCGAACGTTTGTTTGACACCCCTGAAACAGTAAAACAATGTTAGCAATCTGCTTGCAAAAAGGGCACTGCTCTGATTTAATGCGAACCCGCTTTCCCTGTTTCCCCTGCAACACGTAACGTCATGCATTGAGGCACCGCTTCCGGAGGTAGACCTGTCATGATACGCACCCGCCTGACCGCCAAGGTACTGATCGCCATCGCTTTGACCCTCACCGTCGGTTTTCTCTGTCTCGGCGTGCTCAGTCTCTATCTTTCCTATAGCTCCATGATCGACCTGCAACGGGCAAGCGCCCGTCAGGAAGCGGCCTCCACCATTCGGGAGCTGACCGAGCTGAAAATGCGGGGTGACTTCCAGGTTTTCAACAAGTATGTCGATGAGGTGGTGAAGCGGGGCGGCGCGCTGAAGATTCAGATGTTCAAGCCCGATGGTAGCGAATACGGCGGTAACGACAGCAGCGATTTGATCAGAAAAGCGGTGGCAGCCGGCGTCCAGCAGGAAGAAAATACGACGGTTGACGGTAAATCGGCCCTCCGCCTGGCCATCCCCCTGGCCAATGAAGCCCGCTGTAACGCCTGTCATGCCCCCGGTCCCAAGTTTCTTGGTGGCCTGCAGCTGACCTCCTCACTGGAGGAGGGGGTTGCCAAAGCCAAGAAGCTCGCCTATGTGCTGACCGGTGTCGGCGTCTTTTTCTTCTTCCTGATCATCGGCGTGCTCTACCTGCTGATCTCCATCCTGGTGGTCCGCCCGATCCGTGAGCTTTCCGCCCAGGTCGAGGACATCGCCCGGGGAGAAGGGGACCTGACCCGGGTGCTGCCGGTCCGTTCGGAGGATGAAATCGGTCGCCTGGGGGGCGAGGTCAACCACCTGACCCAGAAAATTCGCGAGATCATCGCCTCCCTGTACCAGCAGGCCTGTCAGTTGGGCGGAGCCACCTGCGAGCTGAACAGTTCCACGGAACGGATATCCAAAGAAATGCACCAGCAGATGGAGCACGCCGAGACCGTGGCTACCGCTGCCGAGGAAATGAGCAGCACCATCCAGAACGTGGCGGAAAACACCAGCCAGGCCGTGGAGTTGGCCGCAACGGTGGATAGTGCCGCCAGCACCGGACTGGACGTGGTGCAGCAGACCTGGCAGAGCATGAACAGCGTGGCGGAAAGTGTCGAGGCTACCCTGGCCGGTATTGGCGAGCTGGAACGCTCATCGGCCAGTATCGGTGAAATGCTGTCACTGATCGAGGATATTGCCGACCAGACCAATCTGCTGGCGCTGAATGCCGCCATTGAGGCAGCCCGTGCCGGCGAAGCGGGGCGGGGCTTTGCGGTGGTTGCCGACGAAGTGCGGTCGCTGGCAGAGAAAACTACCAAGTCAACCAAGGAAATCGATCAGATCGTGGGCAAGATTCAGCAGGAGAGCGTCAGGGCCGCAACCAGTATCCGTAAAGAGAGCGTGCTGGTTCAGAGCGCCCTGCAACAGGCGGAGGAGGCCCGCCGCCAGTTGGAGGAAATCAAGAACTGCGCTTCCGGTTCGCGCATGATGAGCGAGTTGATCGCGACCGCCGCGGGGGAGCAGACCACGGTGACCGCTGAAATATCCGGCAAGATTCATCACGTATCCAATGCCGCCCACGGCACCAACCAGATGATGAAGGTCAACCTGGATACCTTTGCCAAGTTTTCCGATATCGTCGAGGACATCTACGGTACGGTGGGCCGCTTTACCGTGGGCAACTACCATGATCAGGTCAAGGGGTACGCGCGGGAGCTGCGGGATGGCGTGCTGGCGGCCATTGCCGAAGCGGTGCGCAGCGGCGCTCTCTCGGAGAGCGATCTGTTTGACCGCAGCTATCAGCCCTACTCGCAAAAAACCGACCCCCCGAAATTCACCACCCGTTACGACAGCTTCTTTGACCGGGTCATTTCGCCGCTGCAGGAGGCGGTCCTCAACCGCGACGACAAGCTGCTCTATGCCATCTGTTTTGACGACAAAGCCTACGTTCCCTGCCATAATCTCCGTTTTTGCAAGCCGCTGACCGGCAACAGCGAAGTGGACAAGGTCAACAACCGCACCAAGCGGATATTCTCGGACAATACCGGCATGCGTTGTGCAAAAAATACCGACGGCTTCCTGCTGCAGACCTATCGACGGGATACCGGTGAGATTCTTAACGATCTTTCGCTGCCGCTATACCTCAACGGCCGTCACTGGGGCGGCGTCCGCTTCGGTTACAAGGCGCCGTGCAGCCTCTAGGGAGCGTGTCATGTCACTACTGATCTGGGGAGCGATGTTTGAAGTAGGGGTCAGCGATATCGATGCGCAGCATCGACGGCTGTTCGATCTTGCCAACCAGCTTGCCGACGCGGTACGGGTCGGCAAGGGGCAGGATGTGCTGGCCGAGGTGCTTACGGAACTGGTACGCTACACGCAGACCCATTTTGCGTTTGAAGAACAACTCATGTCCCAGCATCACTACCCGGCCGCTGCAGAGCACCGACAGCAGCACCAGGAACTGGTTCAGCAGGTGACGGGGTTCAAGCAGCGCTTTCATGCCGGGGACCAGCTGGTAGTGGAAGAGTCTCTGCAGTTTTTCACTCACTGGCTGTCCCGTCATATCATGCATATCGATAAGGCATTCGCGCGGGATTTGAAGGCAAAAGGGGTGCAGTGACCCTTTTTGCCTACTTTTGGGGACAAAGGAGGTCTGTAATGCCGTTATTGCTGTGGGGGCCAATGCTGGAAGTGGGGGTAAGGGAGATTGACACCCAACACCGCAAGCTGGTGGATCTTGCCAACGAGCTTGCCGATGCCGTGCGGGCCGGCAAGGGCAAGGATGTTGCCGGTAAGATCCTGAACGAACTGGTCAGCTACACCCAGTCGCACTTTGCAACCGAGGAGCGGTTGATGGATCTGCACAAATATCCTGATGCGACAAACCACAAGCAACTGCACAAGGATCTGGTCAAGACGGTTTCCGACTTCAAGGCCAAGTTTATCAAGGGTGAGGCAACCATTTCCGAAGAGTTGATGAACTTCCTGAAAGACTGGTTGACCAAGCATATCATGAATATCGACAAAGCCTTTGCCCGCGATCTGAAGGCGAAAGGCGTCCAGTGACTCCAGCCACGGCGGCTGAGGTATCAGCCGCTTCTTCCATTCCGTTGTACCGATCCTGCCTGTGCTTGCATTTCAGCCGGTTTTGGCTACACTTGCCCAAATACTCGTCTGTCTCTACCCCGGCAGTGCCATTGTGCTGGCGGGGTAGAGCGGTGTCACGTGCGGGAGGGCTGGCGCTATGACAGAAAAAATGACCGATGAGTCCCCAATGGATGACCCTTTTGATCGGGTCTATCTTCGTAAGAACTACCTTGATCTCGGCTGTGCCGACGTGCTGTCCGATGTTTTTCGTATTTTCCTGGAAAGTTCCCGCGTCAAGCTGGCCGGAGTGCGGAGTGCGCTTGTCACTGAGAGCATGGGCGAGCTGCTAAACCTTGCGCACGGTTTGAAGGGGGAAGCGGGGTCGGTTGGCGGGCGGCATGTGACCGCCATCGCGGCTGCCATGGAAAAGGCGGCCCGGGGGGGAGACCTGCAGGAACTCCGTCGGCGGATGCCGGAGCTGGAGCATGAGCTGGAGCGCCTGCTGCAGGCTATTGAGCGGGAGCTCGAAGGGTGACGGCAGCGCGGCCGGGGCTGAACATACTGTTTGCCGCTTCCGAGGCGGCACCCTTTGCCAAGACCGGCGGCCTGGGCGAGGTGGTAGGAGACCTGCCCCGCTATTTGCGTGCCCTGGGCCATGATGTCCGGGTGCTGCTCCCCCGTTATTACACAATTGATCCCGAGCGGTACGGGTTGACCATGCTGCCCGGCACCCTGGTGGTCCCGATGGGGATCGTCGGCACTATGTACTGCGGTGTATGCGAGGGGCGTCTGCCTGGCAGTGATGTGCCGGTATACTTTCTGGAGCACGAAGGACTGTACGGTCGGGACGGTATCTACGGCATCGAAAACGTCAGTTTCCTGGATAACGACAACCGCTACATCTTCCTGTCGCGTGCCGCTCTCGAACTGCCCAAGATGCTCGGCTGGAAGCCGGATATCGTCCATGCGCACGACTGGCATACTGCTGCCGTGCCGGTGTTCCTCAATACCCTCTACCGTACCGACCCGCTGGTGGGTAATGCCGCCTCCATCCTCACCATCCATAACATGCAGTACCAGGGGAGCTTCTACCCCGGCCTGATGGATGTGCTGGGGATCGGTTGGGAACACTTCACCTTTCTCGAACTGGAGAAGGATGACCAGGTCAACCTGCTCAAGGGGGGCATGTACCACGCAACCCTGCTGAACACGGTCAGCCAGGGATATGCCCGCGAAATTCAGACGCCCGCCTACGGTTGGGGGCTGGAAGGGGTGGTTCGTGAGCGTGCCGACGATTTGTGGGGTATCCTTAACGGTGTCGACTACCATGAGTGGGATCCCGCCATTGATCGGTACATTCCAGCCAATTACTCTGCTGACGACCTGAGTGGAAAAGCGGTTTGCAAGCGTGCGCTGCAGCGGCGCTTCGGCTTGCCGGAGCGCGATGACCTGCCGGTATTCGGCGTGGTGTCGAGGATGGTGCCCCAGAAGGGGACCGATCTTCTGGCAGAGGCGATCCACCGGCTTATCGGCCTGGAACTGCAACTGGTGATCGTCGGCAACGGCGAACCCTGGGCCCACTTTTTTTTCGGCGGCATGGCACACCGGCATCCCGACAGGGTGGGGTGCCATATCGGCTACGACAATGCGCTGGCACATCTGGTGGAGGCAGGTGCCGATTTCTTTCTGATGCCTTCCGCGTTCGAACCCTGCGGCCTGAACCAGATGTACTCGCTGGCCTATGGAACGCCTCCCGTTGTCCGGGCCACCGGAGGGCTGGATGACAGTGTCGAAAACTTCAACGAGGCAACCGGTAGCGGCGACGGATTCAAGTTCTGGAATCATACCGCTTCCGCTCTGTACGATACGGTGGGCTGGGCGGTCTGGACCTGGTATAACAATCCGCAGGGGCTGGCAGCCTTGCGTCGAAACGGCATGGCGAAGCGTTTTACCTGGGAGGAGGCGGCCCGGAAATATGATGAGCTCTATCGTGCAGCGCTCCAGAGGCGGCTGGGGGGCTAGGAAACCGGCTGGTGATGGCGTAGGCGTGCGTGATGCGCAGGTTTCAAAAAAATGCCTCCGAAATGATTTTCGGAGGCATTTTCTTTTTGGATGGTGCCCAGGACTAGACTCGAACTAGCACACTCTTGCGAGCACAAGAACCTGAATCTTGCGTGTCTACCAATTCCACCACCTGGGCAAAGAGAAAAACTGTTTATCACCGACTGTAGACAAATGCAAGAAAAAAATAGTGGGTGGCGAAACTCCGGTACCGGCATGCGTCTGCCGGACATGAAGCGTTCACCCCCTCCGCCGTGGTGGACAGAGGGGGTGAACGGTGACGCCTCCCGTATGCTGCCGGTTACATGTTGTAGCCGCTTTCGCTGTGCTGTGTCGTATCCAGGCCCATGATCTCGTCTTCCTTCTCCACCCGCAGACCGATGGTCTTGTCCAGGACGAAAGCGATGACCAAGGTGACGATGAAGGCGTAGGCGCCAGCGGCGACAATGGCGATTATGTTGGAGATAAACTGTTTTGCGTCGCCGTAGATGAGGCCTTTGGCACCGATGCTGGCAACCAGGCCGGTCGCGATAGCGCCGAAGGTGCCGCCGATACCGTGCACGCCAAAGGCGTCCAGGGAGTCGTCGTACTTCAGTTTGGCCTTCAGCAGTATGGCGCCGTAGCAGGTGAGTCCGGCACCCGCGCCGATAATCACTGCCCACCCCGGGGTAACGAATCCGGCAGCCGGGGTGATGCCAACCAGGCCGGCAACGACACCGGAGGCGAAACCCAGGGCGGACGGTTTACCCGAATGGAGCCATTCAGCGATCATCCAGGCAAGGCCGGCGGCAGCAGGTGCCACCGTGGTGTTGACGAACGCAAGAGCGGCGGTTCCGTTGGCTGCACCGGCGCTTCCGGCGTTGAAGCCGTACCAGCCGAACCAGAGGATGCCGGTGCCAAGCAGGGTGAGCGGGAGGCTGTGGGGCGCCATCCGCTCGGTAGGGAAGCCATGGCGCTTGCCCAGGAACAGCAGTACTGCCAGGGCCGAGATGCCGGAAGCCAGGTGAACAACCGTTCCGCCGGCAAAGTCGAGGGCGGCGGGCTGCAGTTTGGCAATCCAGCCACCGCCCCATACCCAGTGAGCGATCGGATCATATACCAAGGTGGTCCAGACCAGGGCGAAGACGCAGTAGGCTGAAAATTTGATCCGCTCTGCCAAGGCACCGGAAATGAGGGCAACGGTAATGATGGCGAACATCCCCTGGAACATGGCAAAGGTGTATTCGGAAATACTGCCCTGCAGGGAGTCTACTGACAGCCCGTTCAGGAGCAGCTTGTTGAGTGAGCCGACAAAGCCTCCGATGTCGCTTCCGAAAGACAGGCTGTAGCCGAACAGGAACCACTGTACGCCCACGATCCCCATGGCCACGAAGGAATGCATCATGGTGGACAGGACGTTTTTGGAGCGGACCATGCCACCGTAAAAGAGAGCGAGGCCCGGCAGCATGAAGAGAACGAGTGCGGAGGAGGTGAGCAGCCAGGCGTTGTCTCCGTTCTCCAGTTTGGCAACGGGAGCCGGAGCTGCTTCGGCAGCAGCGGGGACTGGGGCCGGCGCGGGGGCATCGGCTGGCTTGGCTGCATCGGAAGGTGCCGCTACCGCTGCCGCCGCAGTATCCTTCTTCTCTTCAGCCATGGCCGATATGCCGGTGAGGCTTGCAAAGAGAACCATCATGACAAGGGTGAGGGTGAACTTCAGTTTCATGGCCTACCTCCTCTGTATCGAGTGTTCGAGTGGGGTGTTAGATGGCTTCGGCGCCGGTTTCGCCGGTGCGGATACGTACCGCTTCTTCAAGGGGGATGACGAAAATCTTGCCATCGCCGATTCGACCGGTTTTTGCAGTGTTCTGGATGGTTTCAACCACCTTGGACACCAGGTCGTCAGCAATGACGATTTCCAGCTTCACTTTGGGGATGAAATCCACGACGTATTCGGCGCCACGGTACAGTTCGGTATGTCCCTTTTGGCGTCCATATCCCTTAACTTCGCTGACGGTAATCCCTTCGACACCGATTTCGTTCAAGGCATCCTTGACTTCGTCCAGCTTGAATGGCTTGATGATCGCTTCTACCAGTTTCATGGTACCTGCCTCCTTTCAACAGGGGATATGTGTATGGTGCGCGTTCTGCCTGGAATCCGGTCCGAAAAAACGGGGGCGGTGGGTCCGCCCCCACACAGAAGGAGGACAGCGTCGTTATGAGCGCCTGTCGTGATAACGGTAGAGCATCGACCATGCCACTCTTGCAATGCGAGTTATTTTGGTGGGTTGCATGTCTTTCGTGCCGTGGTGGTCAAAGCGGTGTGTATAGTTTTTGAGCAGTGCTGGCGGTGGGCAGCTTAAAGCGAATGCAGCTGAAGGATTTTTGAACTCCGCTGATAACTGTGGTATGGTTTTCAGCACAGCATCGACCCTCAGGAGGTGCATCATGCCGGTGGTTGCAAAGGTTGGCGACATTCCGAATATGGGAAAGAAACTTGTGGTGGTGGAAGGCCAGGAGCTGCTGCTGATCAATCACAAGGGGACTGTCTACGCCGTGGAGACGGAGTGTCCTCATCAGGGTGCGCCGCTGGCAGGGGCGCTGGTGAAAGAGAGTTACCTCTCCTGCCCCCGGCATGGCTACCGCTTTGAGCTGCAAGACGGCAGCTGCCGGGAACATCCGGAATACACGCTGAAAACGTGGCCGGTGCGTATCGAGAACGGCGAGATCATCGTTGACCTGGCGTGAGCTGATTGCACTGCTTGACCAAATCGATAACGGTCTTGCTTCACTGGCGGTGATTGCTTGCGGGGTATGGGCTGCCGGTCATGCACTGCTCAACAAGCGCGATCCCCGTTCTGCCCTGGTCTGGGTTTCCCTGTCGCTAGCCATCCCGGTTCTGGGGCCGCTGGCCTACTGGTTGCTGGGAATCAACCGGATAACCCGTCGGGCACTCCAGTGGAAATCGCACCGTCAGGGGGATGCGTCGGAGGCGCTTTCCCTGCAGCGGACAATGCCGGCCGTGTTGCCTGCCCCCTATGATACGCTCCAGGCCATTGAGATACTGAGCAGCAAGGTAGCCCGCCTGGGGCTGACCACGGGTAACCGTATCGAGCCGCTGCACAACGGTGAAGAAGCCTATCCCGCCATGCTGGCGGCCATGGCCCAGGCTCGGTATAGTCTGCACCTGAGCAGCTACATCTTTGACGGAGACGGCGCCGGTGCCGCTTTCGTCGAAGCCCTGCGCGACGCAGCAGCACGCGGCGTGGCGGTGCGGGTCATTGTTGACGCCATGGGCGAACGCTACAGCCGGCGCACCGCCCGGAACGCCCTGCTGGGCAGCACTGTCGATATTCGTCATTATCTTCCCCTGCACCAAGCCCCCTTCATCAATCTGCGTAACCACCGCAAGCTGCTGGTGGTGGATGGTAGCGTTGCTTTTACCGGTGGCATGAACATCCGCAACAACCATTGCCTTGGTGCGGTTGCCGAGGATCGGGCGGCCAGCGACCTGCATTTCCGTGTGGCGGGGCCTGCTGTAGCCGACCTGCAACGGATCTTCCTGGAGGACTGGCATTTTCTTTCCGGCCAGATTCCCGAGGAACCGGAGCTGTTTCCCGAGCTTCCTCCGGTGGGCAACGCATTGGTCCGGACCATTGCCGACGGTCCGGACCGCGAGTTTCACAAACTGGAGTGGCTGATTTACGGTGCTCTGTCCACGGCACGGCACAGGATCAGGATCATGACGCCCTATTTCGTGCCGGACCGGCCACTGATCACCGCCCTGGTCACGGCGGCACTACGGGGAGTGGAGATCACTCTGGTGCTTCCCGCCAAAAACAATCTTCCCTTTGTTGCCTGGGCAAGTCGTGCCTCGTACTGGGAGCTGTTGAAGCACAATATCGTCATTGTCGAACAGCCGCCCCCCTTTGCCCACACCAAGCTGTTGGTCGTGGACGACCTCTGGTGCCTGATCGGTTCGGCCAACTGGGATACTCGCAGTTTCCGCCTGAATTTTGAGCTGAACCTGAGTGTCTTTGACCGGGAGTTGGCCGCTGGACTGAACCGGCACTTCGATGCCGTGCTTACGTCCGCCCGGCCGGTTTCCCTGGCTGAAGTGGATGGGCGGCCGTTGACGGTCAAATTGCGGGACGGCATTGCCCGACTTTTCTCCCCCTATCTCTAGTTGCCACAAAAAGACTTTTTTTGTCCCCTTGACAGGGGGCGTGGTCGATGGTAAGAAATATTCGTATTTCAACCACCACACAATGCAAAGGAGATACCTATGAGCACCTGTACGCTTGTTACCAAGGAAGCCCCTAATTTCAAGGCCGATGCGGTCCTGCCCGACAACAGCTTCGGCACGGTGGAGCTTGCCAGCTATCGCGGCAAATATGTGTATTTGCTGTTTTATCCCCTGGATTTTACCTTCGTCTGCCCATCGGAAATCCTGGCCTTCAACAAGAAGCTGGATGAGTTCAAAAGCCGTAACTGCGAAGTGATCGCCGTGTCGGTCGATTCGAAATTTACTCATCTGGCGTGGAAGAACACCCCGGTCGACAACGGCGGCATCGGCAACGTCCAGTACCCGATGGTGGCCGACCTGAACAAGGAGATCATCCGTTCCTACGGCATCGAGCATCCTGCCAGTGTCGCCCTGCGCGGTCTCTTCCTGATTGACCCCAAAGGAGTGGTCCGCCACTGCGTGATCAACGACCTGCCCCTGGGCCGCAGTGTTGACGAAGCCCTGCGCATGCTGGACGCCCTGCAGTTCACCGACACCCATGGCGAAGTCTGCCCGGCCAACTGGAAGCAGGGGGAGGACGCGATGAAACCCACTGCTGAAGGTGTTGCTTCCTACCTCGCGAAGCACGCCAAGTAATCACGCCTCACCACGATACGGCACCAAAGCAGCGTCGCCTGAACAGGCGACGCTGCTTTTTGTGGCGCTGAAATGAGAGCAGAGCCATGATATAGTCTGCTGCACCATGAAACCGGATGCCGCCACGAATACTGAACCGTCACTCTTCGGTCATGCCCCGTTCCGCGGGGTTGTGGCGGTGGAGCCGCTCGGACATGGTTTCCGGCTCTTCCTGCGCACCGAAGACGGTCTGACAACCCAAGAGGTTCCTTTTCACCCTTTCCTGCTGACGGCAACACCTCCCGTCCTTCGGGAACTGCCACTTTCCTGCGTAATCAAAATGCTGACAGGGGAGGGGGAGTACCGCTATCTGCTCACTTTCGACACTTGGCATGACTGCTGCCTCGCCTATGCTCATTTGCATCGCAGCACGACGGGACCGCCCCCCCTGTTCTTCCCCGAGCGGGAGCAGCAGTTTCTGCTGTCCAGCGGCGTCACCTTTTTTCGTGGCTTGACGCAGGAGCAGGTTGTCGTGACCTTTCTGGCCAGCGAAGTAACCCACAGCAGCGACGGGGCTGTGTTCCGTCTGGCGATCAGTGACCGTCGTCAGGGGGATCTGCTGCTCGCATCCGACCGGATGTCGGAGCGGGCCATGTTTGAGGAGTTGTCCCGCATTCTGCGTCGTGATGATCCCGATCTGCTGGTGGGGTATGGTCTGGCGCAGCAGTTGCCGGCATTGCTCAGGCGTGCCCGGAACGCCGGAGTGAGGCTTGCCTGGGGGCGGGATGGCAGCAGCCCCCGCGTGAAGGAGTTCTCCCCGTCCAGGCAGGAGAGCGGGAGAGCGGCAGGATGGTGCCGGATCTTCGGACGCTCGGTTGTCGATCTGCGCCATCTGCTCCGCTTGGCCGACCGTCCCCGGCCCGGCGGGCTCAGTCGCGACAGGGGCAAGGATGAGGAGGGGCTGCGGCAGCAGCTTGGGGTTCTCCGTAGCGAGTATCGCGTACTGGCGCCGGCGTTTCTGCAGCTGTCTGGCATGGTTCCCTATCCGCCCCAGGTCTGCCAGCACCGCAGCCGTGCCGACGTGGCGTCCGCCCTGCTGGTCAGGGCGTATCTCCATCACCGGCACAGCATGCCGCCGTTGCCGCCACATCCCCATTCTCACCAGCACGGCACGGGCCTGCGCGGTTGGACGCCGCAACTGCGGCCCGGCCCCCATGGTCCGGTGGTGCACTGCGAGTTGCGGGCTCTGCTGCCCGCTATCCTGCTGGCCTATCGTCTTGCGCCGCGCAGTGACGACCTGGCTATGTTTCAGTCGCTGCTGCATCGGCTGACCCGCCTGAAGCGGGAGGCGCGCCTCGAAGCGGAGACCCTCGGGGCCGGGGACGGGTTTGCCGCGGCGGACAGCCGCCGGGTAGTGCTGGGCAGTCTGGCGCGGGGGTTTTATGGCCTGCTGGCTTCGTCACACCTCCTGTTTGCCGATCAGCAGACAGCCGCCGAAACCGAGCGTCTGGGCCGGGTGCTGACCGGCGATCTGCTGACCTGGCTGCGGGAGCAGGGGGCGGAGCCGCTGGAGCTTGACCGGGACGGCATCTATTTCATTCCGCCGCCGGGACATGACGGCACCCAGGAGGTGTCCCACCTGCTGCGTCGCCTGACGGAACTGCTGCCGGGGGAAATGACCCTTTCCTGCGACAGCCGCTACCGGGCCATGGTCCGCTACAAGCCGGGCAATTATGCCCTGCTGGGCTACGACGGTACCCTGGTGATAAAGGGGAGCAGTCTCACCTCCGGAGGGCTGGAGCCATTCCTGCGGCAGTTTCTGCACGATGCCCTGCGCCTGCTGCTGGAGGACGGCGCCGGACGGGTTGCCGCGCTGTACGAGGAGCGGCTGCAGCAGCTCTCGACCCGGCAGGTGCCGGTGGAACAGCTGGCCCGGACCGAGACGCTGCCCCTTTCGTCGGAGCAGTATCGTCGCGAGGTGCGGGAGGGAAAACGGCACCACAGCGCCGTGGGCGAGCTGGCATTACGGAGCGAGGCGCCGTTCCATGCCGGCGACCGGGTCAGCTACTACGTCACCGGCAGCGGCAGCCATATCAGGGTGCATGAGCAGTGCCGGCTGCTGGCCGACTACGACCCCCGCCATCCGGATTTCAACGTCGCCTGGTACGCTGAACGGCTCCATCGGCTGTACCGGCGGCTCACCGGCTTTCTGGCCGCCGAGCCCGGCCTGTTCTGATCCGTTTCTTTTGCATTGACTCCGGCCGGGGCTTCACGTACTCTCTCCCAAACAACCTGCTTATCAAGAGTGGTGGAGGGACAAGGCCCTGCGAAGCCACAGCAACCGGCCCCGAGGGGGCGCCAGGTGCTAATTCCTGCCGCAAGGCGAAGATGAGCGAGGATCTTGACACCACCGTGCAAGGCCCCTGCTCATATACACCGGCAGGGGCCTTATCCGTTTCGGGAGTTTTGTGTCATGTCCGTGGGGATCGTCGAACAGCAGTCCATAACCTTCGACCGGGAGCTGCGCCTGGAGAGCGGCCGGTTGCTGGGGCCGATCACCCTGGTGTATGAAACCTACGGCAGCCTGAACGCCGAGCGTTCCAACGCCATCCTGGTTGAGCACGCCTGGACCGGCGACGCCCACCTGGCGGGCAAGCGGAGCGAAAGCGATACCAAGCCGGGGTGGTGGGACGCCATTGTCGGCCCCGGTCGGCTGCTGGACACCGACCGCTACTTCGTGATCTGTTCCAACGTGATCGGCTCCTGCTACGGTTCCACCGGTCCCGCCTCCATCAATCCCCGCACCGGCAAGCGCTACAACCTGAGTTTTCCCGTGATCACGGTCCGCGACATGGTCCGGGCCCAGGAGTTGCTGATCTCCCACCTGGGGATCGAGCGGCTGCTGACGGTGATGGGGGGGAGCATGGGGGGGATGCAGGCCCTGGAGTGGGCCACCCAGTACCCGGGACGGATCGCCTCGGCCATTGTGCTGGCCGCCACGCCCCGCCCCTCGCCCCAGGCCATTTCGCTGAATGCCGTGGCCCGCTGGGCCATCTTCAACGACCCCACCTGGAAAAAGGGAGAGTACAAGCAGAACCCCAAGGACGGTCTGGCCCTGGCCCGGGGGATCGGCCATATTACCTTCCTGTCCGACGAGTCCATGTGGCAGAAGTTCGGCCGGCGCTACTCGGCCAAGGATGGTTTGTTCGACTTCTTCGGCCAGTTCGAGGTGGAGCGCTATCTGAACTACAACGGCTATAACTTCGTGGACCGCTTCGATGCCAACTCCTTCCTCTACCTGGCCAAGGCCCTGGATCTCTACGATGTTGCCTGGGGATGCGAGTCGATGGCCGAGGCTTTTGCCCCGGTGACCGCACCGGTCCAGTTTTTTGCTTTTACCTCCGACTGGCTCTACCCGCCCTACCAGACCGAGGAAATGGCCCTCTGTCTGCGGGAACAGGGCAAGGAGGCCGAGTATCACCTGATCACCTCCGCCTACGGTCACGACGCCTTTCTGCTGGAACACGAAACCTTTGACCCCCTGGTGCGGGATTTTCTGGAGCGGGCAGCAGCCCGGCAGCGGCTGTGAGCGGTATCGACCAGCGACTCTGGCAGCGGCTGCGCCGCGATTTCGGTCGGGCCGTGGGGGATTTTGGCCTGATCGGCGAGGGGGACCGGATCGCGGTGGGTATCTCCGGCGGCAAGGACTCCTACACCCTGCTGTTGCTGCTGAAGGAGCTGCAGCGGCGGGCACCGGTCAACTTCCAGGTCTGCGCCGTCAACATCGATTCCGGCTATCCCGGCTACCGCACCGATATCATCGAGGGATTTCTGAAGGAGCAGCAGGTGGAGTACCGGATGGTGCCCACCGAGCATTACGCCATCATCACGGACAAACGGCGTCCCGGCTCCTCCTACTGCTCCATCTGCGCCCGCCTCAAGCGGGGGGCGCTTTACACGGCGGTGCAGGAGATGGGCTGCAACAAGCTGGCCCTGGGACACCACCGCGACGATTTCATCGAAACCCTGCTCTTAAACCAGTTTTTTGTCGGCTCACTTAAGTCCATGGCCGCCTCCATGCTGGCCGACAATGGCCAGACCACGGTGATCCGCCCCCTGGTCTATCTGGCCGAGGCCGACATCGTCCAGTTTTCCCTGCAGGCGAAGCTGCCGGTGGTTTGCTGCCGCTGTCCGGTCTGCGGCACCGCCGACTTGCGCCGTCGGCGAATGAAAAGCCTGTTGAAGGAGCTGGAGCAGGAAATTCCGCACATTAAAAGTTCATTGCTGACTGCTCTGGGCAACGTGCATCCGCGCCACCTGCTGGATGGCGCGTTGTCCCGGACAGAGACGGAGGAGGAATCATGCGCATAGGTCACGGCTACGATGTTCACCGACTGGTGGAGGGCCGCAAACTGATCATGGGTGGGGTGGATATCCCGTGGGAAAAGGGGCTGTTGGGCCACTCCGATGCCGACGTGCTGCTGCATGCCATTGCCGACGCCATCCTGGGCGCCCTGGCCCTGGGGGATATCGGCAAGCATTTTCCCGATACCGACCCGGCTTTCAAAGGGGCCGATTCCCTGAAGCTGCTGGAGCATGTGGTGAATCTGGTCAGGGGGCGGGGGTACCGGGTAGGTAACCTGGATGCCACCATTATTGCTCAGAAACCGAAGATGGCGCCGCATATTGCAGCCATGCGGATGAACATTGCGCGTGTCTGCGGCGTGGAGCTGGATCGGATCAACGTTAAGGCTACCACTGAAGAAGGGCTGGGCTTCACCGGTTCCGGCGAGGGAATCTCCGCCCATGCCGTGGTGCTGATGCAGGCTACCGGGCAGGACTGACGTTGCTTGTTACCAGTTGGTACCATGTTGATGACGCAGGGGGCGGTGCGCTGATTCCGGTATAAAATGGCCTCGTGTTGCACTCAATAGATTCTGCGAGCGGAGGGAAGCGGCATGACACTCTACCTGGTACGGCACGGTGAGGCCGTAGAGCGGACTGACGGGATCGACGACGAGGTACGCTGGCTGACAGCGAAGGGAAGAAAGGGGATGACCAAGGCGGCCGGCCGGCTGCGCAAGCGGCGGGTACGTCCCGACCTGCTCATCAGCAGCCCCTTGACCCGTGCGGTGCAGACTGCTGAGCTGCTGGCGGCTGACGTGGCCCGCCGGGGAGACCTGCGGGCCGACGCTGCACTGTCGCCGGGCGGTAACGTGGAGCAGGTGCTTGCGCTGATCCGGGGGCAGAATAGGATCGATGCCCTGATGCTGGTGGGGCATGAACCGCTGTTGAGCCGCGTGGCGGCTGAGTTGCTGGGCAGGCCCCGGGTAAATGCTCTGGCCAAGGGAAGCTGTCTGGCTCTGGAGCTGTCCGCGAAGTCGGGCAAGCCGGCCCGGGTGCTCTGGTATGCCGTTCCCGGCAGCAAATTCTCCCCCACTGCCAAGAAGCTTCTTGATCCAGCACCTGCCGCGGCATAGCCATTCCATGGTACTCCCTTCGGGCCGGGAGGTGCTGCGCGTGCTGTCCGCGTACGTGGCGGAACGCTGGAAGCTTCTCCTGGATGAGCGTCAGCGGGTGCTGCGTCAGCCACACCCGGAGGCGATTCATGACCTGCGGGTTGCCAGTCGCCGGTTGCGGGCCGTGCTCGATCAACTCCGGTTGTTTCAGGAGGCGAAGGTGGGGGGGCGGGTGACGCGATCGATACGTCGTCTGACCCGCCGACTGGGCGGTATCCGTGATCATGATGAGGCGTTGCAGTACTTTTCCGGGCTCGGTTTCTCCGGTCTGGAGCCGCTTTGCAACCGGCTGCAGCGACGGCGGGAGCGGGAAGTGGCCGACCTGCTACACTGGCTGGCCAAGCCTTCAATCGATGACGCGGGCCGCCACGTTGCCGTTGCGATACGTGGTCTTGCCAACAGCAGCGATACGTCTGCCGAGCAAGCGCTGGCGCTGCTGGCGGAGCGCAGCCTGCAGCTCTACCTGCCGATTGCTAACCTGGCGCCCCGTGTCGTGCTGCCGGAGCACGACGATGACCGTCATGCCCTGCGCATTGCCCTCAAGAAATGGCGTTACTTCAACGAACTGCTGGGGCGGGTGACCGGCGCCGATACCGCTGTCTTGCTGGAACAACTCCGAAGCTACCAGACCGTGCTGGGCAGGCTGAACGATCTTGCCGTCTTCGAAGCACTCTGCGCCCGGGCAGAGCTAGCCGAAGAACTGGATGACGCCGTCCGGCAGCAGATCGCCCGACAGCGACAGGAGCTGGATGCCGATTTTCTTCGATTGCTGGCGCAGCAACCGCTCCATTACACACTCCTGCTGTGAGACAAACCGCGGGCACCCTTTATTTTGATTGACAGTGACGGGCGAAACTTATAAATTTTTTAGTCTATTTGAGTTCTTGATTGTTTTGCTGTAATTTAATGCGTACGAAGGAGAATCCCGCAATGGCCGAGAAGTTTATCTTTACCTCCGAGTCCGTTTCCGAGGGCCACCCCGACAAGATGGCCGACCAGATTTCCGACGGAATTCTGGATGCCATCCTGGCTCAGGATCCCAAGGCACGGGTTGCCTGCGAAACGATGATCACCACCGGTATGGCGGTGATCGCCGGTGAGATCACCACCAGCGCGGTGGTCAACTACGCCGAGATCGTGCGGAACGTCATCAAGGATATCGGTTATTGCGGTTCGGACATGGGATTTGACTACGAAACCTGCTCCGTGTTGGTGTCCCTTGACCGCCAGTCTCCCGACATCTCCCAGGGGGTAACCGAAGGGGAGGGGATGTTCAAGGAACAGGGGGCCGGCGACCAGGGGCTGATGTTCGGCTACGCCTGCAACGAAACGCCGGAGCTGATGCCGATGCCGATCCAGCTCTCCCATCAGCTGGTCAAGCGTCTGGCCGATGTGCGCAAGTCCGGCCTGCTCAAGTTCCTGCGCCCCGATTCCAAATCCCAGGTTTCCGTCGAATACGACAATGGTAAGCCGGTGCGCGTCAATACCGTGGTTATCTCTACCCAGCATACTCCTGATGTTTCCCATGAGACTATCGTGGAAGGCGTGATGGACGAGGTGATCAAAAAGGTCATTCCCGCCAACCTGCTGGATGCCAACACCCGCTACTTCATCAACCCCACCGGCCGCTTCGTGGTGGGGGGACCGATGGGGGACTGCGGTCTGACCGGCCGCAAGATCATTGTCGACACCTACGGCGGCATGGGACGCCACGGCGGTGGTGCCTTTTCCGGCAAGGACCCCTCCAAGGTGGACCGTTCCGCTGCCTATATGGGGCGCTACGTTGCCAAAAACCTGGTGGCGGCCGGTCTCTGCGAGCGCTGCGAAGTGCAGGTTGCCTACGCCATCGGTGTGGCCGAGCCGGTTTCGGTCATGGTCAACGCTTTCGGTACCGGTGTCGTCAGCGAGAGCCGGCTTTCAGAGCTGGTTCGGGAGGTGTTCGACCTGCGGCCCCGCGCCATTACCGAGCAGCTCGACCTGCTGCGCCCCATCTACCGCAAGACCGCTGCTTACGGCCACTTCGGCCGCGAACTGCCGGAGTTTTCCTGGGAGAAGACCGACAAGGCTGCTATCCTGAAACAAAAGGCAGGGCTGTAGGCGGAGACCGTTCACGGTGAGAGTTTCATACGGGGCGGCCTCAGGGACCGCCCCTTTTTTGTGGTGGCTGATGATCCGTCAACAAGCGGTCTTTTGCATGCCGTAGTAGTGAAGCGAATATTTTACGTGAGGTGAATCATGGCAAAAACATTCAAGATTGCGGTTCTGCCCGGTGACGGCATCGGACCGGAGGTGATGGCCGAAGCGATCAGGGTGCTGGATGCGATCGGCCGGAAGTATGATGCGGTGTTTGACGGCACCTTTGCCAACGTCGGTGGTGCCGGTATCGATCATGAGGGCAAGGCCCTGCCCCAGACCACCATCGATATCTGCAAGGCCAGCGATGCGATCCTGTTCGGTTCCGTGGGCGGCCCCAAGTGGGAGTCCCTGCCGCCGGACGAGCAGCCGGAGCGGGGCGCGCTGCTGCCGTTGCGTAAAATTTTCGGCCTGTATGCCAACCTCCGGCCGGCCATCATCTTCCCGTCGCTGACCGGTGCCTCCTCCCTTAAGGAAGAGGTGATCTCCGGCGGCTTCAACGTGCTGGTGATCCGGGAGTTGACCGGCGGTATCTACTTTGCCCAGCCCAAGGGGATCGAAGGACAGGGGCGCGAGCGGGTCGGTTTCGACACCATGCGCTACTCCGTGCCGGAGATCGAGCGGATTACCCACGTTGCCTTTCAGGCCGCCCGGAAGCGGGGCAAGAAGGTCTGTTCCATCGACAAGGCTAATGTGCTGTCCTCCTCGGTGCTCTGGCGCGAGGTGGTCACCGCTATTGCCAAGGAATATCCGGATGTGGAGCTGTCCCACATGTACGTGGACAATGCCGCCATGCAGCTGGTCCGCTGGCCCAAGCAGTTCGACGTGATCCTGTGCGAGAACATGTTCGGCGACATCCTCTCCGATGAGGCGGCCATGCTGACCGGCTCCCTAGGCATGTTGCCGTCGGCCTCCCTGGCCGAGGGAACGTTCGGCATGTACGAGCCGTCCGGCGGCTCGGCACCGGACATCGCGGGGCAGGGGATCGCCAACCCCATCGCCCAGATTCTCTCCGCCGGCATGATGCTGAAGTTCTCCTGCGGCATGGTGGAGGCGGCTGATGCCATCGACACGGCCGTGGCCACAGTGCTGGAGCAGGGGTATCGCACCCGCGACATTTTCCAGAACAAGCCGGGTGAGAAGCTGGTGAACACGAAAGAGATGGGCGACGCGATTATTGCAGCACTCAAGTAATGCAACACCATGAATAGCCCGCGGATGACGCGGATTGAGCGGATTTTTGCTGATTTCAATTTTGGGGTTTGATCCGTGAAAATCCACAAAGAGCAGAGGGTATCCGCGTGTTGATTTTCTTTGGTTGAGACGTTATCCCAGTCATGAAAGGATTTCGCATATGAAAGTAGGAATCGTCGGTTGGCGCGGCATGGTCGGCTCGGTCCTGATGCAGCGGATGCAGGAGGAGAACGACTTCTCCCTTGGCTTTGAACCGGTCTTTTTCTCCACCTCCCAGGCGGGACAAGCCGCACCGATGGGGGGCGGCACCCTAAAGAACGCGGACGACATCGCTGAATTGAAGAAGCTGGACGTCATCCTGACCTGCCAGGGGGGGGACTATACCAAGGCCGTGCATCCCGAGCTGCGCAAGCAGGGCTGGAACGGTTACTGGATCGATGCCGCCTCCACCCTGCGGATGGAAAAGGATGCCGTCATCATCCTCGACCCGATCAACCGCAACGTGATCGACGCGGCCCTGCAGAATGGCCAGAAAGATTTCATCGGCGGCAACTGTACGGTCAGTCTGATGCTGATGGGGTTGGGAGGGCTGTTCAGGGCCGGGCTGGTGGAATGGATGTCTTCCATGACCTATCAGGCGGCTTCCGGTGCCGGTGCCCCCAACATGCGGGAATTGCTCTCCCAGATGGGGGGCCTGCACGGTGTGGTGGCCGAAGAGCTGAAAAACCCCGGTTCCGCCATTCTGGAAATCGACAAAAAGGTGACCGAGACCCTGCGCAACGGCTCCCTGCCAACCAAGGAGTTCGGCTTCCCGCTGGCCGGCAACCTGCTTCCCTGGATCGACCGTGAGGTGGAGGATGGACAGAGTCGCGAGGAGTGGAAAGGGTTTTCCGAAACCAACAAGATCCTGGGCGTCGCGACGCCGATCCCGGTGGACGGCATCTGCGTGCGGGTCGGTGCCATGCGCTGCCACAGCCAGGCCATCACCATCAAGCTGAACAAGGATCTGCCCATTGCCGATATCGAGCAGTTGATCGCCAACGACAACGAGTGGGTCAAGCTGATCCCCAACACCAAGGCCGACTCCCTGGCCGGCCTGACGCCGGCGGCGGTGTCCGGCACCCTGACCGTGCCGGTGGGACGGGTGCGCAAGATGAAGATGGGGCCGCAGTACGTCCAGGCATTCACCTGCGGCGACCAGTTGCTGTGGGGGGCGGCGGAGCCGTTGCGGCGGATGTTGCGCATCCTGCTGGAGAAGTAGAAACGGTCTTTTTCCGCCCTGACCCTGCCAAGCTGCGGAATGCCTTGTGACTGTAAGCCCCTGCGCCGTCTCCGGCCGGGGGCTTTGTTATCCACCCATTTCAGGAGCCTCTGCGGAAAGAGTCCGCTCCCTTTTCTATGCGCACGATAAAGCTGATTCTTCAATACGACGGCACCAATTACTGCGGCTGGCAGGAGCAGGCGAACGGCCCCTCAGTGCAGGAGACGGTGGAGCTGGCCCTGGCCAAAATTCTGGGGCAGCGGATGCGAGTGCAGGCAGCAGGGCGCACCGATGCGGGGGTGCATGCCTTGGCCATGCCGGCCGTATTCCGCACCGAAAGTACGCTGCCGCTCACGGCCTTCGTCGCCGGCGTGAATAGCCATCTGCCGGAGGATATCGCGGTGCAGGGGGCCGAAGAGGTTCCCGTTGATTTTCGCGTTATCGGCGGCGCCAGCGACAAAACCTACCGCTACACCATCTACAACGCCCGCCTCCGATCCCCCCTCCATCGTCGCACCTCCTGGCATGTGCCGGTTCCCCTTGATGTCGATGCCATGTGTCTGGCTGCCGAGTATTTTGTCGGCGAGCATGATTTTGCCGCCTTCCGGGGACAGAACTGCACCGCCGTCACCAGCCGCCGCCGCATTGATGCGGTAACGGTCACCCATGAACAGCCGCTGATCACCATCGACGTCACCGGTGGCGGGTTTCTCAAGCACATGGTACGGATCATGGTCGGCACCCTGGTGGATATCGGCCGTCGCCGGTTTGCCCCGGATCATATTGCCCTGTTGCTGGCGCGGCCTGACCGCAGGCTGGGGGGCGTGACCGCTCCGCCCCAGGGGCTCTGCTTGCTGAAAGTACGTTATCCCGGAGAAAATCATAGTGAATACTGAATATTCCTTGACTCTCGATAGGTGCTTGAGTAAAATCCGGTTCTACTTTGCGTGGAGTGGCTGTTTTGGTGTAGAAGTCTGATTTTGCTTGTGTTTTTGTGTTTTTGTCGCCGCGCGCGATAAAGCTTCTGCAACACGTAGACAGCAAAAAAAAACAAGGAGGTAGTACCAATGTCAGAGTATGGAACATTACAAGACCGCGTTCGCTGCAAGGCCCTGCTGGACAAGGTAAAGACCCCGGAGCAGTGCATTGAGTACTTCAAGCCCGGCATGAACCTGGGCTGGTCCGGCTTTACCCCGGCTGGTTACCCGAAAGTGGTACCCATTGCTCTTGCCGATCACGTTGAGAAGAACGGTCTGCAGGGCAAGTGGAAATTCAACCTGTTCATCGGTGCCTCCGTCGGTGCCGAGACCGAAAACCGTTGGGCACAGCTGGACATGATCGACCGCCGCTGGCCGTATCAGACCGGCAAGGACATTGCTGCCGGTATCAACGCCGGCCGCATCCGGATGGGTGACAAGCACCTCTCCCTGTTCGCTCAGGACCTGGGCTACGGCTTCTATACCAAGGATTCCGAAACCGGCAGGCTGGACCTGGCCATCATCGAAGTTTCCGCCATCACCGAAGACGGCGGCCTGGTGCCCACCACCTCCTGCGGCGTGATTCCCGAGATCCTGATGCAGTGCGACAAGATCATCGTGGAAGTGAACACCGGACAGCCCTCCTTCGAAGGGATCCACGACATCATCGTCTGCAACCATCCGCCCCAGCGCCAGATCATCCCGATCACCAGCGCCGGCGAGCGCGTGGGCACCACCTACGTTCCCTGCGATCCCAGCAAGATCATCGCCGTGGTGGAGTCCAAACTGCGGGACAAGGGTCGCGCTTTTGCCGAGCAGGACGACACCTCCGAGGCGATCGCCAACCATATCATCGAGTTCTTCCAGGCTGAAGTGAAGGCAGGCCGCCTGCCCAAGAACCTGCTGCCGATCCAGTCCGGCGTCGGTTCCATTGCCAACGCCGTTATCGGCGGTCTGGCGAAGGGGCCCTTCACCAACCTGACCGTTTTCACCGAAGTGTTGCAGGACACCATCCTCGACCTGTTCGACGCCGGCAAGTGCGACGCCGCTTCCGCCTGTTCCCTCTCTCTGTCGGAGAGCCCCGGTTTCCCCCGCTTCTTCGCCAACTGGGACAAGTACTTCGGTAAGTGCACCCTGCGTCCGCTCTCCATCTCCAACGCACCGGAGCCGATCCGCCGTCTGGGCTGCATCGCCATGAACACCCCGGTCGAGATCGACATTTACGCCCATGCCAACTCCACCCTGGTTGGCGGTACCCGGATGATCAACGGTCTCGGAGGGTCCGGCGACTTCCTGCGCAACGGCTATCTGAAGATGATGCACACGCCGTCGGCCCGCCCCACTAAGACCGACCCGACCGGTATCTCCTGCGTGGTGCCGCACTGCTCCCACATCGACCACACCGAGCACGACCTGGACGTGGTCATCACCGAGCAGGGGCTGGCCGACCTGCGGGGTCTCTGCCCCCGCGACCGCGCCAAGGTCATCATCGAGAAGTGCGCCCACCCGGATTACAAGCCGATCCTGACCGAGTACTACGAGATGGCACTGAAGGACACCCTGGCCAAGGGTATCGGTCACGAGCCGCAACTGTGGGACCGCGCCTTCAAGATGCACCTCAACCTGGCACAGAACGGCACCATGAAGATCAAGAACTGGGATGTGAAGATCGACCTCTGCGAATAGGGGCCATACTTCAGACCTGTCTCACAAGAAGGCCCGCCGGGTTTCCGGCGGGCCTTCTGTTTTGTGCTGTTTCCGGCGTGTGCTTCTAGGCCGGTTATGTCGGGTCATCCTGTTGCGGCCGGCGTGCCCGGGGATGGGCCTTGTCATACACCTCCAGAAGCCGATCAAGGCCGACATGGGTGTACTTCTGGGTGGTGGAGAGCGAGGCATGGCCCAGCAGTTCCTGGATGGAGCGCAGGTCGGCACCTCCCTCCAGCAGATGGGTGGCAAAGGTGTGACGCAGGGTATGGGGTGAGATGCGGCGAAAGGTATCGATCCTCAGGGACCAGCGCTTGACCAGGGAGTCCACGCTCTGACGGCTGATCCGGTTGCCGCGGGTGTTGAGGAAGAGCGGCGCATCCGGCGGACAGGGGCCGCGTTCGTTGAGATAGGCGGTAACAGCTGCCGCCGCCCTGCTGCCCAGCGGCACGATCCGCTCCTTGCTCCCCTTGCCCATGACGCGCACCATGCCGTCGGTCAGGTCAAGGTCGGCAATGGCCAGACCGGTCAACTCGGAGACCCGCAGGCCGCTGGAGTAGAGTAGTTCGAGGATTGCCCGGTCCCGTTGGTTGAACTCGGTGTTGTCGGGGGCTTCCACCAGGGTGGTGACCTGGTCGATGTTCAGATGAAAGGGGAGGCGCTGTTCTTTTTTGGGGGTGGCGATCAGCTCGGCCGGGTTGACGGTAGCGGCTCCCGTTTTCACCAGCCAGCCGCAGAAAGCCCGTATCGCTGCAAGCTTGCGTCCCAGAGTGCTTTTGCGGAGAGGAGTGGCCGCTGTTCTGTTGCCAGGAGCGGGCGTCGGGACCGCCAGCTCGGCCAGCCAGAGCCTGATCAGCAGGTGGTCGAGGTCCGTAACCGTTGCCCCCTCGCCGCGCCGGCTGCGGACAAAGGCTGCAAAACCGCAAAGGTCGTTGCGGTAGGCGGCGATGGTATGGGGTGAGCAGTTCCGTTCCGTTGCCAGAGAGGTAAGGAATCGGCTGACCAGGACGTCAAGGAGGAGGACCATGGCGGCACTTACTTGAATTCGGGGAGCGGTGTGGTCAGCTTCCAGCCCTCCGTCTGGTCGGGCAGGTCGGAGGACTCTTCGCGGAACAGCCATTTTTGGCGGTCGGTGACGGTTTTCAGGCGGTTGTCCGGCAGCACGAAATAGTCGAATTCAACCACCGCTTCCGCCGACCTGTGTTCGGCCCGGCACTCACTGGCCAGGATACGCATGTCGGCCATGGTGACATTACGGCGGCGCAGTGATTCCGCAGCGCCGACGAAACGGTCCCGCTGTGAGCGGTCGACGTAGGTCAGGGCGGCCTTCTCCGCCTCCTGCCAGCGGATCATGCGGTTGTAAGTCTTGATGACTTTATCGCACGCTTCCTGGCGGTTCATGGTCCGGTAACCGGCACAGCCACTGAGAAACAGCAAC
Organism: Trichlorobacter ammonificans; assembly: GCF_933509905.1. Classification (GTDB taxonomy): domain Bacteria; phylum Desulfobacterota; class Desulfuromonadia; order Geobacterales; family Pseudopelobacteraceae; genus Trichlorobacter; species Trichlorobacter ammonificans. Next base: position 2,579,427 of record NZ_OW150024.1, on the reverse strand, counting down.
AGACCGCAGAACAGGCAAACGGTACTGACACGCATGGGGACCGTCCTTTTCATTGGGGCGGTTGTGCCGCCGAACGTTTTGGAGTATAAAGTGAAACCTATTTTCAGCAAAGGTCGTACAACTGCATGCTGCATGAACTGATTGAAAAGCTGGTGGAAACCATCGGCGCCATGGGGTATCCCGGCATCTTCCTGTTGATGGCCATGGAGAGTTCCATCATTCCGGTTCCCAGCGAACTGGTCATGCCGCCGGCCGGGTATTTGGCCCAGCAAGGGCGGATGAACCCGTGGATTGCCATTCTGGCCGGAACCGCAGGCAGCTTGGTGGGGGCCTACGCCAATTACTTTGCCGCCCACTACCTGGGGCGCCCCCTGATCCTGAAATACGGCCGCTACGTGTTGATCCCTCCCGACAAGTTCGAGCGGGTGGAGGCCTTCTTTCTGCGTCACGGCGAAATATCGACCTTCATCGGGCGGCTGTTGCCGGTGGTACGCCACCTCATCTCCATACCGGCGGGACTCGCCGGCATGAACCACCTGCGCTTCTCCCTCTACACCCTGCTGGGGGCCGGCATCTGGTGCAGCATTCTGACCTGGATCGGCTACGTCATCGGCCAGAACCGTGAGCTGGTCATGGCATGGTCCCACCGTGCACTGATCTGGGTGCTGCTGGCGAGCTGCGCTCTGGTGGGGGCCTACGCCTGGTGGCACCGACGCAGGACATTAAAACGCAACGAGTACTGAAAAGCAAAGGAAAATCCCCATGGAGATCATTCGTTCGGGACGTGTTCACTATCTGGCCCCGCAACTCGACACAGCAGCCGCAGCTACGGCGGTGATGGGATTCAGCACCCGCCACGAGGGGGTTTCCCGTCCGCCCTACAACTCCCTGAACCTGGGAACGAATACCGACGACTCGCCCCATAACGTCGAAGGCAATCGCAGCATTCTGGCTCGTACCTTCGGGCTTACCCAGGATCGCCTGGTGACGGTACGGCAGAATCACGGCAACGACATTCTGGTCATCGACGCGCCGAACGACGACCTGGCTCATTTTCTGGAAATCGAAGCCGACGCGATCATCACCAATCAGCCCGGCATCATGATCGGCGTCACCGTGGCCGATTGTGTGCCGGTCCTGCTGCTTGACCCGGTCAAACGGGTGATCGGCGCGGTTCATGCGGGTTGGCAGGGAACTGCAGCACAGATCGCCCTGCAGGCGGTACAGGGGATGGTTCGGTTGTTTGACAGCCGGCCCGCTGATATCCGGGCCGCCATCGGCCCCTGCATCGGCCCCTGCTGTTATGAGGTGGATCAGCCGGTGCGGGAGGGGTTTGCCGCCAACGACGTTTCGCCGTGGGACGCAGTGGCGGAAAGCCGCGCTCCCGGCAAGTGGCAGCTGGATATGGCGCTTGCGAACCGGATGCAGCTCGAGGCAGCCGGTGTCGCCGGTACTTCCATCAAAACCGCCTCCCAGTGTGTGTGCTGCCACAAGGAACTGTACTTCTCCTATCGGCGCGATGCCGGGGAAACTGGGAGACAAATGGGGTTCATCACGCTCAAGGAGGCCTGAGAATGCTGGCCAAGGTCCTGAGTGCCGCGGTTGTGGGCATCGATGCGGTCCTGGTGGATGTGGAAGTGGACATCGCCCAAGGGCTGCCGCAGTTCGCCACGGTGGGGCTGCCGGACGGCGCGGTCAAGGAAAGCAAGGACCGGGTCAAGGCGGCCCTCAAGAACTCGGGATACGATTTTCCGGCTCGCCGCATCACCGCCAACCTGGCTCCGGCAGACCTCAAAAAGGAGGGAGCCGCCTTCGACCTGCCGATGTCCATCGGCATCCTTGCCGCCACCGGTGTCATCAAGGGAGAGCGGCTCAACCGGTACATCCTGCTGGGAGAACTCTCCCTGGACGGCAGCCTCAAGCCGGTACGTGGCGCCCTGCCGGTGGCGGTGGCCGCTCGCAACGCGGGTCTTGACGGCATGATCCTGCCCAGGGAAAATGCCGATGAGGCCGCCGTTGTTGAAGGGATCGACATCCTGCCGGCATCCACACTTGCAGAAGTGGTGCAGTTTCTGCGCGGCGAGACGGAGATGGCTCCAGCTCGGGTTGACCTGCAGCAACTTTTCAGTCAGCAGAACGAACATGGCGACGACTTCTGCGAGGTACGGGGACAAGACCATGCCAAACGTGCCATTGAGGTTGCCGCTGCCGGCGGCCATAACCTGTTGATGATCGGACCTCCGGGCTCGGGCAAGACCATGCTGGCCCGCCGCATACCCTCGATACTCCCTCCTCTTAATTTCGCCGAAGCCATAGAAACCACGGCTGTATTCAGTGTTGGTGGCATGTTGGAGCCGGGACGGGCACTGGTTACAACACGGCCTTTCAGGGCACCTCATAATTCTACGTCAGATATTGCTCTTATCGGCGGAGGTTCATCACCTCGACCAGGCGAGGTTTCATTAGCAACAAATGGCATTTTATTTCTTGACGAACTGCCTGAATTCAAGAAAAACGCCCTTGAAGTACTTCGCCAGCCTCTGGAAGATGGAAAAGTAACCATCTCCCGTGCCTTGCAGTCACTGACCTACCCTTCCCGCTTCATGCTGGTGGCTGCCATGAATCCCTGTCCTTGTGGCTACCTCGGCGATCCGGGGCACACCTGCTCCTGCACCCCCATCGCCATCAAGCGCTACCGCTCCCGTATTTCCGGACCGCTGCTGGACCGGATCGACCTGCATGTCGAAGTTCCGGCTGTGGCCTACCGCGACCTCTCCGGCAATCAACCGGCGGAGTCCTCCGCCGCCATTGCCGGCCGGGTGCAAAGCGCACGGCAGATACAGCAACAGCGTTTTCAGGGGACAAAAGTACATTGCAACGCCCAGATGAACGCCCGGCTGATCAAGAAACATTGCGAGCTGGATGCGGATGGGCACCGTATGCTGGAGCTGGCCGGCGACAAGCTGGGCTTCTCCGCCCGCAGCTACTCCCGCATCCTCAAGGTGGCCCGCACCGTGGCCGACCTGGACGGCTCCGCCGCCATCCGTACCCCCCACCTTGCCGAGGCGATACAGTACCGCAACCTGGACCGGAAGGTGGTGTAATTCCGGTTCCATTTCAAGGAACTCTCTTCGTTGGTCCGCCCTGAACCGGCGGGCATCCCCCGCACGACGGATAATCTTCCGGCATACCCGGGATCACAGAGCAGCGGCATAGAGCACATACCGGCGATAATCACTGGGGAGAGACCATCAGACATGAAAATCTCCATTCTCGAGTACTCAGCAGCCTGGGACCGTGCTTTCCGGTCCGAACGGCATCGCCTCGCCGTTGCCCTGCATTCGCTGAAGAGCCGCATCGAACACATCGGCAGCACGGCGGTTCCCGGCCTGGCGGCCAAGCCGGTCATCGACATCATGATCGGCCTTGGCCGGGAATCTGGGCTGGATGCGCTGATCGGCCCGGTCACCGCTCTCGGCTACGAGTACGTTCGCGAGTACAAGGCGATGATGCCGTTCCGTCGCTTTTTCCGGCGCAACGGCGAAGGCGGGATGTCGTTTCACCTGCACGCGGTGGCCGGGGATACGCTTTTCTGGCAAGACCACCTGCTCTTCCGCGATCTGCTGCGTAACAAGCCGGAGTTGCACACCGCTTACGAAGCCCTGAAGAAAGAACTGGCAAAGCAGGAGTGGCCGTCGGGAAACGACTACGCCGCCGCCAAGGGTGAATTCATCCGCGCTGCCCTGGCAGCCGGTCGGCTTGATCCGGACGACGCGACCGGGCGGGTGGTCTACCAGGTCTCCACGATCCCGCTGGCAGCCGGTGACCAGTTGCGGCCCTACTACCTGCAGCGGTATACAGAGGAAATCGAGGCGGCCATGGCGGCAATCGCCGCCGGCGAAGATGCACTCCTTGACCATTGCTCGGCAGAGGGGGGGCGCCGGCTGCCGCTGCCGCATGAATTTCCGGCGCTGGGTCCTGAACAGCTCACCATGATGATCGTGCTGGAGGCGCTGTTCGAGTTGGTGCGGCGACATGAAGCTCCCCATCTGCCGAGCCGGTTGAAGAGCATTTTTACCTGGCCGGAACGGGAGCTGGCGCACCGCTTCAGGGATGCCTACGTCCCCGGCGGGATCATCCACCGCTGCGTGATCCGGTCCGGCTCGGCCCTTGACTGCGACGGCGCTCTGTTGCCGCCGGGGATCAACCTGGACGTACCGAATCAGTCAGCCCTGGCGGACGAAGTGAGGAGGGTGCGCCAGCGGGCGCTTCGTTACTGGCACCGCGCCCATGCACCGGAATTTCCGGAATTGCTGGTGAACGGCGACGTTGAGGTGCTCGGGCACGCGACCGGATTGCAATAGACGATGCGGCAGGGTGCCACTCTCTTGTTACTCAGTAGTTGAAGGGAATAATGCTTTGAAAATCAGGCTGTTTCTGCTACTGACCTTTGCCGTGAGCTGGTCGCTGGTCTTCTGTTATTTCGGGCTGGGAGGAAGACTCTCCCATCCTCTTTTCTACGCCATGTCGGTGGCGGTGATGTTTACTCCGTCGCTGGCTGCCCTCATCGTGCAGCGCCTCGTCTGCCGCCAGCCGTTTCTGAAACCGCTGGGAGTGATGCTGCGTCCCAACCGCTGGTACGCAGCAGGGCTGCTGCTACCGCCCTTGATTGTCCTGCTTGCGGCAGCCGCAAGCCTGCTGCTGCCCGGTGTATCGTTCAGCAACAACATTCTGGCCTCGAATCTCATGCTTTCTCTGGAGTCAGTTGTTCCGCCGGAACAGCTCACCCGGATACACCACCAGATCGCGATTCTTCCCGTGCATCCGGCTTGGCTGATCCTTGCCGGAGGAACCCTTGCCGGAGCGACCGTTAATGGGATGGCCGCCCTGGGCGAGGAGGCGGGATGGCGCGGCCTGCTGCAGGAAGAGCTTGCCCACCTCGGCTTCTGGCGCTCCTCGTGGCTGATCGGCTTGATCTGGGGAATCTGGCATCTGCCGCTTATTGTCTACGGCTACAATTACCCCGGCCATCCCGTGGCGGGGGCAATCGCCATGACACTCTGGGCCATCCTGTTTTCGCCCTTGATCGGGTATGTCCGCCTGAAGTCAGGATCGGTACTTGCGGCGGCGATGATGCACGGCAGCCTGAACGGCGTGTCAATGGCGCCTGCCGCCATGCTGACCGGCGGCGACAGCCTGACCACCGGCATCCTCGGCATTCCGGGGATCGCGGTGCTGGCAGCGCTGAACCTTGGGCTCTCTGTTTATCGTAGCACGGGAGCCCGGCCGACATGAGCGAAAACTCTCTCAGGCAGTTCGTTGATGCTGTGACAGCCCGGGAAATCACCGATGCCACCCCCGTTGCGCTCGCCCTGATGACGGATGATCAACGCTACGCGACCGCGGTCAACTGTGCGCCCGGCAATCCGCCGCTCTTTCTCGCCTACAGTTGCACCAAGACGATTATCGCCACGCTTGTCCTGATGCTGTGGGAAGAGGGGGGCTTTACTCCGGAGACGTCACTTGACCGCTGGTTCCCGGAACTGCCCCAGGCTTCGGCCATGACCATCCGCCATCTTCTCAATCATACCTCGGGTATCCCCGATTACGGGGGACTTGCCGACTACCACCGGGAGGTACGACGTTCGCCTTCCCGGCCGTGGACCGATACGGAATTTCTGGAGCGAACCCTGGCCTCGGGGATGCTGTTCGTGCCGGGAACCGGGTGGGCCTACTCCAATATCGGCTATCTCCTGCTCAGGCGGATCATAACGGAGGAGACCGGCCAGTCCCTTGCGTCGGTAGTCTCCGCGAGAATCTGCGCTCCGCTTGGGATCACAGAAAGCTTTGTCCCCGAATCGGTGGCGGACCTTTCGGCCCTGCAGCCGGCCTGCTCTGCGCTCCTTGCAGAGAGCGGTGAAGCACCGGTCCCGGAGGTCTACCACCCCGGCTGGGTCTCCCACGGGGTTCTCGCCTCTACCCCTGCCGAGCTGGCCTCTTTCTACCACCGGCTCTTCACGGGGGAAGTCCTGTCATCCGGGTCGCGTACAGCGCTGACGGCCCTGACGCCGGTACCGGCTGCCCCGCCCCGGTACCGCGCCCCCGGCTATGGTCTCGGCATCATGGCCGACACGGCATCACCCTATGGAATCATCATGGGGCATAACGGCGCCGGACCGGGGTACCAGGCCAGCGTTTTCCACCTGCACTGCAGCAATGGCCGGCCGATAACCGTCTGCGCCATGTGCGCCAGCGAATCTCCCGACCTGGCGGAGCGGCTTGTCTTCAGGATCTTTGCGGTGCTGACGGCGGGTCGGGTAGCATGAACAGCTGCGTGTGCGACAAAAATCTGCTGGCATCACGAGAAAGGGGACTCCATGAGACGGCTGGAAGGGAAATCTGCGCTGGTCACCGGCGCGGCACGGGGGATAGGCGAGGCGATAGCCCGCGCCTTTGCAACTGCGGGAGCATTCGTCTATCTCACCGACATCGATGATGAGAGGGGAACGGCCGTTGCCGCAGAGATCGGCGCGGCAGCAACGTATCGCCGCTTGGACGTCAGGAGCGAATCTGACTGGCAGCGGGTCACCGCGGAGATTGTCGACCGCCACGGCCGACTTGCTATCGTGGTCAACAATGCGGGAATCACCGGCTTCGAGGAGGGGATGGTAGCGCACGACCCGGAGCATGCCGCTCTGGCGGACTGGCATGCCGTTCACCGCACCAACCTTGACGGCGTTTTCCTGGGATGCAAATACGCCATCCGGACCATGCGCAGGACAGGCACCGGTTCGATCATCAACATCTCCTCCCGCTCCGGACTGGTGGGCATCCCGGCTGCGGCCGCCTATGCCTCCTCCAAGGCGGCGGTGCGCAACCACACCAAAACAGTGGCGCTCTATTGTGCGGAGCAGGGACTCGCCGTTCGCTGCAACTCGATACACCCCGCCGCCATTCTCACCCCGATGTGGGAGCCGCTGATCGGACCTCCGGGGCCGGAACGTGAGGTGCGGCTGCAGGAGTTTGTCCGGGATACGCCACTCAGAAGATTCGGCACCCCCGAGGAGGTTGCCGCGGTTGCCCTCCTTCTTGCCTCGGACGAAGCAGCCTACATGACCGGCAGTGAACTGACCATTGACGGCGGCCTTCTCGCCGGTACGGCGGCATCGCCGGCTGGTGAGCAGAGGCCAGACGTACGTAATGGTTTCGATAGGGCATAACTATGACAGCCGTCTATTTTGCTTCTAACACCATGCCACTTCCAAAGCAGATAGATGACGTGGCAAAAAAACGGGTATAGTATACTTCTGCTTGACGAGGTAAAGAGTTGCCGTATTGGTTTTCAAACGGACAGGCTGTATCCTGGTCAAGGTTGCGCTATGCTTTTTCAAAAATAATGGTTAGAGATGCGTTCATGTCCGAAACTATCAAGATAGACAGCGACTACATCAAGCTGGACAGTTTTCTGAAGCTTGCCAACCTGGTGATGAGCGGTGGCGAGGCCAAGCTGCTGATTCAGGAGGGGCAGTTGAAGGTAAACGGGGAGATTGAGACCCGTCGGGGCCGCAAGCTGTATGCGGGCGACCGGGTGGAGGTAGCCGGCCGCGGTAGTGCCGTGGTCGGTTGACATCAAGGTATGAGGAGGTAGCCATGCTGAAGGAGTTCAAGGCGTTTGTGATGAAGGGGAACGTGCTGGACCTGGCGGTTGGCGTCATCATCGGTGCCGCCTTCGGCAAGATCGTCAATTCGGCGGTCACTGACCTGATCATGCCGCTGGCAGGTCTGGTGATGGGCAAGGTGGACTTCAGCAACCTGTTCATCAGCCTGTCCGGCAGCAGTTATCCCACCCTGGCCGCTGCCAAGGCCGCCGGGGCACCGACGCTCAATTACGGTATCTTCCTGAACACCACCATTGATTTTCTGATCATGGCGCTGGTGATCTTCATGATCGTCAAGGCAGCAAACAAGGTGCGCAAGGCCGAAACAGCCGCACCCGCCCCTCCGGCACGGGAGTGCCCGTTCTGCAAGTCGGCGGTGCACGATGACGCCACCCGCTGCCCCCACTGCACCTCCCAACTGTAGGAAGGAATTGCCATGAAACGACTGTGCCTGCTGTTCACCACCCTGATGTTGCTGGTGTCCGCTGCCCCGGCCCTGGCTGCCCAGGCGCAGATCACCTGGTACGGACACGCCGCCTTCAAGGTGGTTACCCCCTCCGGCAAGGTGCTGCTGGTGGACCCCTGGATCAGCAACCCGGCGAATCCCAATGCCCAGAAAGATTTGGAGTCATTGCAGAAGGTTGACCTGATCCTGCTGACCCACGGCCATGGCGACCATATCGGCGATACCGTTGAGATTGCAAAGAAGAGCGGTGCGCGGCTGGTGGCGGTGCCGGAGCTGCAAAAGGCGATGGTGGCGCACAAGGGATTTCCTGAAAAGCAGATCGATCGCGCCACGACCGGCAGCTTCGGCGGTACCATCAGCCTGCTGGACGGCGAGGTGACGGTCATGTTCGTGCCGGCGGTGCATGGTGGCGGTATGGATACCGAGAAGGGGCCGGTCTACGGTGGGCCTCCCGGGGGCCTCCTGATTTCGGTGAAGAACGGTCCCCGTATCTACCACACCGGCGATACCGACCTGTTCGGTGACATGGCGCTGTTGAAGGGACAGGTGGACCTGATGCTGCTCTGCATCGGCGACAAGTTCACCATGGGGCCGCAGCGGGCCGCCCGGGCCGTGGAGATGATCCGGCCGAAGCTGGCGGTGCCGATGCACTTTGAGACCTTCCCGGTGCTGACCGGCACGGCGGAGCAGTTTTCCAAGTCCCTCAGAACCTATGGACTGGAACTGTTGATGCGCCGACTGAAGGTAGGGGAAGCGCTGGCCTGGAACTAGGCCCTGCCGGATGACGAAGCATTACATCACAAGGGCCCTCCCGTTGTCACCGGGAGGGCCCTTGTCGTTTCTCCGGAATCGTGGAATCGTCGTTACGCCATGGCAATGACCGCGGCAACGCACTTCTCGATACCGGTTGCCACGTCGCTGATCCGCTGGCCCAGCATATAGGCAGGCGTCGTGACGACCCTGTTCTTCTGATCCACCACAAACTCGGTAACCGGGCAGTCCTGGTGCTTAGCCCCGGTCTTGTCGATCTCGGCGGCGGTACCGGCGTCGGTGCCGATGGTAACGGTGGGGGCGGCTTCCTTGCCCAGGATGGCGGCGATCAGGGCCGGGGCGATGCAGATGGCGCCGATCGGCTTCCCGGCGGCATGGACCTCCCGCACCAGCCGAGCCACCTGCGGGTTGACCGAGGCGGCGGCGCCCACCTTGCCGAAGTCGCACAGGTTAAGGGCGGCGCCGAACCCGCCGGGAAAGACCAGGGCATCCAGTTCCCCTGCCGTGACGCCGGCGATATCCTTGATGTTGCCACGGGCGATGCGGGCCGATTCCACCAGCACGTTGCGGGTGGCGCCGGTGGGCTCGGAGGTTACGTGGTTCACCTCGGCCAGTTCCATGTCGGGGGCCATGCAGACCGCCACGCAACCGGCCCGGTCGATGGCCAGCAGGGTCAGTACCGCCTCGTGAATTTCGCTGCCGTCCCGGACGCCGCAGCCTGAAAGTACAACACCGATCTTCTTGCTCATGTCAGCTCCCTCCATACTGTCTGTTTTCGGCCAGGGCCGTTTTGATCGCGTCATCATAGGGAGTCAGGGGGATCGGAAGCAGCTCCCGTATCCTGTTTTCCCGGCAGATCACTTCGTTTTTCAGTCCTTCGATCAGGGCGATTGCAATGGACGGCTGCACCGGCGTGACCAGTCCGACCCAGTAGGAGGAGAGACGGGGGCTGAGCACCGGCACCGGGATGATCAGCAGCCGTCTGCCCATGAGGTGCGCGAACCGCTCCATCATTTCCCGATAGGTCATGATGTCGGGGCCGCCGATATCAAAGGTGCCGCCGGTGGTCCGCTCCTCTTCCAGGCATCCGGCCAGGTAGCCGATCACGTCGGCCACTGCGATCGGCTGGTTGCGGGTGGTCACCCAGCGGGGCGTAATCATGACCGGCAGGCGTCGTACCAGGGCCCGTACCATTTCGTAGGAGGCCCCGCCGGCACCGATGATCACCGCTGCCCGCAGAAAGGTGGTGGCGAAGCGGCCGCTTCTCAGGATGTCGGCAACCTCAAGGCGGCTGGCCAGATGGTGGGAGAGGTTGTCGCCGGTTTCTCCCAGCCCCCCCAGGTAGATGGCCCGACGCAGGCCGCAGACGTTAGCGGCTTCGACAAAGTTTCCGGCTGCCCGGCGGTCCTGCTCGGCAAAGCGGCTGTGGCCGGCTCCCATGGAGTGTACCAGATAGTAGGCGGTATCCACGCCACGCAACGCCGCATGCAGGGTTTCCGGCCTGAGCAGGTCCGCCATGACCGGCTCCGCGCCCGTCGGCAGCGGTGCGGGGCGGCGCAGGGCGCAGCGCACCCGGTATCCCCGGTCAAGCAGGTTGCGCACCAGTCGTGCCCCGATGAAGCCGGATGCCCCGGTTACCAGGACTATTCTGTCGCTGCGGTCAGCCATGGGGCAAGTGTGCCATAGCCCGAATGGCCTTGCAAGCCCTGTCCATATCGGTACAATGTCCGGTATCATGAAGCCTGCGACTGCCCACGACAAACCGCTGCAGCAGATTGCCTGCCAGCAGGTGCTGCTGGAGGACTCTTCCGTCTTTTCCGTGCAATGGACCGATCTGCCGGCAGCCTGTGCGGCAGGAGTAACGGCGAAGACGGTCTGCCGCAGCTACCTGGCAGCGATAGACCGCCAGACCTGGGGGCTGATCCGTCATCGGGAGTGGGAAGGAGAGCTCTCCTTCCGGCTCATGGGACGCTACCCCCTGCTTGTCTTTGAGCTGCCCATCGCGTACGGCTCCACGGAGCATGACGAGCTGTGCCTGCGTATCCGTGGCGGTTTGCTGGTGCAGTCCGACGCCTGCAGGCGTGGGGAGCTGCTCTTTCGGGTAGAGCCGTTGCCCGACGGCGGCAGCAGGGTAACGTTGCAGCTTTCCGACTACTGCCCCCTACTGCTGGGGAGCCGCCGTCCGTCCTTGTTCAGGCGCTGGTTGTACCGGCTGACCCAGGCCGCCATCCACCGCCTGGTGACGGTCCGTTTTCTTGTCGGACTCTACCGCGAACTGGCCGGTGCCGATGCCTGTGTCCGGCTCCTGCGAGTAAAGGTCAGAGAAGGACGCCCGACCTGAGGGAAGGTGCAGTCAAGCTCCCGATTGAAGAACAATCGCTGCCGTGTTACGATGTTTCCACTGGATGATCTCGAGCATAACAAGGATCGTAATGCCATGCCCCATGCAGAACTGACCATTCCCGAGACCCTTCCGCTGTACCCCCTCAAGGATATGGTGGCATTTCCCTATATGGTGTTCCCCGTTTACCAGAGCGAGGAGGAGGCGGAGCGGTTCACCGTTGCCCAGAAGCAGTACGACAGCTTCATTGCCGTGGTGTATCAGCATGCCGACGCAGAGGCGCCGCTCAAGGAGACCATCAGCCCCATCGGTACCGTCTGCCGGGTGACCCAGATCAAGCGGGTTTCCGGCAACCGCCTCAAAATCACCCTGGAGGGAATCAACCGGATCACCATCGGCAACCTTGAGCAGACCACCCCCTTTCCGGTGGTGGAGACGGAGGTGGTGCGGGAGTTCGTGGAGCGGGGGCTGGTGTCCGACGCCCTGGTGCAGAGCCTGATCGGCCTGCTCAAGATTTCCCTCTCCTACGGCAAGCCGCTGCCGGACGATGTGATGAAGATGATCGACTACATCGACAACCCGGCACGGCTTTCCGACCTGGTGGCGCTGTACGTCAACCTGCCGCTGCCGGACCTGCAGGATTTGCTGGAAACCCTCGATCCGCTGGAGCGGCTGAAGAAGGTCTACGTGGTGCTGACCAACGAGGTGCAGAAGCTGCAGGTCAACACCGAGTTGAAGACCGAGGTGAACCGGCGGGTCGGCAAGAACCAGAAGGACTACCTGTTGCGGGAGCAGTTGAAACAGATTCAGGAGGAGCTGGGTGAGGAGGACCCCCGCAACGCCGATGTGACCGATCTCCGCAAACGGATCGACGAAGCGGAGATGCCGGAGGAGGTGCGCAAGATCGCCCTGAAGGAGCTGAAACGGCTGGAGCGGATCAACCAGGCGTCACCTGAGTACAACGTCTCCCGCACCTACCTGGATTACCTGGCCGGCATGCCCTGGAACATCTCCACCATTGATTCGCTGGATATCGTCAAGGCGGAAGAGGTGCTGGACGAAGACCACTACAACCTTAAAAAAGTCAAGGAACGGATTCTCGAATTTCTGGCGGTCCGCTCCCTGAAGGAGACCATGAAGGGGCCGGTGCTCTGCTTCGTGGGACCGCCGGGGGTGGGCAAGACGTCGCTTGGCCGTTCCATCGCCCGCAGCCTGGGACGCAAGTTTGTGCGGGTTTCCCTGGGCGGGGTACGGGACGAAGCGGAGATCCGCGGACACCGCCGGACCTACATCGGCGCCCTGCCGGGGCGGATCATCAAGGAAATCTACCGCTGCGGCTCCAATAACCCGGTGCTGATGCTGGACGAAATCGACAAGCTGTCCCACGATTTCCGCGGCGACCCCTCCTCGGCCCTGCTGGAGGTGCTGGATCCCGAGCAGAATTTCTCCTTCCAGGATCATTACCTGGATGTCCCCTTTGACCTCTCCAAGGTGATGTTCATCACCACCGCCAACCAGATGGACCCGATCCCCGGCCCCCTCAAGGACCGGATGGAGATCATCCGGCTGGCCGGGTATTCCGGCGAGGAGAAGCTGCATATCGCCCGTAACTTCATCATCCCCCGGGAGATCGAGGAGAACGGCCTTGCCAAGACCCCTCCCGCCTTTACGGAGGAGGGGCTGGTCAAGGTGATCCGCGACTACACCAGGGAGGCAGGGGTGCGTAACCTGCAGCGCACCATCGGCCAGGTGCTGCGCAAGGTCGCCAAGGAAATCACCCAGGGAAAGCCGCTGCGGGAGCAGATCACTCCGGAGGTGGTGGCGGAACTGCTGGGGCCGCGGAAGTTCCATAACGAAGTGGCGGCGGAGTCTGACCGCGTCGGGGTGGTGACCGGGCTGGCCTGGACCGAGACCGGCGGGGATATCCTCTTTGTGGAGGCCACCAGCATGCCGGGCAAGACGGAGCTGATCCTGACCGGCTCCCTGGGAGAGGTGATGAAGGAGTCGGCCCGGGCGGCCCTTTCCTACATCCAGGCCCATGCCGCCGATTTCGGTCTCAGTGGCGATATGTTCGAGAGCCGTACCGTGCATATCCATGTGCCGTCCGGGGCCATTCCCAAGGATGGCCCTTCCGCCGGGGTAACCATGGTGGCGGCGCTGGTGTCGCTTCTCACCGGCAAGCCGGCCCGTCGCAACGTGGCCATGACCGGCGAGATCACCCTGACCGGCCGGGTGCTGGCCATCGGCGGTCTGAAGGAGAAGGTGCTGGCCGCCCACCGGGCCGGCGTCACCACGGTGCTGGCTCCCAGCCGCAACCGGGACGATCTGGAAGATATTCCGGAAAATGTCCGCCAGGAACTGGAGTTCCGGTTCATCGACGAAGCGGCGGAAGCCGTGGCCGCGGTACTCTGATCCATGAAGCTGGCCCTGATCGACCAGCGCGTGCTCCGCTTCCTGGCCGGGTTCCAGGCCTGGTTCTTTCTCACCGGCCAGGCCCTGGTCAGGATATTTCGCAAACCATCCTATTACCGCGATTTTGCCATCCAGTTCGATAAACTGGGCTTTTCCTCCCTGTTCATCTGCCTGTTGACCGGCCTGTTCACCGGCATGGTCATGGCCCTGCAGGCCCTGATCCAGCTCAAGCCGTTTGCCGCCACCAGCTATGTGGGCGGCATGGTGGCGGTCACCATGATCAAGGAGCTGGGGCCGGTACTGGCGGCCCTGATGGTGGCCGGCCGGGTGGGCTCCGCCATCACCGCCGAACTGGGGACCATGGTGGTGACCGAGCAGGTGGATGCCATGCGGGTCGAAGGGACCGATATCATCCAGCGGCTGGTGACCCCGCGGCTCAAGGCGATGCTGCTGGCCTTGCCGCTTCTGACCGTCATCACCGACGCCATCGCCATGTTCGGCGGCTACCTGATTGCCACCGGCTACGACATCAGCCCGATCATGTACCTGTCCACCTTTACCCAGTTCATGGTGCCGCTGGACTACCTGGAGGGGGTATTCAAGCCGCTGGTGTTTGCCTGTCTGATCACCATGACCGGCTGCTACGTGGGGCTGAATACCGCCGGCGGGGCGGAAGGGGTGGGGGCCTCGGCCAAGCGGGCGGTGGTGATCTCCTCGGTGATGGTGCTGATGTGCGACTTCTTTATCGCCAAGCTGTTCGTGGTGTTCAGATGAGGGGAAATCCGGCCATGTCGGCCAGCAGCGCCACATTCAGGGCGATCACGACCAGGCCGACGATCCAGAGTACTGCGGCGCCGTAGCGGGTGTTGGCATACTCCCCCATCACCTCCCGGGATGAAGTCAGCATGATCAGCGGTACGATGGTCAGGGGGAGTTGCAGCGACAGGGCGATCTGACTCCAGAGAATCCCCTTGAAGGGGTCGCCCAGGAGCAGAATTGCCAGCAGGGCGCCGCCGAGGGTCATGGCCAGTCCGGTTCGTGAGTGGGGATCGGCCATGTCGAACGGCTCGCGGTAGATGCCGGCAAAAACGCTGCCTCCCGCCATGGCGGCGGTGACCGACGAGGCCAGGCCGGCGAACAGAAGCCCCAACGCAAACACCACCGCCGCGAGGCGGCCGAAGATCGGTTGCAGGGTGGTCATCACCTGGGGCAGCTCCGTGACCGTGATGCCGTGACTGAAAAATACCGCCGCCGCCATGATGATCATGGCGCTGTTGATGGCCCAGCCGACCCCCATGCTGAACAGGGTATCGAAAAACTCGAACTTGAGCTGCTTCCTGATGATGTCATCCCCCTGCTGGTGCCACTGGCGGCTCTGGATCACTTCGGAATGCAGAAAAATGTTGTGGGGCATGACCACCGCCCCCAGTACCCCCATGATGACCGGCAGGGCGCCGTGGGGCACCGTAGGGGTTACCCAGCCGGTCACCACGTTGTTCCAGGAAATGTCGGCCAGGCAGAGTTCGAAGATGAAGGAGAGACCGATCAGGGAAATGAACCCCATGATCCACTTCTCCAGCCGCTGATAGTTCTTGGAAAAAAGCATCCAGGCCGAAAAGAGGGCGGAAAGCAGAGCGCCGAACGGGAGGGGAAGGCCGGTCAGCATGGTGAGCCCGATGGCTGCCCCCAGCAGCTCTGCCAGGGCGGTGGAGATGCAGGCGGCCATGGCGCTGCCCAGCATGATAAAGCGGAGCCAGGGACGGAAAAACTTCGAGGCTGCCTCCGACAGGCAGAGGCCGGTGACGATCCCCAGGTGGGCTGCGTTGTGCTGGATGATGATCAGGATGATGGTGGACAAGGTGACGACCCAGAGCAGTGCGTAGCCGAACTGGGCGCCGGCCGCCACGTTGGTGACCCAGTTGCCGGGGTCAATGAAGCCGACCGTGACGAAGAAACCGGGGCCGATGAAGCGGAAGAGTTCCAGCGATGCCAGTCGTGATGCCTGCTGCCCTATATGCTCAAGCCATTTCATGGACAGTAGTCATACTCCATCTGCCGGGGGCTGTCGAGGGGGTACCGCAGTGGGCGGCCTGACGCCGCCGGACTGCGGGATACCCGTGATGTTTCATACTGGGGAGAATACCATGGCAACGTCCGCCGCAGCGGTGACGAGTCCGTGATCATGTGCAATGACAACAGCAACCGGCCGCCGAGGGTGGGAACGGAACCGGCACGGTGAGCCGCGTCATCAGGGAAATACAGCGCCGCCGCCGCGCTGCTGAAGCGGAAACCGCCCCCTCCGGTCGGGGTGGGGCGCTGTCGGTCTGCCTGGTCTATCCCAACCGGTACCATACCGCCATGAGCAGCCTGGGATTTCAGGCGGTCCACCGGTTGTTCAACGACCAGCCTGACACGGTCTGCGAACGGGCCTTTCTCCCGGACCGGGAGGAATTGGCCGAGTACGCCAAAAGCGGTGCCACGCTGCTCTCCCTGGAGTCGGGGCGACCGTTGTCCGACTTCGCCGTGATCGCCTTCTCGGTCTCCTTTGAGCCCGACTTCATCGCTATCCCCCAGATACTCCGCCTGGCCCGTATCCCGGAGCTGGCAGCCGACCGGGGGGCGGCCGACCCGCTGATCATCGGCGGCGGCGCCGCCTGTTTCCTCAATCCCGAACCAGCGGCCCCGTTTTTCGACCTGATCGCGGTGGGGGAGGGGGAAACGTTGATCCCGCCCCTCTGCAGGTTCCTGCGTGCTCAGGCCAGCAGCTCCCGCACCGAACTGCTGACCGCCGCAGCGGAGCTGCCCGGCATGTACGTACCCTCTCTGCCGTTCCGCCAGCCGGTGGCCAGGCTCTGCGCCCCCGTGGATGCTCCACCCTCCTGCTCAACGATCCTGACCGAGGACACCGAATTCGGGAACATGTTCCTGGTGGAGGTGAGCCGGGGCTGCCCCCGGGGCTGTCGCTTCTGCGCCGCGGGCTTTGTCTGGCAGCCGTTTCGCTGGCAGCCGCTGGAGCGGCTGCTGGAGGCCTGTCGGGAAGGGCTGCGGCAACGTGGTACCATCGGCCTGGTGGGGGCTGCGGTATCCGACCATCCCGCCATCACGGAGGTGTGCCATTTTATCGTGGCAGAAGGGGGAGCGCCCTCGCTCTCGTCCCTGCGGATCGACCGGCTGACCCCGGAGCTGTTGGAGCTGCTGGCCCGCAGCGGCCATAAGACCGTCTCTCTGGCACCTGAAGGCGGCTCCCAGCGGATGCGGGACATGATCCGCAAGAATCTGACCGAGGAGCAGATTCTGCGTGCTGTCGAGCTGGTGGCCGACGCCGGTATCCTTAACCTGAAACTGTACGTAATTATCGGCCTGCCGGGTGAGACCGACGAAGATCTGGAAGAACTGATCCGGCTCACCGCTGCCGTGCAGGCAACGGTGGTGGCCCAGGCGCGGCGTCACAAACGTCTGGGGGAGATCACCCTGTCGGTCAACCCGTTTATTCCCAAGCCGTTCACGCCGCTGCAATGGGCCGGCATGTGTCCCCTGAAGGAGTTGCAACGCCGGGTCGCTCTGCTGGAAAAAGGAGTGCGGCCGATCCCCAACGTGCGGCTCAAGGTTGAGGAGCTGCACGGTGCCGTACTGCAGGCGCTGCTCTCCCGCGGCGGCCGGGAGTTGACGCCGTTGCTGCAGGCCATGTCCCAAGGGCTGAATCTGCGTAAGGCTGCCAAGCAGTGTGCTCTCGACGTGGAGAGCCGCGTCACTGCCACGCTGGCGCTTGATGAGTCGTTGCCATGGGACGCGGTCAGCAGCGCCGATACGGCAACACTGGCAACGGAGTACCGGGCCGCCATGGCGGTTGTCGGAGTGCCGGTATGAAGCGGTGTACGCTCTGTCGTGAAGAGTTCGACGAAACCGTGCCGGTGTCGTCCATCTTTCAGGAAGCCGGTGCCTGGTTGGCTGAGGAGGTCTGGAGGGATGGCGGGGAGCTCTGCCCCCGTTGCCTGGAGAACCGGGCGCGGTTGGTGATGATGTACGCCCATGACTGCAACACCTGAGTCCTGTTCCGGCAGCGGTGCTTTGATTGCCCCGTTAATGCCTGCTTGCTGACTTGGTGGTGGGCGAAGCAAAAAAGATCGTTCAAATTGAAACGGCCTCCGGATTGCTCCGGAGGCCGTGCTGGTTCAGGCAGCTGGTCGGGTTCAGTCAACCGACTTGCGCAGGAACGTGGGGATGTCGTAGGTATCCTCATCGTCGAAGGAGACCGAGCCGACGTGGCGGACCGGACGTCCCCCCTCGCTCTTCTGACGGTCTCTGATAAAGGTGGGGGTGTCGATGCTGGTCACCGGTGTCACCGGTTTATGCAGGGTGGTGAGGGGCGACATGGTGCGGACATGGCCGGTAGCGTCGAAACGGTCGCCGAACCCGGTGACAATGGCGGTGACCTTGACGGTTTCCCCCAGGGATTCGTCGATGACCACACCGATGATGATGTTGGCGTCTTCGTGGACTTTCTCGTGGATGGTCTTGTTGACGGCGTCGAAGTCGTCCATGGTCATGGCGGAGGAGCCGGTGATGTTGACCAGTACGCCGCGGGCGCCGGAAACGTCGATATCTTCCAGCAGCGGCGAGGAAATCGCCTTGGTGGCGGCCTCGGCGGCCCGGTTGTCGCCGGTGGCAATGCCGATGCCCATCATGGCCATGCCGCGCTCGCTCATGATCGCTTTCACGTCGGCAAAGTCGACGTTGATGAAACCGGAGGTGGTGATCAGATCGGAGATGCCTTGGACCGCCTGACGGAGCACGTCATCGGAGGGCTTGAAGGCGTCGAGAATGCCGAGGGAGCGGGGGGCGATGCTGATCAGACGGTCGTTGGGGATGATGATGAGCGAGTCGACATGCTGCTTGAGGGCGCGGATACCTTCCTCGGCCTTGGCCATCCGCTGCTTGCCTTCGCGGGAAAACGGCTTGGTGACGATGCCGACGGTGAGCACCCCGGCCTCGCGGGCCACTTCAGCAATGACCGGCGCGGCGCCGGTACCGGTGCCGCCGCCCATGCCGGCGGCGATGAAGACCATGTCGGCCCCTTTGACGATGTCGGTGAGGCGTTCGCGGTCCTCGAGTGCCGCATCACGTCCGATGTTGGGGTTGGCGCCGGCGCCGAGCCCTTTGGTGAGCTGGCCGCCCAACGGAATTTTGACGGGGGCTTTGGAGGAGCGGAGCGCCTGGGAATCAGTGTTGGCAACGATGAATTCCACCTTGTTCATGCCGCAGGCCACCATGGTGTTGACGGCATTGCCGCCGCCACCACCGACCCCGATAACCTTGATCACTGCGCTCTGCTCGATGGATTCGTCAAACTCGAACATCCGCCCCCCCCTTTTTCAAGTAAATTAATGTAGTGTTGTAAGAGGTTGTTGCCTTGATGATGCGTCAGGGTCCGGCTCTCAGAAGAACTCCCGGAACCAACTCTTCATGCGGCGGGCTGCCGTGTTGAAGATACTGTCTTCCGACTTGGTGGCCGGAAACTCACGGGGGCCGAGATTTCGACTGCCGTAAATGATCAGGCCCACACCCGTTGAATAAACCGGAGAGTTGACGACGTCAATAAGTCCGCCGATCTTCTGGGGGATTCCGCGGCGTACCGGCAGGTTGAAAATCTGTTCTGCCAGCTCCGGCATCCCGTCAAGTATACTCGATCCGCCGGTAATTACAACCCCGGATGCAATGGAATCTTCAAGTCCCGATTTGACGATTTCACGGTTTACCAGGGTGAACAATTCTTCGACCCGGGGGCCCAGGATTTCGCATAAAACCGTACGGGAAAGTTCCCGCGGCTTACGGCCGCCGACGCTGGGGACTTCGATCTTGTCATCCTTGCCCACCAGGGAAGAGAGGCAGCAGCCGTGGTTGCGCTTGATTTTTTCCGCCTCGGCCATGGGGGTGCGCAGGCCGACGGCGATATCGTTGGTCAGATGGTTCCCCCCCAGTCCCAACACTGAGGTGTACTTGATGGCACCTTCGGAGAAGATGGCGATATCAGTGGTGCCGCCGCCGATATCCACCAGGCAGACCCCCAGTTCCTTCTCGTCCGGCGAGAGGACCGCCTCGGAAGAGGCGAGTTGCTCCAGGACGATGTCGGCCACGTCCAGGCCGGCCCGGTTGCAGGATTTGACGATGTTCTGGGCGCTGGCCACGGCGCCGGTGACGATATGGACCTTGGCCTCCAGGCGGACACCGCTCATTCCCAGCGGCTCGCGGATGCCGTCCTGCTCGTCGATGATGAATTCCTGGGGAAGAATATGGATCACTTCCCGGTCCATCGGGATGGCGATGGCCTTGGCGGCGTCGATGACCCGGCGCACGTCCTCGGGGGAGACTTCACGGTTCTTGATGGCGATCACCCCCTGGGAGTTGATCCCCTTGATATGGCCGCCGGCGATGCCGGCGTAGACCGACTTGATCTCGCAGCCGGCCATCAGCTCGGCTTCGTCGATCGCTTTGCGGATCGCGGTCACCGTGCTCTCGATGTTGATGACAACCCCTTTGCGCAGACCACTGGAAGGACTGGTGCCGATGCCGACGATCTCAATGCCGTCCTCGGTAACATTACCGACAATGGCGCAGATTTTAGTGGTCCCGATGTCGAGGCCGACAATCAGGTTGTCTCTCTTGGCGGACATAGCGTTCCCCTCCGTGGGAAATTAGTACGGTGTTCCGTTCAGCTCTTGGTGACGACGATTCTGTCGCTGTAATCCAGGTCGATCCGGCGCAGGTCGGGGTGCCGGTCCTTCAGGTGTTCGTAGATACGGGCAAAACGGTTCAGTTTTTCTGTGAAATCCGACATGCCGATTCTGACGGGAACTGCGCCGGAGGTGGTGTACAGGGTAAAACCGTGGCCCTTATCGTAATGAATCTCCGATACATCCGCAAGGAGAAAAGCTCCCTGCCGTTGTAGCGCGGCAAGCAGTTCACAGGCGTTTTTCAACGCTTCGCGGGTTCCCGCCGGATCGCTGCCCAGATCCTCCTCGGTGAAGCCGGAGACCACCGGGTAGTCCAGCTTGTCACCGAAGTTGAGCGGCTTGAACGGTTCTCCCTGGGCGTCCAGGTAGTAGAGCAGTCCCAGGTTGACCACTGCCACCGGTTCCCGTTCCGTGATGCTGACCGCCAGCGTGCCCGGAAAGAAGCGTTGCACCCTGACATCGGCTACCCAGGGGTTGGCGGCGATCTGCCCGCCGATGGACTTCAGCCGCAGGGCGAGCATGTTTTCCCCGATGGAGACGCCGCCCAAAGCCAGGACTTCTGCGCGGGTCAACCGTTGGGTGCCGGTAATATCGATCTTCTGTACCGGAAACGAAGTTGTTTTGGTCAAACGGTGCACGGAAGCGGCCAACAGGCCACCCAGCAGCAGCACCAGCATCGCCCGGCTGCCGACCCGCACCAGCGGCAGCACGTAGGTACGCAGGTCAATGGGCTCCTTCTTGACCTTCATACGGTTCTGCGCAACCTTGCTGCGACCGCGGGAACCGTCGAGATGGCGCAGATCCGCCATCATGCGCCGGAGCCCGTTTTCAGGCCGGCGGTACTGAGGATCTCTTCCACCAGATCCTCGAAACTCAAGCCAGCTCCTTTGAGAGCGATTTCCGGCAACAGTGACAGGGCGGTCATCCCCGGCAGCGTGTTCACCTCCAGCACGTAGCAGTCACCCTGCTCGGTCACCAGAAAATCCACCCGGCTGTAACCGGAGCAGCCCAGGGCCCGGTGGGCCTGTACCCCCAGCTGCTGCACCGTTTCGTACAACTCCGCAGCGAGACGGGCCGGGAAAACATGTTCGGCCATGCCGTCGGCATACTTGGCCTCGTAGTCGTAGAACTCCTTCTTGGGGATGATCTCGATGGCGCCGATGGCCCGATCGTTCAGGATGCCGACCTGTACCTCCTGCCCCTTGACGTACTGCTCCACCAGGGCGATCCGGTCGTAACGAAACGCCTCGTCCAGGGACGGCGCAAGCTCGGCTGCCTGCTTGACGATGGCCACTCCCACCGACGACCCCTCCTGCACCGGCTTGACTACTGCCGGCAGGCCGAAGGGAAGCTGCTCCGGGGTGATCGTGGCTCCCCGCTGCACGGCAACGAAGGGGGTGGTGAGCAGTCCGGCGGCGCTGAACGCCTGCTTGGCGTACAGTTTGTGCATGGCCAGGGCGCTGGCCAGCACCCCGGAGCCGGTGTAGGGGATCTGCATCAGCTCCAGCAACCCCTGGATGCAGCCATCCTCGCCGTACCGGCCATGGAGGGCCACAAAGGCCACCTCGATCCGCTCTTCCCGCAGCACGTCGGCCACCGAGTGGCGTACGTCGATGGCGGTGCTGTCGTACCCCCGCTTGAGCAGTGCCTGGTGAACCGCCATGCCGCTTTTGATCGACACGTCGCGCTCGGCGGACAACCCTCCCATCAATACTCCGATCCGCTTATCCTTCATGGCTCATCCCCCACGATCCTGACCTCTTCTTCCAGCGTGATGCCGCATGCCGCCGACACCGCCTGTTTGACCCGGGCCGACAGGGCCAGGAAATCAGCCGCCGTGGCACCGCCGGCATTGACCAGAAAGTTGCTGTGTACCTCGGAGACCAGTGCTCCGCCCACCCGGCAGCCCCGCATGCCGGCAGCATCGATCAGCTTCCAGGCAGCCTGTCCCGGCGGATTTTTAAAAAACGAGCCGGCACTGGGGTGACCCACGTTGTGCTTGCTGCGCCGCAGTTCGGTATCCTTGCGAATCTCCTCCTCGGTCTCTGCCGGGTCTCGTGGTTCCAGACGCAGCGTGGCCGCCAGCACCAGGTCGCCCGGCAGCAGGTCCAGGCGGCGGTAGCCGTAGTCCAACTCGTCAATGCAGAACTCCCGCACCGTGCCGTCCCGCAGCAGGCTCATGCAGACGGTACGCTGCAGAATCCCTTCACCGTAAGCACCGGCGTTCATCCGGATGGCGCCGCCGATGGTACCGGGAATACCGGCAATAAAACCGATCCCTCCCAAGCCAAGGGCCTGGCCGAAACGGACCACGGTCAGGTTTTCTGCGCCGGCTCCGGCCCGGATGGTGACCTCGTCCAGGGACTCGATCCGGTTGAATCGTTCCAGCGAGATCACCGCGCCGCGGATGCCGCCATCCCGCACCAGCAGGTTGTAGCCCCGGCCGATGGCCAGCCAGGGGATCTGCCGTTCATGAAGTTGGCGCACCAACTGCTGCAGATCGTCCGCATCCTGGGGCACGGCGTACAAGTCGGCCGGTCCCCCCACCTTCAGGGAGGTATGCCGGCTCATCGGCTCATTGCGCAGCAGTGTGCCGCGTATGCACATGCCATCGAGACTCAATCAGCTCTCCAGAAGTTTCACCAGGGCTTCACCCTGCTGCCAGATATTCCCCGCTCCCAGGGTGATGACGATATCGCCCTCTTTCACCACCCCGGCCAGGTGTTCGGGAATCAACTCCCGAGTACCGATCCAGGTGACATCCTTCTGGCCGTGGCGACGAATCTCGTGGGCGAGCCGTTCCGCCGTGGCTCCTTCGATCGGCTGCTCACCGGCCGCATACACATCGGTCAGTACCAGCAGGTCGGCATCATAGAAGGCAGTGACGAATTCTCCGAACAGTTCATGGGTGCGGGTGTAGCGGTGGGGCTGAAAGACCGCCACGATCCTGCGTTCCGGCCATCCCTGCCGCGCCGCGGCCAGGGTGGCCTTGATCTCGGCCGGATGGTGGCCGTAGTCGTCCACCACCATGATCCCCCGCGGCTGCCCCTTGACGGTGAAGCGCCGCCCCACGCCGCTGAAGCCGGCAAACCCCTCCTGGATGGCGGAAAACGGGATATCCAGCTCCAGTGCCACGGCGATGCAGGCCATGGCGTTCAGCACGTTGTGGGGACCGGGCATCGGAAAGGAAACTTCTCCCAGCCGGTACCCCTTGTAGTGGGCGACAAAGGAGGTCTGGAACCCTTCGTGCCGGACGTGGGTGGCCCGGATATCGGCCTGGGAGGAAAGGCCGTAGGTCATGTAGCGCTTCTTGACCCGGGGCAGAATGCTCCGGATGTTGGGGTCATCCAGGCAGAGCACCGCCAGACCGTAGAACGGCACCTTGTTGATGAACTCGACGAACGTATCCTTGATCTCCTCGATACCGGCGTAATGATCCAGGTGGTCGGCGTCGATGTTGGTCACCACGGCGATGGTGGGGGAGAGCACCAGAAAGGAACCGTCCGACTCGTCCGCCTCGGCCACCAGGAACTTTCCCTGGCCCAGCCGGGCGTTGGTGCCGATGGCGTTCAGCTTGCCGCCGATCACGATGGTGGGGTCCATGCCGGCATGGCCGAGGATGGAAGCGGCCATGGAGGTGGTGGTGGTCTTGCCGTGGGTGCCGGCAATGGCGATGCCGTGCTTCATCCGCATCAGCTCCGCCAGCATTTCGGCCCGGGGGATCACCGGGATATGCAGACGCCGGGCCTCCACCACTTCCGGATTGTCGTCGTGCACTGCGGATGAGATCACCACCACATCCACGTTTTTCAGGTTTTCCGCCCGGTGCCCGATGCCGATTTCGGCGCCGAAGCCGGTCAGCCGCTCCGTGATCTCGGAACCGCGCAGGTCGGAGCCGGATACGGCGTAGCCCAGGTTCAGCAGCACCTCGGCGATGCCGCTCATGCCGATGCCGCCGATGCCGACGAAGTGAATTTTTTCTATGTTTCCGTACATGGCTGCAATCCTTTCAGCATCTCGTCAACAATGACCCGCGCCGCCTCCAGCCGGGCCATCCCGGCGGCATTCCTGCCGATCCGCTCCAGTCGTTCCCGATCATCCATCAATCCCGCAATGGTGCCAGCCAGGGTTTCCGGCGTCATATGCCGCTCCAGCATCAGTTCGCAGGCTTCATTTTTCAGTAGCGCCTCGGCATTCTTGCGCTGGTGATCGTCCGTGGCGTGGGGGAAGGGGATGAACAGGCACGCCTTGCCGATAGCCGTCACCTCGGCAATGGTGGTGGCACCGGCACGGCAGACGATCAGGTCGGCCCGGCGGTACTCACGGGCCATGTCGTCAATGAACGGCCGCACGTCGGCGTCGATACCGGCCTCCCGGTATCCCTGCCGCACTGCGGCCAGATCCTGTTCACCGGTCTGGTGAACGATGCGCAAATGCCCGGCCCGCTCATTGAGCAGGGCCATGGTGCGGGGCAATACTTCGTTCAGGGGGCGTGCCCCTTGGCTACCTCCGAAAACGAACAGATGGAACGGTGCATCCGGTGTGCGCTCACGGGTGACGGCGGCATGCTGCAGGCTTTCCAGAATCTGCGTGCGCAGCGGGTTGCCGGTGAGCAGGGTGCGTTCTTCCGGAAAGAACTGTCGCGCTTCCTCGAGGGAGATAAACACCCGGTCCGCAAACCGGGACAGGAGTTTGTTGGTCATGCCGGGCAGGGCATTTTGCTCGTGGATGAAGCGGGGAATATCCAGCCCCCTGGCCGCCAGCACCATCGGCAGCGAGGCATAGCCCCCCACCCCCAGCACCAGGTCCGGCCGGTAGCGTTTCAAGATGGTGCGTGACTGCGCATAGCCGTACAGAAGCTGCAGGGCTCCCGTCACCTTGGCCGTGAACCCCTTGCCCTTGATGCCGGCAGCGGAGACCAGTTCCAGGGGATAGCCCAGGCTTGGGATGACCCGTGCCTCGATCCCCCGTTCGCTTCCCACGAACAGCACTTGGTTGGAGCTGTCGCGGGAGAGGAACTCTTCGGCCACGGCGATGCCGGGAAAGAGATGTCCGCCGGTACCGCCGCCGGCCACGATCAGTTTCATCCGTTTTTCCTCTCCGCTGGTACGGTTTCCTTCAGCGTGCTGGAGATGTTCAGCAGCACCCCCACTGCGAACAGGCTGATCAGCAGCGAACTGCCGCCGTAGCTCAAAAACGGCAGGGCCAGCCCCTTGGTGGGAAGGATGCCGGTAACCACCCCCATGTTGACGCTGGCCTCAATGGCGAACAGGATGGCGATCCCCATGGCCAGGAAGCGTCCGAAGGGTTCCTGGGTGGCCAGGGCGATCCGCATCGCCCGTTGCACCAGGATGAAGAACATGCCGATAATGATCAACACCCCTATGAAGCCCAGTTCTTCGCCCACCACGGAGAGGATGAAGTCGGTGTGGGCCTCCGGCAGGTAGAACAGTTTCTGCTTGCCCTCGCCCAGTCCTTGGCCCAACAGGCCGCCAGCCCCGAAGGCGTACTTGGACTGGGTAATCTGCCAGCCGATACCGGTGGGATCCAGTTCCGGATTCATAAACGCCTTGATCCTGCGCCAACGATAGGCGGAGGTGTAGATCAGGTACCAGACGAAGGGGGCCGCCACCATCATGGTGCCGATGATGAAGACCAGCCGGGTGCCGGCGGTAAAAAGCATCAGGATGGTGACGCCGGCCAGGGTCAGGGCCGCCCCCAGGTCCGGCTGCTTGAGAATCAGCCCCAACAGCACCATCAACACGACCATGTAGGGGAGGAAACCGGCGGAGAGCAGCTTGATCCGGTCCTGCTTCTTGGCGATGGAGTAGGCCAGATACATGATCAGGGCGATCTTGGCGAACTCCGACGGTTGCAGGTTGAAACCGGGCAGCCTGATCCAGCGGGAGGCCCCCTTGACCTTGCCGCCGATGCCGGGGATCAGCACCAGCACCAGCAGTACCAGACTGACCAGCAACAGCGGTACCGCCAGTCGTTGCCAGTAACGATAGTCGATCCGCATGGCAACGGCGGCGATGATAAAGCCGACCAGCGCGAAGGTCCCCTGGCGCTTGAGGAAAAATGCGCTGTCCTGGAAGTTTTTGGCTGCCATCACCGACGAGGCGGAATAGACCATGACGACCCCGAAAGAGGTAAGCGCCACCACCATCAGCAACAGAACCAGGTCGTATCCTTCCAGTTTTCTCAGCATGGGTTGTTTCCTTACGCTGTTGTCGGACCACTCTGGCCGGTCCGACATGTTCGACCCTCTACAGCGCCTTGACCGCGGCGATGAACCGCTGTGCCCGCTCTTCGTAGTCCCGGAACATATCGAAGCTGGAGCAGGCGGGAGAGAGCAGCACTACGCCGCCGGGGCGGCTGCGGGCCGCCGCCAGGGCTACCGCCTCTTCAAGGCTGGCCGCCTTGCAGGTGGCGGTGAGACTCCCCAACTCTGCGGCAATGCGGTCGGCCGCCTCGCCGATCAGCACCAGCTGGCGGACCCGGCTCCGTACCAGCTCCGCCAACGGGGCGTAGCTGCCCCCCTTATCCTTGCCGCCGGCGATCAGCGTGATGTTGTCGAAGCTTTCCAGTGCCTTGGCCACGCTGCCCACATTGGTGGCCTTGCTGTCTTCAAAGTACCGCACGCCGTTTACCTCGCGGACGAATTCCATCCGGTGGTGCAGGGGTTCGAAACGGTTGAGCAGCGCCAGGCAGGGCTCGCGCTCGCAGCCCAGAAGCAGGGCGCAGGCCAGGGCCGCCATGATGTTCTCCAGGTTATGCACCCCCTGCAGCTTGAAACCGGCCACGGGAAAGCGACACTCAGCATCCTGGTGCCGGAACACGATCTCGTCGCCCTGGCAGAAGATGCCCTCCTCAAGCTCCCGCTTCCGGCTGAAGGGGATGAGGCGGGCCTTGAGGGAGCGGGCCGCCTGCCAGACCAGGTCGTCGTCGCGGTTCACGACCGCGTAATCCTCGGAGGTCTGGTTCTCGAAGATGCGCAGCTTGGCGTCGATATACTCCTGGTAGCCGGCGTAGCGGTCCAGGTGGTCTTCGGAGATGTTGAGCAGGGCCGCCACCCGGGGCCGGAATGTGGCGATCCACTCAAGCTGAAACGAACTGATTTCAGCGACAACCCGCTGTACGGCCGTTCCCGATTCCGGCAGCTCGATGAGGGGATTGCCGATGTTGCCTCCCACATAGGTAGTAAAACCGCAGGCCGTAAACAGCTCCCCGGCCAGAGTGGTGGTGGTGGTTTTGCCGTTGGTACCGGTGATGGCCACCAGCGGCGCATCGATGAAACGTGCGGCCAGCTCGATCTCGCTGACGATCTCCCGTCCGGCCGCTTTTGCCGCCGTCAGTAGGGGGTGGTCCATCGGCACGCCGGGAGAAACCACGATCAGATCGGCCAGCAGGAAGTCCTGCTCGTCGTGACGCCCCAGCACGAAGCGGATGTCATACTCCTGCAACTCGTTCAGCACTGCTGCCAAAGTAACGGCGTCCCGCAGATCGGTGGCAACGACCCGCGCTCCCCGCAGAGCCAGGAAGCGGGCACAGGCCACGCCGGTTCTGGCAAGCCCCATGACAACGGTATGGCGGTTGGTCAGATCCATGTCAGCGCATCTTCAGGGTGGAAATGGCGACCAGGGCCAGGATGATGGTGATGATCCAGAAGCGGACGATGATCTTGGGTTCCGCCACCCCTTTCAGTTCAAAATGGTGGTGGATCGGCGCCATGCGGAAAATCCGCTTGCCCCGGTATTTGTAGGACCCCACCTGGAAGATCACGGAGAGAGCCTCCACGACGAAAATGCCGCCCACGATCACCAGCAGAATCTCCTGCTTGGTCAGCACCGCGATGATGCCCAGGGTCCCCCCCAGCGAAAGGGACCCCACATCCCCCATGAATACTTCGGCCGGGTAGGAGTTGAACCAGAGAAAGCCCAGCCCGGCCCCCACCATGGCACCGCAGATGACTGCCAGCTCCCCGGCACCGGGCACCCGCGGAATCTGCAGGTAGCTGGACAGGGTGGCGTGGCCGGCGATGTAAGCAAAGAGCATGTAGGTGGCGGCGTTGATGGCCACCGGCCCGATGGCCAGGCCGTCCAGGCCGTCGGTCAGGTTGACGGCATTACTGGCGCCAACGATGACCAGGGCGGCAAAGGGTATGAAGAAGATGCCGAGATCGGGATGGAAATTTTTGAAGAACGGGACGTACAGCATCTCGTTGAATCCAGGGGTCAGGTAGAGATACACCGCCACGCCGCCGGCCAGCACCACCTGCCAGAACATTTTCTGGCGAGCTGAGAGACCTTTCGGGTTTTTTTCCACCACTTTCTTGTAGTCGTCCACAAAACCGATCAGGCCGTAGCCCCCCAGGATGGTGAGGGTGATCCAGACGTACGAGTTGCGCAGGTCTGCCCAGAGAAGGGTGGGAATGACGATGGCTGCCAGGATGATCAGCCCCCCCATGGTGGGGGTTCCCTGCTTTTCCAGGTGGGATTCCGGTCCGTCGGTACGGATCACTTGCCGGGCACGCAGCCCTTCCAGTTTGCGGATGATCCAGGGCCCCAGGACGAAGCAGACAATCAGGGCGGTGATCATGGCATAGATAGTGCGGAAGGTCAGGTACTTGAAGATGTTAAGGATCTTAAGGTCCGATGCCAGCGGATAAAAAATGTGATACAGCATGTCAGTTCTCCTGACGGCCGCCGAGCCGTATGCCGTGTGCAATTCGTTCCATGTTCATCCCCCGCGATCCCTTGACCAGTACCAGGTCGCCGCTTTTTGCCCGTTTCAGGATGTCCCGGATGACCGTGTCGTGATCCGGCGCCCTGACTACGGCATCCGGGGCCATGCCGGCGGCAATGGCTGTCTCGGCGGTGTGGGCGGTCAGATCACCGAACAGGTAGAGCCGGTCGGCGACCTGCGCTGCCTGGGCTCCCAGGCGACGGTGCAGGTCCACTTCATCCGCTCCCAGCTCCAGCATGTCTCCCAGCGCCACGAAAGCTTGCCGGCCATCCTTCAGCTCAGCCAGCGTTGCCAGGGCAGCGGCGCAGGAAGCAGGGTTGGCGTTATAGCTGTCATCGATCAGTACCAGCGCATGCGCGGTTTCCAGTTGGAACCGCCCGTTGTAGGGCCTGAAATCGGCAAGTCCGGCGGCGATGGTATCCAGGGGAACCAGCTCCAGCAAAGCCGCTGCCGTGGCCAGGGCATTGTACACCGCGTGGCTGCCGAAGGCGGCCAGGGTTATTTCCCTGTTGCCCCGGGGGGTGACCAGCTGGAACTGCTGGCCTGCCAGTCCCAGTGATACGATCCCTTCCGCCCGCACTTCGCCGCGGCGGATGCCGAAACTGATCCGGCGGGCCGATGAATTCTGAGGCAGGGATGCCACCCGCGGGTCATCGGCGTTCACCACCGCCAAGCCGTTATCCTGAATGCGGTGCAGCAGTTCGCCCTTGGCCCGTGCCACTGCCTCAACACTGCCCATACTGGCCAAGTGGGCCGGAAAGGCATTGAGTACGATACCCACCAGCGGAAGAGCGATCTCGGCAAGCCGGTCGATCTCCCCCGGTTCGCTCATTCCCATCTCCAGCACGGCCCAGCGGTGCTCAGGAACCAGCTGGAAGATCATCCGGGGCAGACCGATCAGATTGTTCAGATTCCCCTCGGTTTTCAAGCCGGCTCCGGTACGTGCCAGCACCGCAGCCAGCATCTCCTTGGTGGTGGTTTTGCCGTTGCTGCCGGTAACGCCGATCACCGGCAGACTGAAGCGCCGCCGGTAGGCCGCGGCCAAGTCTCCCAGGGCCTGCAGGCTGTTTTTGACGGCAACGCAACTACAGTCGGCGTGCAAAGGATGCGTTTTCAGGTACCGCTCTTCCGCGAGCACCACCCGTACGCCTTTGGCGGTGACCTCCTCCAGAAAGCGGTGGCCGTCGAAGGTGGCGCCACGCAGCGGAACGAACAGTTCGTCCATCGCAACGACGCGCGAGTCAGTGGAGACGCCGCGTACAGTACGGTCCGACGGCCCGACGATCCGGCCACCCACGGCAGCGGCTATCTCGGTAACGCTGAACATGTCAGGCGCACTCCCCGAGGGCGGCGGCAGCTTCCTCCCGATCGTCGAAATGATGTTTGGTGCGGCCGATGATCTGGTAATCCTCGTGCCCTTTACCGGCCAGCAGCAGGATATCGCCCGGGCTGGCCAGGCGTGCGGCACAGCGGATCGCCGCGCGACGGTTTTCCAGGCAGGTGAATCCTTGCTCGCTGAAACCGTCCTGCAGTGCCTCGGGCGCGTATTCCCGCAAGCCCAGTGGCAGGATGCCGTTTCTGATCTGACTGATAATCTGTGCCGGATCCTCGGTGCGGGGGTTGTCGGAAGTGACCACGGCAAGGTCGGAGTAGCGTGCGGCAATTTCACCCATGATCGGTCGCTTGCCGGGATCGCGGTCGCCGCCGCAGCCGAAGACCGAGATGATCCGGCCGGTAGCCAGTGCCTTCAGGGTCTTGAGTACATTCTCCAGGGCGTCGCCGGTGTGGGCGTAATCCACCAGGCAGGTAACACCCCGGTTGTTTGCCACGCTTTCCAGGCGTCCCGGTACGGTGGCATGGGAGGCGATCCCCCGGACGATAGCCTCCAGCGGGATGCCGAGGGCATGGCCCACCCCGGCGGCGGCCAGCAGGTTGGAAAGGTTGTAGCTGCCCAGCAGCCGCGAATTGAAGGGGCGTTCTCCCGCAGGGGTTACCAGCAGCCCACGGGTTCCCTGTACGGAGACCTGCAGATCCCGTGCGGTGACGACGGCCTCGGGATGCAGTCCGTAGCCAATGGCGGGACAGGATGCGGCAGCCATGAACTCCTGTCCTGCGGGATCGTCCAGGTTGACGACCGCACGGCGCAACGGCTTGAGGGAGTCCGGTTGCAGCAGGTCGCTGAACAGCCGTAGCTTGGCCTGTTTGTAGCTTTCCATGTCACCGTGGTAGTCCAGGTGGTCCCGGGTCAGGTTGGTAAAGACGCCCACGTCGAAACGACAGCCATCAACCCGGTGCTGTTCCAGGGCATGGGAGGAGACTTCCATGATGAAGCCCCGTGCCCCCAGTCCGGCCAAACGGCTGAACAGCCCCTGCAACTCGATCGACTCGGGCGTGGTATGGCTGGCTTCAAGCGTTGTTTCGCCGAACCGGTAGCTGACGGTCCCCAATACGGCGCAGGGGATGCCGGCCGCTGCCAGTATGCCCTCCACGATGTAGGTGGTAGTGGTCTTGCCGTTAGTGCCGGTGATTCCCACCAGCGGCAGCCGGTCCGTGGGGGATCCGTGGAAGCGTGCAGCTATCCGTGCCATACTCTCCCGGCCGTCAGCCACCTGGACCCAGGGACGGTCGGCGGGGGCAGCGGAATCGTCTTCAAGGACAATGGCCGCAGCTCCGGCGGCTATCGCACGGTCGATATAGTCATGACCGTCCGCTGTGGTTCCGCGCAGGGCAAAAAAGAGCGTACCCGGCGTCACTGCACGGGAATCGCAGGCGAGCGCACGGATTTCCGTTGCCAGGTCGCCGCCAGTCGCGAGAAGGGTACTACCGTCTATCAGCTCTGCGAGTTTCATGTGCGTTTCCTATGTCGCTGGTGCCAAACGAACCCAGACCCCGTCCGATCCCTGAATCTTCTGGCCCGGCTGCGGATGCTGCTCCACAACCCGACCGTTTCCCCGTACCTGGATATTCAATTGGTGTTTTTCCATCACCTGCAGAACCCGGCGCATGCTCATGCCCGTAAAGTCCGGCATGAGCAGCACCGACACCGGCCCCCGGTCGGTGTCGGTATCCACCAGGGTGATGCCGGCTGCGCGTGGAATAACCGGCTGAGCCGTCTCTTCACTGCCTTTGACCTGGGCGGCTTTTTTTACCGGTGCACATACTTCGGCACTTCCATGACTGCTGCCCGAGATGGCCTTCAGGTAACAGAGCGAGTTGATGGCCACCTCCCGAAATACCGGTGCAGCCACCACACCACCATACGGACTGGTACGCGGTTCGTCGATCACCACCAGAATCGTCATCAGCGGCTTGTCGCTGGGAACGAAGCCGATGAAGGAGGCGGTACGCCGGGTGCTGGAGTACCCTTTGCCGTGAGAGTCGGCCTTCTGGGCGGTACCGGTCTTGCCGGCCACCTTGATCTCCTCGAGGGCGGCATTGGTGCCGGTGCCGCCGGCGGCGACCACTCCCTCCATCATACGGGTCACGCTGGCGGCAGTGGAGGGGGAGACTATCCGCCGCAGCGCCTGCGGTGAAAAACTCTGGATGGTCTGGCCATTCGTGTCGGTTATCCGCTCCACTAGGTACGGTTTCATTAAGGTTCCGCCGTTGGCGACGGCGGACGTTGCGGCGACCAGTTGCAGGGCGGAGACCGATATTCCCTGACCAAATGAGATGGTGGCGATGTCGCTGCCGTACCAGCGGTTGACCGGGCGCAGTGAGCCGCTGACCTCGCCGGGCAGGTCGATACCGGTCTTCTGGCCGAAGCCGAAGGAGGTAAGGTAGCGGTGCAGACGGTCGTCACCCAGTTTCAGGCCGATTTTGGCCGAACCGATGTTGCTTGAATACTTGAGCACTTCGGCAACCGTCAGCCGTCCCTTGGGGTGGTCGTCCCGGATGATCCTGCCGCCGAAGGAATATCTGCCGTTCTCGCAGTTGATGCTGTTCTGGGGAGAGACGATCTTCTCCTCAAGGGCAGCGGCCAGCAGAAATATCTTGAGGGTTGAGCCGGGCTCAAAGCTGTCCGCCACGGCTCGGTTGCGTAGCTGGAACGGCTGATACTGGTTGTAGGAGTTGGGGTTGAAGGTCGGATAATTGGCCATGGCCAGTATCTTGCCGGTCGCCGGCTCGGCCACGATGACCATGCCGCTTTTGGCCCCACTGGACTGGACCGCCTTGGTCAGCTCCTTCTCGGCAAGGTACTGTATGTTCTTGTCCAGAGTCAGGATCAGGTTTTTCCCCGGTGAAGCGTCGGTCACCACGGCACTCTTGACGGCAACATCGCGACCGAGGGCGTCGCGCTCCGTCACCAGGTAGCCCCCCTTGCCCAAAATGGTGCTGTCGTAGCGGCGCTCCAGCCCTTCCAGTCCTTCCGGGTCCAGTCCCGTAAAGCCTAAAACATGGGCGGCCACCTCGTAGTTGGGGTAGAAGCGTTTGCTTTCTTTGGCAAAGCCGATACCGGTCAGTTTCATCTGGCGGATACGTGCCGCAGTTTCCGGGCTGATCTGCCGTTCGATCCAGATAAATCCGCGATCTGAAGATAGCTTCCTGAGCAGCTCCTGTTCGGAAATGTCCAGAAGTGGCGCCAGAATGGCGGCAACGGTTTCGGGATTTTTGATTCGTCGCGGCTCGGCGTAGAGGGAGTCCATTTCCAGCGACACTGCCAGGGAGGCGCCACTGCGGTCGTAGATGCCGCCCCGGGCAGGGGTCAGGGGAACCGTGCGCTGGTGCTGGCGCTCGGCCATCTTGACTAAGTGCTCGTGCTGGAGCACCTGCAGGGAAAAGGTCCTGACGGCAACCGCTACGAAGGCACAGGAAAAAAGGCCCGCGACCATGAGGATCCGGATTCTGGCCCACTTTTCCCGTTCGTTCGTCATTGCGTGCTCCCCTGTCGGGCGATGGGTGCGTTATTCCCGGACCAGGATGATCTGTTCTTCCCGGGGGACGGCCATGCCAAGATCCCGTTTGGCAATGGTCTCGATCCTGGCCGGTGTTTTCAGCGACGCCACCTCCAGTTGCAGTTGTTTCTGCTCCTGTTCGAGACTCTTCAGTTTGCGGCTTGCCTCGCTCACCTGGAGGTTCAGCTCTATCAGGCGAAAGCGGGACCAGACGTGAAAAATGGAAACGATGGTCAACAGGATCATGCAGATCATCAGGAAACGGGCAACATCCAGCCGGCGGACGGAAAACCCGCGACCAACCTGCTGAGGCAGCAGTACTTTGCCATAATCGGTTTTTGCGGTGCCCATCGGCGCCTCCTGTCAGAGTTTTTCCAGGGCTCTCAGCTTTGCACTCCGTGCGCGCGGGTTCTCGCTGCGCTCCTCGGTTCCGGCGATAACCGGCTTGCCGGTGATCAGACGTCCCCGCGGCGTTCTGCCACAGGTGCAGTGCGGAAAGCGGGGAGGACAAACGCAGCCGGTTGCCGCTTCCCGGAACAACTGCTTGACGATCCGGTCCTCAAGGGAGTGGAAGGAAATCACCACCAGACGTCCTCCCGGGGCCAGCAGCTCGATGCCGGCCACCACCCCCTGCCGTACCTGCTCCAATTCGCTGTTGACCGCCATCCGCAGTGCCTGAAAGGTACGGGTGGCGGGGTGAATACGCTCCTCGTGAAACCGGCGCGGAATGGTCCTTTCGACCAGCTCCGCCAGTTCGAGGGTTGAGGTAAATGCCCGCTCGCTCCGAGCGGCAACGATCCGTGTTGCGATCTTGCGTGCCCAGCGCTCTTCGCCGTAGTCACGGATGATCCGTTCCAGCTCCTGCTCCGACGCCCGGTTGACCAGTTCAGCGGCACTCTCGCCCGCCGCAGGGTCCATCCGCATATCCAGGGGGCCGTTAGTGCGGAAGCTGAACCCCCGTTCCGGGCTGTCCAGTTGGTGGGAGGAAACGCCCAGGTCCAGCAGGAAGCCGTCGATGGCTCCGATACCTGCCTGGCGCAGAATCTCCGCCAGGTTGCCGAAGCTACCCCGGACCGAATGGAAGCGGTCGCCGAAACGGTTGAGACGCTCCCCGGCAGCCGCCAGTGCGGCCGGATCCCGGTCAATGCCGAGTACCCTGCCATCGGGGGCGCTGGCTTCAAGGAGCTGTTCGCTGTGTCCGCCGCCGCCCAGGGTGCCGTCAACATACATGCCGCCAGAGCGGGGGGCGAGATGCTGCAGAACCTCAGCCGCCATGACCGACCTGTGTTGAAAGGAGGCCACGACTACAGACCGATGGCGGCCAGTGCCGCGGAATCCTGCGGGAAGTTGCGTTCATCCTGGCTGTTGACGCGGGCATAGGTTTCACGCGACCAGACATCAAAGCGCTTGCCCATGCCGACCAGGTAGAGATCCCGCTCCAGCTCGGCATGGAGACGCAGGGATGGCGGGATCAGCACCCGTCCCAGCTTGTCCGGACAACACTCCTGAGCCGGCCCCAGCACCAAGCGCTTCAGGCTGTTCAGTTGGGCAAGAGCAAAACCGTCTTCATTGGTCTGTATGCGGCGTTCCACGTCGCGCCATTCCCTGAGAGGGTAGACCGAAAGTCCGCGGCCAAAGCTGCCGTCGTCGAAATCCACCGGCGATGATTTCGTAATGACAAACCGTTCGTCGCCGAAAGCCTGCAGCAACACGTCCCGGAATTTAGCCGGAATGCTGGTGCGCCCTTTGCTGTCGATGGTTGTCAGGCATTCGCCGCTGAACATAGATTTTCCACGTTATGCCAAAATTTCCCACTTTTTTCCACTTCGGGGCAAACTATAGCAGAGGGCAAGAGGCTGTCAAGCACAAAACGGCATTGTTTCCACAGCGGCTGTGACGGCGGAGGGGCTGGGTTTCGGCAGTATGGGGGCTGCAGCAAGGAGGTGGAGCGAACGGAAAACGCCCCCGCTGAACGGAGGCGCCTGAAGGGGGATCAGGTGTGCGGCTGCTTCTTTCGGCGTTCCGCCAGGGACACCACTTTGCTGCTGCCTGCAGGGGCCTGTTTCACGGGGACTTCCGGTGCGTCCAGGGGGGGCGGCAGCTCTTTTTCAACGGGGGAAATCAGCTTTTCCAGTTGCAACGGGGTGCCGCCCATGGTGAAGGGGTGTCCCTCAAGCTGGTTGTCGTCAAGTATCCAGGTAAAAACCTGCAACGGAAAGGTCAGCACCAGCAGCTTGACCTGCCACCAGCCCGGCTTGACGTCGGGGGTAATGTCTTCGATACGTGCGTAAAACCCCGGCTTGTCGTCGACATGCACCAGGACGAGGTCGTTTGCTATGGCCATGATGAATCCCTTGTTTTCGTAGGTGGTAGAAACGTTATTGGCTGGAGCAGTCCGTAAGCCGGGTTCTGTTCCCGCGGACGGTTACCCGTCAGCGGGTGACGATCATTCATCTGGGATCGCCGTTACCGACGACCTCGAGCGATCAACCCGGAGACACGGGCGGGCCACCCTTGACGTCTCCCTATTCGATCTTGCTCCTGGCGGGGTTTACCTGGCATTCGACGTCACCGCCGAACCCGGTGAGCTCTTACCTCACCCTTTCACCCTTACCTGTCGTGACAGGCGGACTTCTCTCTGTGGCACTTTCCCTGGGGTCGCCCCCGCTGGACGTTATCCAGCGCCTTGCCCTGCGGAGCCCGGACTTTCCTCCACCGCCGTGCAGCGGCAGCGATCGTCTGTCCTGCTCCAGCCAATCTTTCTATTGTTGCGCTTGTTCCTGCTTGAGAATCAGTATCCGCTGGCAGTGGGGACAGAACAGCAGTTCGTCACCCCTGAACAGGGTATTGTAGAGTTGCGGCGGCAGGTGCATGTTGCACCCCAGGCAGGAGCCGCCCTGCACTTCGGCCAGTGCTTGGCCGCGTCGCTGTTCGCGCAGCTGCTGGTACCGCCGGACCAGGTTCGCGGGAAGCTGGCTGACGATCGCCTCCCGGCCGGCGGTTGCGGCGTCAACTTCGCGTTGCAGTGAATCGATCATGTCGCTCTTCTCGGTGGCAACAGCCCTGCCGCTTTCCTCGCGAGACAGCAGTTCGGCCTGCTGGGCCTCCAGAACGGCGCGTAGTTCGTCAGTACGTGTCGTGAGGCCAAGGATCTGCTCCTCCAGCTCCCCGACCTGCTTGCGGGCGGTACTGATCTCACGGCCGACCGCTTGAAACTCCTTGTTGGTCCGAATCTCCTTGACGTGGGATTCCGAGCGCTTGATGTTGTCCAGCTCCGTTGCCAGCGCGTTTTCCAGCTCGTTCTTCTGGCGTTCGAGGTCGGCCATCTGCGCCAGGTTCGTTTCGTGTGCCTGTCTGAAGGCAGCGACGTCCTGCTCATTCCCGGCAATTTCTGCACGCAGCGCTGTCTGGGCAAGACACTTGTCGTCAATGGTGCGGTCAAGGGTCTGCAGCTCTTCCAACAGGGACAGTTTCTTTTTCATTGCTTCTCCTTCGTGGTGATGCCGGTTTATGGCGAGGCCTGAACCGTGGTGAACGGATCGGTTTCAGTGTTTGCCGCCGTGACCACGGCGGCAAACCCGTTGCGGGCAAGGGAATCTTCGAGAAAGGATGTCACTGCGGCAACCATCAGGCGTTCCGTGCCGAAGTGTCCCGCATCAAGCAGGGCTACACCCAGCGTTTGGGCCTCACGGGCGTCGTGGTACTTGACATCGCCCGTAATGAGCACGTCCGCACCCGCACGAGCCGCTTCCCGCAGCAAAGAGGCGCCACTGCCGCCACAGACGGCAACGGTGCGGACCGGACGGGACGGGTCACCAACGGTGCGCACGGTGGGGCACCCCAAGTCCCGTGCAACCTGCTGTGCCAGTGCCTCCAGGTGTTGGGGCTCGGCGAGGGTTCCGATCCGTCCGAGTCCGACGACAGGGGCATTGTTCAGCAGGGGATAGCTGTCAAACGCCGGCTCTTCATAGGGGTGAACCGAACGGAGGGTGCGAATCAGGCGGGGGAGCCGATCCTTGTGCACCAGTAGTTCAAGACGGTGCTCGGCAACCGCTTCCAAGGCGCCGACACTGCCGAATGCCGGCTGTGCTCCGGCAAGGGGCAGAAAGGTACCGGTTCCGGAAGCGGCAAAGGAGCAGTTACGGTAGTTCCCCAGCGACGCGGCGTGCTCGAACAGTGCCTCCCGCACCGCTTCCAGGTGGTCAGTTGGTACGAATACGACAAATTTTACCAGCTCGTCATGGCCGGTGATTTTCAGCGGACGTATATCCTGCAGTCCGATACGCGCCGCCAGGAGATCATTGAGGCCGTCCCGGGCAATGTCGTAGTTGGTGTGCATCGACAGCAGGGCAAGGCCGCCGGTTGCGGCTCTCAGCAGTAAGCGGCCGATGGCGGTGGCAGTCGTGATTTGGCGAAGTGGGGAGAAAATGAGGGGATGGTGGGTGATCAGCAGGCGACACTGGTTGGCGAGCGCCTGCTCGATGACTGACGGTAGCGGATCAAGCGCTACCATGATGCTGTCGGCCGGTGCTGCAGCGTCCCCCAGTTGGAATCCGGTGTTATCCCACTGCTCGGCCAGGGCAAATGGAAATTTTTTGTTGATTATTCCAATGATGTCAGAAACTTTTGGTGCGTTCATGGAGCGGAAACAAAAAGAGTGCACCCCGATGGCATGCACTCTTTGAACGGTGAGGGAACAATGAAGGGTTGGTGTGATCTGACCGCATCCGGTCCTCTGTCATGCTTGGTTAGTAAATGGTGGGCCCACCAGGACTCGAACCTGGGACCAACCGGTTATGAGCCGGTGGCTCTAGCCAACTGAGCTATAGGCCCCTGCAGGAAGATTGAAACTTACCGGTATTTTACGGCAGGTGTCAAGCTATTTCAGGCACGGAAGGCGCTAATCGGCTCACACTCTGCCGATGAAGCGTCCGTCACGGGTATCAACCTTGATGCGCTGCCCGGTTTCCAGGTAGGCGGGAACCTTGAGCTTCAGGCCGGTCTCAAGGATGGCGTCCTTGTTTTCGGCGGTGGCCGTGGCATGCTTGATGACCGGTGCGGTTTCGGTAACGGTCAGTTCAACGGTCAGCGGAAGCTCCGTGGTGACCAGTCGGCCCTCGAAGAGTCCCAGCGTTACCTCCGTGCCGTCCAGCAGGTAGGGGGCAAGGGCTGAGAATGCCTCCTCCTCCATTTCGAACTGTTCAAACGTTTCCAGGTCCATGAAAACGCCCCGCCCACCATCGGCGTAAAGATACTGCCCCTTGTGACGCTCGAAGTCGGCCTCGTCGACCTTGTCGCCGGAGCGGAAGGTACGGTCGAGCACCTGGGCGGTGAGCAGGTTGCGGTAGCGGGTCTTGACCATGGTGTTGGCGCCACGTGCCGTAGGAGACTGGAACACGACATCCAGAATCAGGCAGGGGGCGCCATCCAACTGTACGACGATACCTTTTTTGAAGTCGGACGTACTGACCATCAAACAACTCTCCTCGAAAACAGCATGGTTCGTGTAAAAGGCCGGAGGCAACCGCTATCGGTCGCTTCCGGCGGGTAGTTGATCAGACCGTGGTGCGCCGGGGGCGAAATGAAGACGTCCCTCCGCGCTCCCGCTACGAGCACGCGGAAGCGCGGAGGACGACAGTCAGGCATTGCCGGGTTTGGTGCGTTCAGCTTTTTTGAGCAAGGTTGCGGCTACGGGATGGCTGTTGTTTTCCGCGTACATGACCGCCGTGTTACCACTCTTGGTCTTTGCACGGGGGTCGGCTCCTGCTTCGAGCAGTGCCTGTACCGTCTGGTTACAGCCGTAAATGGCGGCCAGCATCAGCGGGGTATGACCGTCACGGTCCCGTGCGTCGACTTCGGCTCCCTTTTCAATCAGCATCTTCGCAATCTGGGTCTGTCCATTGGCTGCCGCGTAATGCAGAGCGGTTTTGCCTTTTTCGCTGGAGGCGGTGATGTCGGCTCCACGGTGGAGCAGATCCAGGACACTGTCAACACGTCCTTCCTTGGAGGCGCTGATCAGTGGGGTATGGCCGTTACGGTCTTTGACATTGACATTCTCCATGGATATTTCCTCCTGTCGGTCGAGTTGCCGGCAACGCCGCATGCGAGGCGCTGACTCGTTCAATGGTGCTGTTGACGTGAGATAGATAGCAAAAGGGGATGGGGTGAAGCACGAAGGTGCGCAGTACGAAACGTGACATGATGATCCGGCGGAAACGACCGGCATTCTGCTGTCAGGCCGTTCCGCCAGAGGGTGGGGCGATGAAATGTCCGCAGCCTGCTCGATCATGGATACCTGCCGACCTCGGAGGTGTTCGACATGGTGTCTCTTATAGCACACCTTTGCCGGCTTTGCCACCGGGAAACGGACAACATCGGGCACGCTGCCGGCGGTGTGGGCGCGGGCGCTCTCAGAACTGGATGTTGGGACGCAGTACCAGCGTAAGGTTCTGGAAATCCCGGTCCCGCAGCGTACCGGCATATCGTGCCGGATCTTCCCAGATCAGGCCGATGTCCAGCTTCAGGGCGACTCCCCAGGATGTGATCGGGAATTTCTTCCCCAACACGTATTCCTGGCGGATTAACCGCCCGTTTTTCTGGGAAAAGTCAATGCGCAGATCAAAGGTGCTGTTTTTCAGGAACTCGAAAGGGTTGACCCGAAAATCCAGGTCGCTGCGGCGTGCCCCCAGGTAGACGGTGTTGCTGATGTTGGTGTTGTCGTGAATCTTCGCGCCGACCCGGAAGCTCCAGGAGAGTTTTTCATCCCTGAAGCTGCGCTCGCCTTTCAGTTTCCATTCGGCTTCCAGGGAGTGATCGGGAACCAGGACGTTGTTCTTGATATGCTGGTTGGAGTAGCTGAGCAGGTAGCCCATGTATCCCTTGTTTGAGGAAAGCCTGCTTTCTCCGGGTCGATCGAACCGGACCATGTCGCCTACAAAGAAGGAAAACGCCCACGGTTCTTCAAAGCCCGCGGTGACCCACTGGATGACATTCTGCTCTCTGCCGATATCGGCAGCCTTGTAGAGATCGCGGGCGTATTCCTTCAATCCGGCGCCGGCTAACGGCAGCGGCATTACCGCTGCCTCGACCATCATAAAGCGAGGGATCAGGGAATCCACGAACAGTTTGCTGTAGACCTCCAGCTCTCCGGCCTCATGGATATGCCGCAGCGGCTGATCGGTAAGGGGGATATTCAGGGAAAGGTTGCTGTAGTAGAGATCGACTTCCCAGTCGAGATCGGCCCACCCCAGGGGGTGCGAGCCGAAAAGATGCTCCTTGAGCGGCTTTTCAACGACAGCCTCGTGGGGTGTGGCAGTCGTCTGCGGCTCTGCAACTGCGGGGCGGAGGAAAGCCGGTGCCAGTACCAGCAGGAGGGTAAGTATGGCGCCCGGCAGGTTCATTCTGCCGCACCCCCCGCCAGCAGGTGGAGAAGGCTGCGCAGGCGGTAACCGGCCGCCGCCGCGAGATCGAGCAGTTTTGCGGCCGGTACCACGGGTACGGGGAGCTTCCGGGCGGCGTCGAAGGCGGTGTGCAGTGTCAGCCGGCAGAACAGCTCTTCGAACCGCTCCTTGTTGAACCAGAGAATACCGTTATCTTCGTGCACCAACAGGAAGCTGCGTACCTCTTCGGTCGCCAGCACCGCGCTGCACCGGCCCCCGGTCGTGGGGAGGGACGAGGCAGACCAGGCGCTGCATGCCGTTGCCGTGGCACTGCAAAGCGCGGCATTCCATCTGCCCCAAGCCCGTTCGGCGAGGGGGTCGTCGGTGATGAAAGCGGCGAGCGGCCTGTCCAGACCGTGGTGATGCAACAGGTCACTGCTGGGGGGGGTAAACAGCTTCCGGAGCAGTGACGTGGCCAGCGCCAGGCGCCGTTCCCGCGGCGACAGCACCAGCTGCGTGCGCGTAACCCCCTGGTTCCGCAGCAGGCGCACGGCTTTGCGGCAGAGGGCCGGTCTGCAGGCGTCGCGCAGGGTGGTGATGATGGCATCCGTCTCCGCTTGGTCGGCAACGGAGAGCAGTTCATCCTGGTAACGGCCGAGGGCAACGCTCAGTTCATCGGCGGGGAGCGGCGTACCGGTTGCGCTGGGCAGCAGGTGCAGGAGCCCCTCGAATGCGGTAATCAGCGTAGCGTACTCAAGCTGGATACGCTCCTCATCGAGACTTGCAACTCCCCGTCCCCCGAGGTGGGCGCAGAGCTTGCCCCAGTATCCGTCCTCCTCCTCAATGCGGTGGCGGAAATCAAGGAAGACGTGGAATTCATAGTCGCCAAGGTCGGCAAAAAGCCCCTTCTCCCGCACTTCCGCAACTGGCCGGATGAATTCCAGGTCGCGGGCAAGGTCCCGGAACAGCAGGTAGCCGTCATGCTGCTGCTCGACTCCCAGGGCAGCCGCCAGGGTGGTAGAGCGCAGTTCGCGCCCGCCCGTGCCGGTGTCGGTGGAGAAGGGAACGGAGTCGCGCAGCCAACCGGCGGTGCGGTCGAAGCGGTTATGATACAGAACAAGAACACGGTCGTTGCCGGCGCGGTTACTGTAGGCGAAGACGTTGTCGTCCACTCCGCCGTCATGGGTGACGAAATCGTAGAAGATGAAATGTTCGGAACCGGAAAAGAGCCAGCGACGCTTCAGCAGCGGGAATATCCAGAGTTCATGCCCCCTGAGCAGTCCGTCGTCCACCGCTTCCTGCCAGTAGGCCCGACGGTATTCCATGCCGTACTTTTCCTTGAACCCCTCGATCTGGCCGTGACCGAACATCGGCAGTCCCGGCATGGTGGCCAGCAGGACGCAGACGCCGAAGTACTTGCCTTGGCTGCCGAACTGCTCGACGGCGGTCTTTTCGTCGGGGTTGTTCATGAAGTTGACGAAGCGCTTGAGGATCTCGGGGTTGAACTCGAGCACGTTTCTGATGGTCTGACGGTACTTGTGGTTTTCCTCCTGCTTGAGCATGTTCATGAAGGCGGAGTTGTAGACCCGGTGCATCCCCAGGGTGCGGACGAAGTAGCCCTCCATCATCCAGAACGCCTCAGCGAGCAGCAGGGTGTCCGGCGCTTCCACCGCCATCCGGTCCACCACCTCGCGCCAGAACTCCACGGGAAAGACGGCGTCGAACTCGTCCCGACCCATGGCATGTTCCGCGCGGGACGGGATGCCGCCTCCCAGTCCCCGCTGGGGGAACCAGAGCCGCTGATAATGCTTTTTCGCCAGGGTCATGGCGGCGTCGAAGCGGATGATCGGGGTCAGGCGCGCCACGTGCAGAATGGTACGGATCACCGCCTCCCGCACCTCGGCCAGCAGGTAGTTGAGCTGGGCCGTATCGTTCCAGGGGATGCTGGTGCCGTCGTTGCCGTGGTAGATGTAGCGGGTGCGGCCGTCCCGACGGTCGATCATCCGGAAGACCACCGCTGCATCGCGCCTGGTCCAGTAGCCGTCCTCGATCTGGAGGGTGACCGAGGGCTCGTGGGAGAGGTCTTCACCGGTGAACTGGTAGGTGGGAAACGGACAGTGATCGCTCTGGATGAACCAGTGGGGATGCTCCAGCACCCAGCGGGAGTAGATGCCGGTGTGGTTGGGCACCATGTCGCTGGCCAGCCGGATGCCGCGCTGCCAGGCACGCTCCTTCAGGTTGAGAAAGGCTGATTCCCCTCCCAGGTCTGCGGCGATGGTGTAATCGAACAGCGAGTAGGCCGAGGCGTGGGCATCGGGATTGCCGCACAGCTCCTTGATGCGCCGGGAAGCCGGCGAGCGCTCCCAGAGCCCGATCAGCCAGAGACCGCTGAAGCCCCAAGAGGCGAGCCGGTCCAGTTCGGCATCGGGAACCTGGTCGAGGCGGGTGATCGGGTAACTGTGGCTGCGGGAAAGCTGGTCAAGCCAGACATGGGTCATTTTGGCCATCATCACCACGTTGGACATCCAGTCGGCATCCCGGGAAAAGGCCTCATATTCCGGCTGGTCATACCCGGCCAGATGCTCCGGCGCTAACCCGCCACCAGCAGCTCCGTCACTCCCGGCTTTGCCGAAGCTGAGTACGGGGCTCGGTCCCGGCCCACCGGCACTCCGGCTTCGCCGCTCTTCTTCAAGGATGTCGAAGGATACCAGCAACTCTTCCAGCAGCTCCGGTGGCAGCAGTTCACCCCAGTGATCGCGGACGAAGCCCAGTTGGGCTGCCAGGGAATCGGGGGCGGCTCTGAGCGGCGCCCGCAGTACTTCCGGCAGGGTCATGCCGAAACCGGGCAGGAGTGGGCCAGTGGCGAGGCTTTGCTCAAGATGGCCGGCAACCTGGCGGTAGGGAGAGGTGGCGGCAAGCTCGCGGTCGTCCTGCAGCAGGCGGAACGGATCAACGGCGCGATTGTCGGCGCTGATATGCAGCAGCAACAGTTCCCGCAGCAGCAAGTGCTGACGGGGGCTTGCGACGAGTTCCGGGCGGGGAGGAAACAGGTGAAGAAAGGTCCGGCAGGTGACCTGCACCGCCCCATCATCCGGCGGCAGTCCGCACTGCTTCAGTGCCGTGAGCAGGGGCTCCCGCTGCTCTCCGGCAACAATCTCGTCGATCAGGTAGCGCCAGATGTCCAGCAGGGTGCCGTACAGCAGCAGGGTAGCCGCCGATACCGGGCGTTCCCCGTTGGCGGAACCGGCGCTGAGGGCGGCGGCGATACGGCGGCAGGCGATGATCTGCGGATAGGTATGTCGCCCGAAGTCGTCCAGGAAAGGGGCTAGGTTCAGGATGTGTCGTGCCGCTGCTGACAGGGGAAAGGAGAGGGGAAAATAGGACGTCATGGCGGAAGGGATGGTCATGGAGAGGGGACCCTCATGCTGCGCTGACGAACGACCGGAGGCTGAGGGCCGCTGCCCCCCGTGCCTCCGGTCCGGAAATGGCTACTGATTTTTCTTCTTTGGCTTGGTGGCCGCTTTTGCCGGAGCTTTCGACTTTGTCGTCCTGGAGCCTTTTTTAGCCGTGCTCT
The DNA here is from genome assembly GCF_933509905.1 of Trichlorobacter ammonificans. GTDB lineage: Bacteria > Desulfobacterota > Desulfuromonadia > Geobacterales > Pseudopelobacteraceae > Trichlorobacter > Trichlorobacter ammonificans. Next base: position 2,534,452 of record NZ_OW150024.1, on the reverse strand, counting down.
TCTTGCTGCTCTTGCCTTTTTTCTTGGTCAGTTTACGCGGTTCCGGGTTGAAGTCATCCTGGATGTTGTTGAGCAGTACCGAAGCCTCGACCAGGTTGGGATCGGCATTTTTGGCCGCCTCCAGCGCTTCCCGTGCCTCGGAAAGACGTCCTGACTTCATGTAGACCCTGCCCAGGGCGTTCAGGGCACGGGCATGGTCCGCCTTGAGGTCGATGGCGCTCTTGTAGCTGGCGATGGCATTTTCGTAGTCCTTGTTGAAGTCGTAGATCAGACCAAGCTTATAATGATTGTTCGGGTCGTCGGGAGCGATTTCCACGGCCTGCTTGAGCAGGACGGTAAGATCGTCGTACTGCTTCTCCTTGACATAGAGGGCGATGAGCGCGTTACGGGTTTCTGCGTCGTCCTTCTGGAGTTGCAATGCCTTTTTGTAGAGGGCAATCGCCTTGTCGTTTTCTCCCTTGTTCCGATAGATGGAGGCGAGGTCCCGGTTAGCCTCCAGGTTGTCGGGGGCCAGCTTGAGAACGGCCTTGTAGGAGTCCTCGGCATAGCTGGGTTGCTTGTTTTTCAGGAAAATGCGGGCAAGTTTCAGGTGGATGTCGGCGCTTTCCGGCTTCAGCTTCAGAAATTCCACATACTGTTCGATCGCTTCCGGCACATTGCCGCGGGAAAGGCGCAGGTCCGCCATTTTCAGGCGTGCGTCGGCATGGTCCGGCTTGCGTTCGATGGCCCGTTTGTAGGATACGATTGCTTCGTCCAGTTGGCTGCGCTTTTCGTAAAGCCGGCCGAGGTTGTAATAAACATCGGCGTTCAGGGAGTTGCGGTAGCTCGCCTCGCGGTAGGCGGTAATGGCGTCGCCGTCGCGACCTGCCTTGAAGTAGAGCGTGCCGAGGCGTTCGTAGGGAATCACCGCGTCAGGCTGTTCAGTCAGGACCGACTGGTAAGCCTCGGCCGCCCGCTCGATCTCACCAAGGGCCGCAAGCTGGTCGCCGCGGGCAATACCGCCCGGCTGGGCTGCCGGCGTGCCGGCGGCAGCGGACTTCTTTCCACCGAGCAGCCACTCATATTCCGCCTGTTGTTTGTCGCCGCGCTTGTCATAGAGATCGCCCAGTGCCAGGTGCAGCGGGGCGCTGCGGGGATTGGCGGTAACTGCTTTCTTGAGGGTGTCGAGCGCCTTGTCCGGCTGATTCTGCTGAAGGTACAGGCGGGAAAGATCAAGGGACGCCTGTTCGTGAGCGGGTACGAGCAGCAGGGCGCGGCGGTATTCGTCCATGGCCCGGTCGATCTGGCCCTGGGCGGCATAGACTTCTGCCTGGCCGGCAATGGCGCCGGCATCGTCGGGAGCTTGCCGGAGCACCTCGCCGTAATGGTAGAGGGCAAGCGCGTAAAAACGCCGTTCGGTCATGACTTTGCCCAGTGCCTTATGGTAGGCGGGAATGCGGAGGCTTGTCAGGGCCTTGGTCAGCTCGACGGCGGCATCATCCGTCAGCCCCTTGTGCTGATACAGCATGCCGAGGCTGCCGTTGGCGGCCGCCAGGTTCGGCTCCTGCTGCAGTGCGCGACGGTAGGCTGCAATGGCGCCGTCGAGATTGCCGGCCCGTTCCGCCTGGACACCCTGAACGTAGGTTGCGGCGGCCCCATCGGAGCATAGAGACAGGATTTCGGTTTCGGTGCGGCTGCGCTGGAGTTCGTCTGTTGTAGCAGGTAGTTTCTGGGCAAGCTCGATGGCTGAGGCGCATTTGTCCTTGCCGAAACTCCAGGTAAAGCCGGTGAGCAGCAGGCTGGCAGCGGCAAGAGCCGGCAGGACGAGAACGGATTTGAGGCATCTATGCATGACGTTGTATGTCCTTTTGCGAGTGTGAGTGGGACGGAAAAATGGAAGCACTATACACGCCATAGGGTAAAAATTCAAATAAATCGGCCTAACTGCTTGATTATCCGGAAGCGGATGGCATAGTATGAACCCCGCTCCGGCGCCTGCGAGAGCCGGGTGGAGAAAGCGAGGACAGGATGAACAAGGATCTGGAACGGCTGATCATGTCGGCCGGTGACCTGCCCACCATTCCGGTGGTGGCAACCAGGGTCATGCAGTTGATGCAGGAGGAAAATGCCACTGCCGACGACCTGGCCCGGGTTGTGGCCTCTGATCCCGCCGTTGCTGCCCGCGTGCTGAAAATATCCAACTCGTCCTTTTACGGGTGTCAGCGTCAGATTCAGACCCTGCCCCACGCCGTCATGATGTTGGGGTTCGTCACGCTGAAAAGCGTTGTCGTCGCCGCGTCGGCCAAGCAGGTCTACCATCCCTTCGGGTTGACCGAGAAACTGTTGTGGGAACATTCGTTCGGTGCGGGGCTCGCGGCACGCATCATTGCCTCGGAAACCCGGGTGGTCAACCCGGACGAGGCGTTTCTCGGCGGGCTGTTTCACGATCTGGGCAAACAGATCATGAACTTCATTGACAAGGAGCGTTTTCAGGAAGCGATACAGCGTTGCTACAATGAGGGGGCGTCATTTGAGGATGCCGAGCAGCAGCTGTTTCCCTACACCCACGAGGAGGCCGGGGCGCTGGTCATCCGTAAGTGGAATTTCCCCGAAAACCTGATCCATGCGGTCAGGTATCACCACACCCTTGAGCTTCCCGAGGACGAGGATCCCTACCTGGTGCACCTGGTGCACATCGTCAGTCTGGCTGACCTGTTCTGTCGTTGGTTCGGCGTGGGAACCATCCACAGGGAGGAGCTGGATATCGTCGGTAGCCGGCAGGTTCAAACGCTGGGACTGGCGGAGGAACAGGTGCAGTATCTGCTGTCGTCGTTTATCGAGACCTTTCGAAAGGACAATGAGTTGTTTACCTAGTCCTCCTATCGGCGCCGGGGCGCTCCGCCACGCAGAACAGGTGCGGAAGATAGATCAACTGCCTTCTACATGCTCCAGGATACTTTTTTTGTACCGTCCTTCCGCTCGGCTGCGCGCTTCTTCCGAGATATCCACCTGATCGTCTTCGTGGTCGGGTTCCCGCTTTGCACCCTCGCCGTAACCCTGGTTCAGCCGGTCGCGGTATCCTTTGCGCTGCCCGATCTCTGTCGTCCTGCCGATTCTTTGCACCGGTTCGGTCATCTTGGATGCTCCCCGCAAGCGTATTGATTAATGGATGAAGAAATTGCTATAAAGGACAGTATTATGATACGCCCTATTCTCTCTTTTCCTGATCCGCTTCTCAAGCAGAAATCCGCTCCGGTCGAAGCCGTCACCGACGAAGTTGTTCAGCTGGCCCGCGACATGGCCGAGACCATGTATGCGGCACCCGGCGTCGGGCTGGCCGCACCGCAGGTGGGAGTGTTGCAGCGGATCATCGTCGTGGATGTTTCCGGCAAGGAGGAAGCGCCACGCCTGATCACGGTAATCAATCCGGTCATCACCCATGCCGAGGGATCGGTCTACGAAGAGGAAGGGTGCCTGTCGGTTCCTGACTATTCGGCAAGTGTCAGCCGCCATGAGCGGGTGACGGTGAAGGGCCTGTCGCTGGAAGGGCAGGAGCGGATCTGGCAGGCCGACGGCTTGCTGGCCATTGCCTTCCAGCATGAGATCGATCACCTGGATGGCATTCTCTTCGTTGATCGGCTCTCGCCGCTCAAGCGGGAGCTGTATCTGAAAAAATGCAAGAAAAAAGGAGTGCTATGACCGGCTGGCGCATCGTGTTCATGGGGACCCCGGCGTTTGCCTGTCCTACATTGCAGACCCTCCTGCAGCGCGGCGAAGAGGTTGTCGCCGTTTACACCCAGCCTGACCGCCCCAGGGGACGTGGCCAGAAGCTGCAGCATCCGCCGGTCAAGGAGCTTGCCCTGCGGCACGGCATTCCGGTCTATCAGCCCCCCAAGGTCCGCAGTCCTGAGGTGGTCGAGCAGATCAGGGAGTTGCGTCCCGACCTGATCGTAGTGGTCGCCTTTGGGCAGATCCTGCCCAAGTCGCTGCTGGACATCCCCCCCCAAGGCTGCGTCAATGTCCATGCCTCCCTGCTGCCCCGCTATCGGGGGGCGGCGCCGCTGAACTGGTGTATCGTCAACGGCGAAACGGAAACGGGGGTCACCACCATGCTGATGGATGTCGGTCTTGATACCGGTCCCATGCTGCTGAAACGCGCTACCCCCATCGGCTCCAATGAGGATATTGCCGGTTTGCACGACCGGATGGCGCTGTTGGGGGCCGAGCTTCTCGCTGAAACACTGGACGGGCTCAAGGCGGGAACCGTCGTGCCGGAGCCCCAGGACGACCAGCAGAGCTGCTATGCGCCGCTCCTGAAAAAGGAGGATGGGGTGATAGACTGGGGTAAGTCGGCTCACACCATTCACAACCTGGTTCGCGGGTTCTCGCTCTGGCCCGGTGCGGTCACCACCTGCGGCGGTGAGCCCCTGAAGCTTTTTCGTACCGGCGTGGCCGGCGGAAGCGGAACGCCGGGAACCATTCTTGCCGCCGGCAAGGAAGGGGTCGAGGTGGCCTGTGGCGAGGGGTCGTTGCTGATTTATGAGTTGCAGGCTGCGGGAAGCCGCAGGATGGATGCCGCCAGTTTTCTTGCCGGTCATCCACTGCAGCCGGGTGTCGTGTTCGGCGATGGGGAGACGGTGCGGTGAGCGCTGCCCACGACAAGACCGCGGCACCCCGCAAGCGTCTTTTTATTGGTTTGATGGGGCTTACCTGCCTGATACTGGTGGGAGTCATTTTTCTTGCATGGTGGATTCCCAGCAAGGGGTTGGCCAATATTCATCCGGACCTTCCTCGCTATGTCGGGATGAGCATGGCGGTGCTTTCCGGTATCGCCATGCTGGGGACCGCGCTGCTGGTGCTGACCACGGCACTGGGTAAGGATATCTTCTTCACCCGATTTATGCGACTGGTGGTGATCAAATTCCTGCTGCCGGTCATTGAATTCGTCGGTAAGGTGTTGGGACTGGACCGGGACCGGATTCGCCAGTCCTTCATCGCTATGAATAACTCACTGGTTATTTCCCAACAGTACCGGCTGAAGCCGGACCGTATCCTGGTGCTGCTGCCTCACTGCATTCAGTTGTTCGACTGCGAAATTAAGGTGACCGGCGACATCAACAAGTGCGTGGAGTGTGGCCGCTGCAACATCAAGGGGTTGGTGGAGCTGGGCAGGAAGTACCATATCGACATCTCCGTGGCCACGGGCGGCACGCTTGCCCGCAAGGTAATCGTCGAAAAACGTCCCAAGTTGGTGTTGGCTGTTGCCTGTGAGCGCGACCTCACCTCGGGTATCAAGGACTGCTATCCCTTGCCGGTTATCGGTATTCTCAACGAGCGTCCCTTCGGGCCCTGCTTCAATACCATGGTGAACGTCGGCGCAATCGACGAGGCCCTGCAGCAGGTGCTGGACGTCCACTCGTCCCCCGCTTCCGAATCCCCCTGACATCACGCTTTGCTACGGTGTAGTTTTCGTGTGTAACCGTCACGGTGGCGGCGAGGTGCGAGCGCGGCGGGGAGTCCCGTCATGCCTGTGTCCGTCGTGGCTGGTGCAGGCTGAAATCCGGGGGAAAAAATGCTTGACAATGCTGGTTGAATGCAATACGTTGGCGACGTTTGTATACAGTATACCTGATGTATTTCAGGCTAAATGACCGGGGAGGTTGTATTACATGCTGGGAACCTATCTGCCCATTATTCTGCTGCTGTTGATCGCCGTAGCCTTTGGTTTGGGCTCGGTCGTTGTCTCGTCGCTGGTTGGCCAGAAAAAACTCAGCCCGGTCAAGCTGGCTCCCTATGAATGCGGTTGTGAGCCGGTTGGTTCTGCGCAGGAGCGCTTTTCGATCAAGTTTTATCTCATAGCCATGCTGTTTATTTTGTTCGATATTGAAGCGGTTTTTCTGTACCCCTGGGCCATTCTCTATAAGAAGTTGGGGCTCTTTGGTCTGATTGAGATGGGTGTGTTTATCGTTATTTTGTTTGTCGGTTACATATATGTCTGGAAAAAAGGAGCACTGGAATGGGAGTAAATCAGCCCTTGGGCAGTGGTGTCACTGTCACGTCTCTCGACATGCTGGTCAACTGGGTCAGGAAGTCGTCTCTCTGGCCGATGACATTCGGTCTCGCCTGTTGCGCCATTGAGATGATGGCGACCGGTGCCTCTTCCCATGACCTTGACCGCTTCGGCATTATTTTCCGGGCTTCGCCCCGTCAGTCCGACTGTATTATTATTGCCGGCACGGTTACTAAAAAGATGTTGCCGGTTATTAAGACGGTGTATGAGCAGATGCCGGAGCCGAAGTGGGTTATTGCCATGGGGGCCTGTGCCTGTTCGGGTGGTGTCTTTGATACCTACAGCGTTGTGCAGGGTGTTGATGAGGCGTTGCCGGTTGATGTCTATATCCCTGGTTGTCCTCCCCGTCCGGAGGCGCTGTTGTACGGAATCATCAAGCTTCAGGACAAGATCATGGGCGAGGCGAACTCGTTCGGTTCCGCTTTCGGGCTTGGTGAGCGGGTTGCGACGGTGTAAGGCGGCGCCTTTCATGGGCGCTCTTTCTTTGTCTTGAACCAATCACACATTACTTCAAAAAGGTTTTAAATCATGGCAGACACACATCGCGCTGTTTCGAAACTGCAGGAAAAATTTGCCGCCTCCGTGCTGGAGGTCACGCAGGATCGTGGTGACTGGATCGTCACGGTAGCGAAAGACGCCATCGTGCCGGTGCTGTCCTTTCTGAAGGCCGAATGTGCCTATGCGATGCTGACCGACGTCACTGCGGTCGACTACCTCGGGAAAAAGGCTGACCGTTTCATGATGGTTTATCAGTTGACCTCGGTACAGTATAAGGACCGCCTTCGGGTCAAGGCGCCGGTCAGCGAGGCCGACTGTCGTATCGAAAGTGCAACCCAGGTGTTTCAGTCGGCCAACTGGTTGGAGCGGGAGGTGTTTGACCTCTTCGGCATAACCTTTGGTAATCATCCCGACCCGCGCCGCATTCTCATGACCCCTGATTGGGTCGGTCACCCCCTGCGCAAGGATTATCCGGTGCAGGGGCCGGATCGTGAGCCCTACCGGGGGCGGCTCTCCTGATTCTCGATTGCGTACTAACTTAACGAGGTAACGAGGCGATACATGGCGAACACTGAGATCATGACTGTTAATATGGGGCCCCAGCACCCCAGTACCCATGGGGTTTTGCGGCTGGTAATCGAGCTGGATGGCGAGAATATAACCAGAATCGATCCGGATATCGGCTATCTGCATCGTGGGGTCGAGAAGCTTTCCGAGCATCGGACCTACCACCAGACCCTGCCTCTTACCGATCGTCTGGACTATCTGGCGCCGATGAGCAACAACCTCGGTTACATTCTGACCGTCGAGAAGCTGCTCGGCATCGAGGTGCCGGAACGTGCCGAAACCATCAGGATCATCATGACCGAGATGGCGCGTCTGCAGTCGCACTTGGTCTGGATTGCCTGCCACGCTCTCGATATTGGTGCCATGACCGTGTTCCTCTATGCATTCCGCGAGCGCGAAGTGGTCATGGAAACCTATGAGCTGATTTCCGGGGCGCGGATGACCTCAAACTTCTTCCGTGCCGGCGGACTTTCGGCAGATGTGCCGCCTGAATTTGAGAAAAAGGTACGCGATTTTGTCGCTACGCTGCCCGACTACCTTGACACCTATGAAGGGCTACTGACCGATAACCCGATTTGGCGCAAACGAACCATCGGCAACGGTGTGATCTCTGCCGAGGATGCGACCGATATCGGTATCACCGGCCCTGCCCTGCGTGGTTCCGGGGTTGATTTCGACCTGCGTCGCGATATTCCCTATGCCGGCTACGATAAGTATCAGTTCGAGGTTCCCGTCGGTACGAACTGCGATACATTCGACCGCTACAAGGTGCGCCTGACCGAGATGCGGGAGTCCTGCAAGATTATCAACCAGGCCCTTGACCGCCTTGCGCCCGGTCCTGTGCTGGCTGATGCTCCCCAGGTCTGCTACCCCCCCAAGGAGTCGGTCTACAACTCCATCGAGGGGTTGATCCACCACTTCAAGATTGCCAGCGAAGGCTATCCGGTACCAGAGGGTGAGGCTTATGTTGGCATCGAGGCTCCGAAGGGGGAGTTGGGCTACTATATCGTCAGTGACGGCAGCTCGCATCCCTACCGGATGCGGATTCGTCCCCCCTCATTCGTCAATCTCCAGGCCATTGAGAAGATGTCCAAGGGCAGCATGATCGCCGACCTGGTTGCCGTCATCGGTACCCTGGATATCGTGCTGGGAGAGATCGACCGCTAATCCCCGAGACCGGAAAAGGAGATGCCGCCGATGAGTGAAGCGGTTGCAGTCGCACAGGAAGCAGCTGAAATGGAAGAGCCGGTCATCGATCTGGCGCTTGCTGAACAAGTTATTCAGAAATATAAGGATATTCCCGGCAACCTGATGCCGGTGCTGCAGGGGATTCAGGATGTGTACGGCTATGTGCCCAAGATTACGGTTGATTACGTTGCCGAGCGCCTGAACGTCTACCCCAGCCAGATTTACGGTGTTCTGACCTTCTATGCGCAGTTTCACCTGAAGCCGCGCGGCAAGTTCATCATCAGGGTCTGTATGGGTACAGCTTGTCACGTTCTGGGGGCGGAGCGTATCCGCGAAACCTTCTTTGAGCGTCTTGGCATCGGTCACGCCGAAACCTCGCCGGACCGTCGTTTTACCTTCGAGCTGGTCGCCTGTCTGGGGGCTTGCGGTATGGCGCCACTTGCCATGGTGAACGATGAAACCTACGGTAAGATGACGGTTCAGAAGGTTGATGACATCATCAAGGAATATTCTTCGCTCCCGATCTAGCTTCGGGACGTTGTCAGGGGACAGAACACATGGCTGAAGCTATCAAGATTTTGATCTGCCAGGGAACGGGCGGTATTTCCGCCGGGGCCAAGAAGGTCGAAGCCGAATTCACCCGGGTTCTTGCGGAAAAGGGGATCGCTGCGACCGTCGGTAAGCGCTGCGACATCATCAAAACCGGTTGCCGCGGTCTTTGTGCCAACGACGTGCTGGTTGATATCGTGGATGACAAGGGGTGCACCACCTACGACTTCGTCCAACCGGAAGAGGTGGCCAAGCTGGTCGAAGAGCACATCGTTGCCGGTGCGCCGATCGAGAAACGCAAGGCCAAGCCCTATTACAACCAGTTCGTTGACGCCCAAATGCGTGTCTGTATGTCTGGATGCGGCCAGATTGATGCCGAATCCCTGGACGCGTACCTTGCGGAGGATGGCTTCAAAGCCATTGAGAAGTGCGTCAAAACCATGAAGCCGGCTGAGGTTATCGAAGAAGTCAAGAAGTCCGGCCTCCGTGGTCGGGGGGGCGGCGGTTTCCCTACCGGCATGAAGTGGTCATTCTGCGCCGCATCGCCCGGAGACCATAAATACATTATCTGTAACGCCGACGAAGGTGACCCCGGTGCCTTCATGGACCGCTCGATTCTGGAAGGCGACCCCTACTGCATCATCGAAGGGATGATGATCGCCGGCTACGCCATCGGCGCCCAGTTCGGTTACGTCTACGTCCGTGCAGAATACCCCTTGGCCATCGACCGTCTTCAGAAGGCCATCGACACCTGCTATGAAAAAGGCTACCTCGGCAAAAACTGCATGGGGCTCGGCTTCGAGTACGACATGCGGATTAAAAAGGGTGCCGGTGCTTTCGTCTGTGGTGAGGAGACCGCACTGATGGCCTCCATCGAAGGCGAGCGCGGTATGCCGCGGCCGCGGCCGCCGTTCCCGGCCGTCAAGGGACTCTGGGGCAAGCCCTCCAACATCAATAACGTCGAGACCTTTGCCAACGTCCGTCACATCATCAACAAGGGTGCCGACTGGTATGCCGCCATTGGTACGGATACGACCAAGGGGACCAAAATTTTCGCGGTTACCGGCAAGGTCAAGCACACCGGCTTGGTGGAAGTTCCGGCCGGCATGACGGTCCGTTCGGTTATTTACGATGTCTGCGGCGGTATTCTGAACAATCGCAAATTCAAGGCTGTTCAGGCTGGCGGTCCTTCGGGTGGCTGTATTCCCGCAGAGATTCTTGATACGCCCGTTGACTACGACTCCCTTATCAAGGCCGGTGCCATGATGGGTTCCGGCGGTCTGGTGGTTATGGATGAAACCACCTGTATGGTGGATGTCTCCAAGTTTTTCCTTACCTTCACCCGGATGGAATCCTGCGGCAAGTGTGTTCCCTGCCGAATCGGCCTGAAGGCGATGCTTGACATTCTGGTGCGGATCACCGAAGGCAACGGCCGCGAGGGAGATATCGAAACCCTGATGGACCTGGGGACCACCATCAAGCAGGCATCACTCTGTGGCCTCGGCCAGACGGCGCCGAACCCGGTTCTTTCCACGCTCCGTTACTTCCGTTCCGAGTACGAAGCGCACATCACCGACAAGCGTTGCCCGTCGAACTGTTGTAAGGAGCTGCTGCTGTGGCAGGTGGTTGAAGAGAAGTGTGTCAAGTGTGGCGCCTGCAAAAAGGTCTGCCCGGTTGATGCCATTGTCTGGGAGAAGGGGCAGATCGCGTACCTTGATAAGGAAAAATGCACCAAGTGCAAGTCCTGCTATGACGCCTGTCGCTTCATGGCGATTGAATAGTCGCGTACCACGGTATAACTCCAGCACTCGAGGTTTTAGATGGTTACTCTGACGATAGACGATAAGCAGGTTTCGGTTGAGAAGGATGCCACGATCTATGATGCCGCCAAAGCAGCAGGCGTCACTATTCCGATCCTGTGTCACGACAAGAAGCTCAAGCCCTTTGGTGCCTGCAGGATGTGTCTGGTCGAAGTCGAGCAGATGAAGGGACGTCTGATTCCGGCCTGTACGACCCCGGTGACCGAGGGAATGATCGTCCGTTGCACCACGCCGGCTGTGGAGAAGGCCCGTAAGCTGGTATTGGAGCTGCTGATGCTCAACCACCCGTTGGACTGTCCGGTCTGCGACAAGGGTGGTGACTGCGAGCTCCAGAACCTTGCCTACGATCACAAGGTGAACGTCAATCGTCTGTCCGACGAGAAGTTCCACCACGAGATCGACTATAACAACCCCCTGATCGAGCGCGACCAGAACCGTTGCGTACTCTGCGGCAAGTGTGTACGGATTTGCGATGAGATTGTCTCTCGCGGTGCGTTGACCTTTATGAACCGTGGTATCGAAACCAAGATCGGTACCGAGTTCGACGGTCCCCTGAACTGCGAATTCTGCGGTTCCTGTATTTCCGTATGTCCCGTAGGGGCGCTGCTTGCCCGCCCCTTCAAGTTCAAGGCACGCTTCTGGGCACTGAAGAAGAAGACTTCGGTCTGCGGCTACTGCGGTACCGGTTGCAGCCTGACGCTCGGTGTCAAGGATAATGCCGTACTGACTACAATCTACGATGAGAACCAGGGATTCCACAATGGTCAGCTCTGTGTCCGTGGTCGCTTCGGCTACCAGTTCATCAGCTCGACCAAGCGACTGACGGCACCGCTGGTGCGTAAAAACGGCGAGCTGGTCGAGACCAGTTGGGATGAAGCTCTGGCATTGGTTGCCGAACGGCTGAAAAGTGCCGGCACTACCGCTGCTGCCCTTGCAACCCCACGAATGACCAACGAAGAGTTGCAACTGCTCAAACAACTGATGACCGTACAGGTGGGAACCCCCCACATCGACCATTCCGCAGGCTACGCGCACACGGCCTTGACGGAAGGGCTCAAAAAGAGCTTTGGCGTTGCAGCGGCTCCGTCAACCATTCTCGATATTCAGAAGAGTGACCTGCTGCTGGTGGTGAAGAGCGATGTGTATGAGACCCATCCGGTGGTCGGTTTTGAAATCAACATGGGTGTCAAAAATCGCGATGTCAAGCTGAGGATTCTTTCCGATAAACGGGGGAAACTGGGTAGACTGCCCAAGGCGGAAACCCTGCTGCATACTCCCGGTACGGAAGTCGTGCTGCTGAACGCCCTTGCCAAAGTACTGATCGATGAAAATCTCGCCGCTTCTGCCCAGTCGGTCCCCGGCTATGCCGAACTGGTCGCCGGGCTTGCCGCCTTCACTCCGGAGCAGGTCGCGTCGCAGTGCGGTATCGCCGCCGACGAAATCAGAAAGCTTGCCCGTGATTACGCGGCTGCGGAAAAGGCCCTGATCATCTTCCCGACCGGTCTAGCCTATGCTGGCCATGATGCGCAGCTGGCCCATGCCGCTGCCAACCTGGCAATCCTCGGTGGTAAGCTGGGATCCGAGGGGGCGGGGCTGCTGGTGTTGCAGGAGAAGAACAACAGCCAGGGGGCCGTCGATGTTGGCTTCATCCCGGCTGCAGGCGGCTGCGATGCGCGGAGCATTCTTGACGGCTGCGCTGCAGGCAGCATCAAGACACTGCTGCTTGCCGGCGAAAACCCGCTCGTCTCCTATCCTGACCATGCCAAAGTCACTGCCGCGCTGGAGAAGGTTGAGTTTCTGGTGGTTGCCGATCTGTTCCTGACCGAAACCGCCCAGCAGGCGGATGTGGTGTTGCCGGTCTGCTCCTATGCCGAGAAGGATGGCACCTTTACCGCCACCGACCGTCGTCTCCAGAAGATTCAGCCGGCCATCACGCCGGTAGGCCAGAGCCGTCCCGAGTTCCGCGTCTATGGAGACCTGATCAGGGCACTTGGCGGTCAGGCTGCTGTTGCTCCTGCCGGGGCCTTCGCGGAGATTGCTGCCTACTCTGCGATGTCGTACGACGCTATACCGGCAGAAGGTGCCTTTGTGCCGGTTGCTGTAACTCCCCGTCTGGTTGTGCCGACAGCCGGTGTCAAGGGGATCGAGGCAGGCAAGCTGGCTCTCCTGGCCGGTGCTGCGCTGTACCACTGCGGTACACTGTCCCAGTATGGCGAAGGGCCGGTTGCCGTCTGTCCGGAAGGCTATCTGGAGGTGTCCCGCCAGGATGCGGCCGCCAGCAAGCTGGCAGATGATGACGAAGTGACCGTGACCAGTGCCACGGGGAGTATCAAGCTGAAAGTAAAAATATCCCTGCGCATGCCGGCAGGGGTGGTATTCAGCCCCTATCATTTTAGCGCCAACCCGATCAACCGTATCTGGTCCGGTGCGGCTGTCACCAGCGTGACGATTTCGAAGTAACGAGTTTGCGGACTCCTAACGCTATCAGAGAACGAAAGAGGGAACGATGGACAACGTGATTCTTGGACTGCCGTTGTACTACTACATCGCCATGGTGGCGAAGGTACTGGTCGCGTTCGTTTTTGTGTTGCTGACCGTCGCATACGCAACGTATGCCGAGCGTAAAATCATCGGCCACATGCAGGTGCGCATCGGACCCAACCGGGTTGGCCCGTTGGGGCTGCTGCAGCCGATCGCTGACGGTTTGAAGCTCTTTTTCAAAGAAGAGATCGTCCCCGGCCAGGCAAGCAAATTCGCCTTCCTGCTGGCTCCACTTGTGGCGCTGGTGCCGGCGTTTCTCACCTTCGCAGCTGTCCCGTTCGGCAATACCATCGAAGTCATGGGCTACAAGGTTCCCCTGCAGATTGCCGCCTACTATGACACCGATATGGGCAAGGTCATCGACCTGAACGTCGGTGTGCTCTATGTGCTGGCCATGGCCTCCTTGGGGGTATACGGTATCGTGCTGGCCGGCTGGGCATCCAACAGCAAGTATTCTCTGCTGGGGGGCCTGCGGGCATCCGCACAGATGGTGTCTTACGAGCTTGCAGCCGGTCTGGCAATCATTCCGGTCTTCATGCTGGTCGGTTCGCTGTCGCTGCAGGAAATCGTCAAGGCCCAGGAGGGATTCAAATGGTTCATCTGGAGCAACCCGATGACCTTTGTTGCTGCATTCCTCTTTTATCTGTGCTCGCTTGCCGAGATCAACCGGACGCCTTTTGACTTGCCCGAAGCGGAGACCGAACTGGTATCGGGTTTCTGTACCGAATATTCATCCATGAAGTATGCCATGTTCTTCATGGCAGAATATGCAAACATGGTAACGGTCTGTGCAATCACAACGACCATGTTCCTCGGTGGCTGGGACGGCCCCTTCAGCAGCTCAATCCCGCTGCTTTCCCCGCTGTATTTCATCGCCAAGGTCTACTTCCTGATGTTCCTGACCATGTGGATCCGTGCGACCGTGCCCCGCTACCGCTACGACCAGTTGATGACCCTTGGCTGGAAAGTGCTGCTTCCCACGTCGCTGTGCCTGATCGTACTGACCGGTCTTGCGGGATTCCTGGGTTTCAACACCTTTTTCGGATAACCGATTCCATCTGTGTCTGATAACGAACTAACGAACTAAAGGAAGACGTCATGCCGAATCCGTTTACACCCATCATACAAGGAATGAAGATCACCCTCTCGCATCTCTTCAAGAAGCCGATTACCCTGATGTATCCGGAAGAGAAGCCCAAGGTGGCGGAGCGTTTCCGCGGCCTGCACGCCCTCAAGGTTTCCCATGATCGCGCGAAATGCGTGGCCTGCTATCTTTGTCCCACGGTCTGCCCGGCCAAATGTATCCGGGTTGAAGCCGGTGAGGATGCGAACCACGACAAGTTTGCCGCAGTGTACGAGATCGACATGTTGCGCTGCATTTTCTGCGGGTACTGCGTAGAAGCCTGCCCGGTTGACGCGCTTAAAATGACCGGTGAGTTCGAGCTTGCCAACTATCGCAGGGAAGACTTTGTGTTCAGCAAGGAACGACTCTTAGAAAAGAAATAAAGGAGCGCAGTACATGGACATTTCAGCCCTCTTTTTTGCATTGGTCAGTATTGCGGCGGTTGTCTCGGCTCTGCTGGTCGTCACCTGCAAGAACCCGATCAATAGCGCCCTGTCGCTGATCCTGACCTTCTTCTGTATCGCGACCTTCTACGTCATGTTGCAGGCGCCGTTCATGGCCGTCGTTCAGGTCATCGTTTACGCGGGCGCGATCATGGTTCTGATCGTCTTTACCATCATGCTGTTGAACATCAGGTCGGATGCCAACAAGAAGTCGTTCCACAACAGCGCCCTCGGCACGGTCATCGGCATTATGACCCTGTTGACCGCAGGATCGTTCCTTGCCCGTGGCAAGGCATTCGAACTGGCCGGCCCGATTACGCCGAACATCATCAACCAGGTTGGCCATACCGAGTTGATCGGCGCAGTCATGTTCACCGAGTTCATTCTGCCGTTCGAAATCACCTCGATACTGCTGCTGTCTGCCATTGTCGGTGCTGTCATTCTGGCGAAACGAAATCTTTCCTAGGGGTTTATTGCTATGGATAACCTGTCGAACTATCTGATCCTCAGTGCGGTACTCTTCTCAATCGGTACCATCGGCGTACTGGTGCGCAAAAACGTGATTGTCATGTTTATGTGTATCGAACTGATGCTGAATGCAGTAAACCTCACCTTTGTTGCACTGTCCCGTCATCTCGGCAACCTTGACGGGCAGGTATTTGTCTTCTTCATCATGACGGTTGCCGCTGCCGAGGCAGCGGTCGGTCTGGCGCTGATCATAGCATTTTTCAACAACCGTGCGTCCATTGACGTTGATGATGCCAGCGCGATGAAGTGGTAGGCCGTACCCCCACCGGACCTGATTGAACGGATAGGAAAAGACGAATAAAGGAGTATCTCAATGTTTGAGAACGTGTGGCTGATTCCCCTGTTTCCCCTCATCGGATTTTTGATAAACGGTCTGCTGGGGAAGAAAATCAAGAATGAGACAGTAATCGGCGGTATTGCGACCTTGGCGGTGTTTGCCTCGTTTATCGTATCGTGCAAGACCTTCCTGGGGTTGATCTCGTTGCCGGAAAACGGCCGGGTTGTCGATGTCAAGCTCTTTACCTGGATCACAGCCGGGAACTTCAACGCTGACATTGCCTTCCTGATCGACCCGCTGTCATGCCTGATGATCCTGATCGTCACCGGTATCGGCTCCCTGATTCATCTCTACTCCATCGGCTACATGCACGGTGAGGAAGGATTCTACCGGTTCTTCGCCTACCTGAACCTGTTTATCTTCTCCATGCTGCTCTTGGTGCTGGGTAACAACCTGCTGCTCATGTTTGTTGGCTGGGAAGGGGTGGGTCTCTGCTCCTACCTGCTGATCGGCTACTACTTCAAAAAGAAGTCCGCTGGAGACGCTGGCAAGAAGGCGTTCGTCATGAACCGGGTCGGTGATTTCGGCTTCCTGTTGGGGATATTCGGGTTGTTCTGGTACTTCGGTCAGAATCATAACGTCTGGACCATCAAGTTTACCGAGCTGTCCCAGAATGCACACCTGCTGCCCACCGGCGGCGTGGTGACGCTGATCACGCTCTGTTTTTTCCTGGGCGCCACCGGTAAATCGGCTCAGATTCCCCTCTACACCTGGTTGCCCGACGCCATGGAAGGTCCGACGCCGGTTTCAGCCCTGATCCATGCCGCTACCATGGTTACCGCCGGTGTCTACATGATCGGCCGCATGAGCTACGTTTTTGTCCGCGCCCCCGAAACCATGGTTGTCATCGCAGTTGTCGGCGCCTGTACCGCATTGTTCGCAGCGACCATCGGCACGGCACAAAACGACATCAAGCGGGTGCTTGCCTATTCAACGGTTTCCCAGCTCGGCTACATGGTGCTGGCCATGGGTGTCGGCGCCTTTACCGCCGGTGTGTTCCATCTGATGACCCATGCGTTCTTCAAGGCCTGCCTGTTCCTCGGCTCCGGCGCCGTCATTCACTCCATGCATATTGCGCTGCACCATGTCCATTCTCACGACGATCCCCAGGATATGCGCAACATGGGAGGGCTGAAGAAGCATATGCCGCTGACCTTCCTGACCTTCCTGCTGGCAACCATCGCTATTGCCGGTATTCCCGGATTCTCCGGCTTCTTTTCCAAGGACGAGATTCTCTGGATGGCATTTGCCAACCCCCTGCACGGCGGACTGAACACGTTCCTCTGGGCGCTGGGAGCGATTGCAGCCGGCCTGACCGCCTTCTACATGTTCCGGCTGGTTTTCATGACCTTCTTTGGCGAGTGCCGTATCAAGGCAGGTGCGGAAAAATACCTGCATGAATCTCCGGCCGTCATCGTCATTCCCCTGATCGTTCTGGCGATCCTGTCGGTCATCGGCGGTTACATCGGTGTTCCCAAGCTGATCGGTGACGCTCTCGGCGGTATTCCCAACTATCTTGAGCACTATCTGCATCCGGTCTTTGCCAACGCCAACGCCTACATGGCAGCAAATGCCCATGCCGCTCATCACCACAGCCATGCGCTGGAGTGGGGGCTGATGGGAACCTCGGTGGTCATTGCCGTCATCGGTATCTCCCTTGCTGCCTATCTGTACGTGACGAACCCGACACTACCGGCCAAGTTTACCGCTGCCTTCCCGGCGCTGCACCGGGCGGTCTTCAACAAGTGGTATATCGACGAGCTCTATGACTTCGTGTTCGTCAACCCCTGCAAAGCGCTGGGCAGGTTCCTCTGGAAAGGGTTCGACGTTGTGGTGGTCGATGGTCTGGTGAACGGTGTTGCTCATGTCGTCATGTCCTTCGGTGGCGTCGTGCGCTACTTGCAGACCGGTCAGGTATACAGCTATGCATGGACCATGGCGTTTGGCGTGGTGGTCATCCTCGGCTACTACCTGTTCAAGTAACTTACAGTTCTTACTCTGTACAAAGGAGCAGATTCAATGAGTAACATTCTGAGCCTGATGACGTTTCTGCCGATTGCGGGGGTGCTGCTGCTGCTCTTTATCCCGAAGGAGAGCAAGGGCGTGCTGCGGACGGTAGCATTTCTGACCACTGTCGCCACTTTTGTGGTCTCCCTTCCCGTGCTCACCGGCTTCCAGACGATTGCGGACTTCCAGTTCGTTGAAAATGTGCCCTGGATAGCTGCCGGTCCCTTTGCCATGCGTTACCACGTCGGCATTGACGGTATCACCATCTGGCTGGTCATTCTGACGACCTTCATCATGCCGATTGCAGTCCTGTCCACCTGGACCGCCGTGGAGGACAAGGTCAAGGAGTACATGATCTGTCTGCTGCTGCTCGAAACCGGCATGCTGGGCGCCTTTATTGCGCTGGATCTGTTCCTGTTCTACATTTTCTGGGAAGTCATGCTCATCCCGATGTACTTCATCATCGGCATCTGGGGGGGCAAGAACCGCGTTTACGCTGCGGTCAAGTTCTTCGTCTACACCATGGTCGGATCGCTGCTGATGCTGGTGGCCCTGATCTATCTCTACTTCCTCGGTACAAAGACCGGTATCACTGATTTCAGCCTGGTGCATTTCTTCAGCCTGAAGATTGATCCAGCGACGCAAACCTGGCTGTTCCTGGCATTTGCTTTCGCCTTTGCCATCAAGGTGCCGATGTTCCCGCTGCACACGTGGTTGCCTGATGCTCACACCGAGGCACCTACCGCAGGCTCGGTCATTCTGGCGGCCATTCTGCTGAAGATGGGTACCTACGGCTACATTCGCTTTGCCATGCCGCTCTTTCCGGAGGCAACGGCACAGTTTACACCGCTGATCGCGGTGCTGTCGGTCATTGGTATCATTTACGCGGCACTGGTGGCGATGGTGCAGGAAGATGTCAAAAAACTGGTTGCCTACTCCTCGGTTGCCCACCTGGGCTACGTCATGCTCGGCCTCTTTGCCCTGAATGAGCAGGGACTGACCGGCGGTATGATGCAGATGATCAACCACGGTATTTCGACCGGCGCCCTGTTCCTTATCGTTGGCTTTATCTACGAGCGGCGGCATACCCGCCTGATCAGTGACTTTGGTGGCCTTGCCAAGCAGATGCCGATCTTCACGGTCATCTTCATGATCGTCACGCTGTCGTCCATTGCCGTGCCGGGAACCAACGGATTCGTGGGTGAATTCCTGATCCTGATCGGTGCGTATGAGAGCAGCCTGCGCTGGTACGCCATCATCGCCACCAGCGGCGTCATTCTGGCTGCGGTTTACATGCTCTGGATGTTCCAGCGGGTAATGTTCGGTGAGCTCGATAACCCGAAGAATCAGAAGCTCGATGATCTCAATGCCCGTGAAATCGCCATCATGGTTCCGCTGATTGCCCTGATCTTTGTTATCGGTGTCTATCCCAACCCGTTCATCGAGAAGATGACGCCGTCCATCAAGAAGGTCATCGCCCAGACCAAGCCCCAGCAGAAGCCGGTACAGGTTGTCATGCCCGAGGCACAGCCCGCCATGACGGAGCCGGTCGCAACGCCGCAACCTGCTGCTCAGCCGGCAGCGCACTAGTCTCTACCGTTTCAACGTTACTGGAGGACAGTTAAATGGAAATCAATGTGGCCCAACTTTTTGCGACGATTAACCTGGCGACCATCATGCCGGAAGTCATTCTGTCTATCATGGCTATGGTGCTGCTGCTGGTTAATGTCTTTGTTCCATCCAGGCAAAAAACGTATCTGACCTGGCTCTCGTTACTGGGCATCATAGGTGCGGGATGTTCTGCTGCCAGCGGGTGGGGTCAGAATATTTCCAGCTTCAGCGGTTCGGTGGTTCTCGACAACTTTGCCATCTTCTTCAAGCTCACCTTCCTGGTGTCCGCGGGACTGGCAGTACTGATCAGCGATCAGTACATGGAGCGGGAAAACTGTAACCATGGCGAACTGTATCCCCTGATCCTGTTTGCCACCACCGGTATGATGCTGATGGCGTCCGGCACCGATTTGATGACCGTTTTCCTCGGTCTGGAGCTGATGTCGATTACCCTGTATGTGCTTGCCGGATTCCATCGCGCAACCCTTAAATCCAACGAGGCCGGCTTGAAGTATTTTCTGCTCGGCTCCTTCTCAACCGGTTTCCTGCTCTACGGCATGGCGTTGATTTACGGCGTTACCGGTACGACCCGCATTGCTAAGATCGCTGCTACCATCGCGCAGACGGGAATCGATCAAAGCAACACCCTGCTGCTGGCCGGTATGCTCCTCATTCTCACCGGCTTTGCCTTCAAGATCGCCGCTGCTCCCTTCCACATGTGGACTCCCGATGTCTATGAAGGGGCACCGACACCGATGACCGCCTTCATGTCCGCCGGTCCCAAGGCTGCCGGTTTTGCCGCCTTCCTGCGTCTGTTCCTGGTGGCGTTCCCGACGTTGATGGTCCAGTGGACCGAGCTGCTCTGGATTCTCGCCGTACTGACCATGACCATTGGTAACCTGACGGCACTGCGCCAGGATAATATCAAGCGGATGCTGGCTTACTCCTCCATCGCGCATGCCGGCTATGCATTGGTCGGTTTTGTCGCCGCCAACGCCACTGGCACCACCGGTATCCTTTTCTACATGCTCTCCTATGCCTTCATGAACATCGGTGCCTTTGCCGTGATCGTGCTGGTTGGCAAGCAGGGCGAGACAAACGGTACGGTACAGGATTTCGCCGGGTTCGGTCACAAGCGTCCGCTGCTGGCAGCCGTCATGTCGCTCTTCCTGTTCTCACTGGCCGGTATGCCTCCTACCGCCGGCTTCATCGGCAAGTTCTACCTCTTTTCCGGCGCTCTGGAGCAGGGCTACCTCTGGCTGGTCATCATCGGCGTGCTGAACAGCGCTGCCTCGGTCTACTACTACCTGCGCGTGATGGTCTACATGTACATGAAGCCTGCCGATGAAGAGTTCGACTGGGTACGCGTAGGCGCGCCCGTGTCCCTTGCGCTGGTTATATCCGTCGCTGGTTCGTTGATCCCGGGTATTGTTCCCTCGCTGCTGCTCCAGTTTGCCCAGCAGGCGGTAAAGTTGATCTGACGGTGTTACACGGTTTGGCTTTTACAGGCGGCGTTCCTTCCCAGGACGCCGCTTTTTTATGTCACCTCGGTCAAACTTTAGTTTAATGGTAAAATTTTAGTTGCATTAAAAATGATCGCTCTTGTATGACTAGAACGTCACGAAGGCAGAGCTATTCCCCGCGGATTGGGTGAGGTATATGAGCAGCAAGAAAAAGATGGTCATATCGCAGAAAACCATGGAGCTGGACGTGGTCAGAAAAGTGGAGGCATTGTCCGGCACTTCGGTCCGGCGCTGCTTCCAGTGCGGCAAATGTTCGGCCGGTTGTCCCATGGCGACCTTCATGGACCACCCCCCCAACCGGATCGTGCGGCTGCTGCAACTGGGGCAATGGCGCCGGATTCTGGAAGGTCGCTCCATCTGGTACTGCGCCTCCTGCGAGACCTGTTCCAGCCGGTGTCCCAACAAGGTGCACCTTGCTTCAATCATGGACGCGCTGCGCAAGCTCTCCTGGGATTACGAAGGGCCGTCCAAGGAAAGCTACGTCCAGCTGGCCAACAAGCTGTTCTTGGACAATATCCGCACCTATGGCCGGCAGTATGAGATGCGTCTCGCTGCCGTCTTCAACCTGAAGAGCGGCAAGCTGCTCAAGGACTTCATGCTCGGGCCCAGGCTGCTCACCAAAGGCAAGCTGAAGATGTTTCATCAAAAGAATAAAAATATGAACGAAATCGAGAAAATCTTCCAACGGATCGAAGAGATGCGCAAGAAAGGCGAGGCCCTATGAGTTCGCTCTCCTACGCCTATTATCCCGGCTGTTCCCTCCACGCCTCGGCGGGAGAGTATGATCTCTCGACCCGGGAACTGTTTTCCGCGCTCGACGTGGAGCTGACCGAGGTACCGGACTGGTTCTGCTGCGGCGCAACACCGGCTCACAATGTTGACGAACTGTTGTCGCTCTCCCTCTGTGCCAAGAACCTGGAGCTGGCCGAACAGGTGTTCGGCGATGTGGCCGTTGCCTGCGCCGCCTGCTTTTCCCGGTTGAAGTTCACCCAGCACACCCTTGAAGAGAACGAGGCCAAGCGCCGGCAGGTGGAGAAGGCGCTGGATGCCCCGCTCAAACTCGACCGAAACGTCAAGCACCTGCTGGAGATCCTGGCGCGGGATTACGGGCTGGAGAAGCTGACAACCAAGGCGTCGCGACCCTTGTCCGGCCTGAAGGTGGCCTGCTACTACGGCTGCCTGCTCACCCGTCCGCCCGAAGTACCCAACCTGGACTGCGTGGAAGCCCCCACCATCATGGAGCAGGTTGTCGAGGCTGTCGGAGGAACGGCAGTGCCCTGGAGCCATCGCCTGGAGTGCTGCGGCGCCAACTTTACCCTTTCCCGCCCCGGCGTGGTGCTGCAGCTGTCCAACGCCATCCTGGAGTCGGCGCGGGACGCGGGAGCCGACTGCATCATGGTGGGCTGCCCCCTCTGTCACGGCAACTTGGACATCCGCCAGAAGGAGATCGAAAGCGCCCACTACACCACGTACGGCCTGCCGGTGTTCTATATCACCCAGCTGGTGGGCATGGCCTGCGGGCTTACGCCGGACCGGCTGGGACTCGAAGCCCTGATTGTGGATCCCATGCCGCTGCTCAAAGAGAAAGGGTTGCTGTAGATGTCACGAATCGGCGTATTTGTCTGCCATTGCGGCGAGAACATATCCAGGACCGTTGATGTGGAGCGGGTGGCTGCCGAGGTCGGGAAGCTGCCCGGCGTGGCCTTCGCCACCGACTACAAGTACATGTGCTCCGACCCGGGGCAGGGGCTGCTGAAAAAGGCCATCCAGGAGCAGCGTCTCTCCCATGTGGTGGTTGCCGCCTGTTCTCCCCGGATGCACGAGAAGACCTTCCGCAAGGCGGTGGAGGCGGCGGGACTCAACCCGTTCCTCTGTGAGATGGCCAACATTCGCGAGCACTGCTCCTGGGTTCACGAGAACAGGGACGAGGCCACGGCAAAGGCGATAGAAATCGTCGGCATGATGGTGGAGCGGGTCAAGAAGAACCGGGTGCTCCCCACCATCACCGTGCCGGTCACCAAGCGCTCACTCGTCATCGGTGGCGGTATTGCCGGTATCCAGGCTGCCCTGGATATAGCCGACGCCGGCCACCAGGTGGTGCTGGTGGAGCGGGAGCCGTCCATCGGCGGCCACATGGCCCAGCTTTCGGAAACCTTCCCCACCCTGGACTGTTCCCAGTGCATCATGACCCCCAAGATGGTGGATGTTGCCAATCATCCCAATATTACCCTTCACACCTTCAGCGAAGTTGAGCAGGTGGACGGCTACATCGGCAACTTCCAGGTCACCATCCGCAAGAAGGCCCGCTCGGTTGACGAGCAGAAATGCACCGGCTGCGGGGTCTGCATGGAGAAGTGCCCCATCAAAAAAATCCCCAACAGCTTCGACTGCAACCTGGGGATGCGGCCGGCCATCTACGTGCCGTTCCCCCAGGCCGTGCCCAACACCCCGGTCATCGACCGGGAACACTGCACCAAGTTCAAAACCGGCAAGTGCGGCCTCTGCCAGAAGGTCTGCGGCCCCGGCGCCGTGGATTACGAGCAGGAGGACCGGCTGGTGGTGGAACCGGTGGGAGCCATCGTGGTGGCCACCGGCTTTGACCTCTATAACATCAGCGAAAAGCCCAAGGGCTCGTTTATCAAAGGGTACGGCGAGTTCGGCCACGGCAAAATCCCCGATGTCATCGACGGCATGACCTTCGAGCGCCTGGCCTCGGCTTCCGGCCCCACCGGCGGCAAGATCCTGCGTCCCTCCGACGGCAGGGAGCCGAAACAGGTGGTCTTCATCCAGTGCGTCGGCTCCCGGGCGCGGGAAAAGGGGATCTCCTACTGCTCCAAGATCTGCTGCATGTACACCGCCAAGCACACCATGCTCTACAAGCACAAGGTGCATGACGGCCAGGCCTATGTCTTCTTCATGGATGCCCGGGTGCCGGGCAAGAGCTACGACGAGTTCTGGCGGCGCGCCATCGAGGAGGAAGAGGCGGTCTATGTCCGCGGCATGGTCTCCCGGTTGTACCAGAAGGGGGACAAGGTCGTGGTGATGGGCAGCGACATCGCCGTGGGGGTGCAGGTGGAGATCGAGGCCGATCTGGTGGTGCTGGCCACGGCGGTGCAACCGCGGCCCGGCGCCGACCTGCTGGCCCAGAAGCTGGGGATCTCCTACGACAAGTACCACTTTTACTCCGAGGCCCACGCCAAGCTGCGTCCGGTGGAGTGCGCCACCGCCGGTATTTATCTGGCCGGGGCCTGCCAGGGGCCCAAGGATATCCCCGATACCGTCTCCCAGGCATCCGCCGCCGCCGCCAAGGTGATGACCCTCTTTGCCAAGGACAAGCTGGAGCGGGAGCCGATCGTGGCCAAGGTCAAAGAGGCCGGTTGCGTTGCCTGCTTCTACTGCAAGAAGGTCTGTCCCTACGGCGCGGTGGAGGAGAAGGAAATCCGCGACCGCCAGGGGAATCTGGTCAAGGTGGTGGCCTACGTCAACCCCGGTGTCTGCGGCGGCTGCGGCACCTGTCAGGCTACGTGCCCGTCCAAGTCGGTGGAACTGGACGGCTACACCGATGAGCAGATCGTGGCCATGATTGAGGCGCTCTAAAATCGGACAGGTCCGACCGGTCAGACTTGTCCGACTAGCCATACAAGGGAATTACGAATGCACCCTGAAAAACAGAAACACGACTTCGAACCGAAGATCATCGCCTTTGTCTGCACCTGGTGCACCTACGCCGGGGCCGACCTGGCCGGCACCAGCCGCATGCAGTATCCGGCCAACGTGCGGGTGCTCAAGTTTCCCTGCACCGGCCGTATCGACCCGGTGTTCATCCTCAAGGCATTCCAGCAGGGGGCCGACGGCGTGCTGGTGTCCGGCTGCCATCCCGGCGACTGCCACTACATTGCCGGTAATTTCCATGCCCGGCGCCGTTTCGCCGCCTTCCGCAAACTGCTGGAGTTCGTCGGCGTGGACCTGAACCGGTTGCAGTTTTCCTGGGTCTCCGCCGCCGAGGGGGGGAAATGGGTGGAGGTGGTCACCGAACTGACCGAGCGGGTGCGCGCCATGGGACCGATGCGGGAGTTCCGGGAGCTGGCCCTGGAGGAACAGTGGTCCGGGGCCATCGACACGCCGGAACTGCAGGAAGCTTATAACCAGATTTAGCAGGTTGTTGAAAAACAGCCATCTCGCCGCCGTCCTCGAAACCATCCTTGTGCGGCGTAGCGCAGCTACGCCTCCTCGGGGGGGCTCCGGGTGCGACGATCTGACTATTTTTGAACAACCTGAGTTTTTCGACAACCCGTTAGGGATACCGGAACCGTTTATGACTACCATCGATACAACCATCTACAGCTCCATCAGCGAAGCGATTCGCGAGGAGGCGCAGCGGATTCTCGCCGACGGCGCCGTCTCCGCCGTGGTCGGCTACGCAGCAGCCCGCCGTACCGGCGCGACCCAGCCGGTGGTGATCACCAGTGCCGGGGATGCCTCCCGGCTGATCTTCAGCGAATCCTGCGTCAATAACCTCGCCGTTTACCTGACCAAGGCCAAGAAGGAGATCCCCAAGACCGGCCGGATCGGCATCGTGGTCAAGGGGTGCGACCTGAAGGCCCTGGTGGGGCTGATGGGGGAGTCGCAGTTGAAGCGGGAGGATCTGTACCTGATCGGGGTTCCCTGCGTCGGGGTGCTGGCCTCCACCATCCGGCCGGATTCGCCGCTGACCGGGGAGAACATTGCGCCGAAATGCCGCGAGTGCGACGTCCACCTGCCCGTGGGCTGTGACTTCCTTCCCTCCCAGCAGGCGACGCCCCCCCGACTGGAGGCCCGTTACAGCGCCGAGATCGCCCGGCTGGAGGCCATGTCCCCTGCGGAGCGGTGGACCTATTGGAAAGAGCAGTTCAGCAAGTGCGTCAAATGCTACGCCTGCCGCCAGGTCTGCCCGTTCTGCTTCTGCGAGCAGTGCCTCTGCGACCGGAACAAACCCCAGATGGTGGAGACCACCCCCCGACCTGCCGGGAACTTCGCCTGGCACGTGGTGCGGGCCATGCACCTGACCGGCCGTTGCGCCGGTTGCGCCGAGTGCGAGCGGGTCTGCCCCATGGATATTCCGCTCAACCTGTTGAACCGCAAGATGGCCAAGGAGCTGAAGGAACTGTACGCCTACGAGGCCGGTCTTGAGGTCAACGACACGGGTCCCCTGGCCACCTTTACCGAAAAGGACGACCAGAGCTTCATCAAATAAGGACGAACCGCTGCCGGAACGGCAGTGAAAAGGTTTTCCATGCACACCTTCATCTCAGCACATAATCTGAACACGTTCCTGAATACCCTGATTGCCGCCGGTACGCGGGTGGTGGCTCCTCGGCTGAACGCCGGCACCGTCCTGTACGAGCCGCTGCAGAATGCCGCGGAACTGGTCCTTGACCAGCTGCCCCGCCGCTCCGGCAAGGAGGCGTTCTTTCCCCTGTGCGAGGATATCATGTCCTACCGCAAGGAAGGGCAGCAGGTGACGCTGCAGACCGTCGATCCCGCCCTGTTTCCGGAAACGGTGCTGTTCGGCGTGCGCCCCTGCGACGCCGCCGCCGTGCCGGTACTGGACGCGGTCTTCTCCTGGGACTACCAGGACGAGTTCTTCCTGGAACGCCGCCGCAAGACCACCGTCATCGGCCTGGCCTGCACCAGTGCCGACGATGCCTGCTTCTGCACGGCCGTGGGGCTGTCGCCAGCCGCCACAGCCGGAAGTGATCTGTTTCTGACACCCATGAGCGGCGGCGGATACCGCTGCGCTGCCTGCACCGAAAAAGGGGAGGCGCTGCTGCAGCAGCATCGGGGGCTGTTCTCCCCGTCATCGGACCACGAGCCGCTCCCCCTGGCCGAACCGCAGGTGGAACGGATCGACCTGGCCAGGGTCAAGGCCTGGCTGGACACGCACTTCGAAGACCCGGCCTGGGACGGCATCGCTACCCGTTGCGTCGGCTGCGGCCTCTGCGCCTTTGTCTGCCCGGCCTGCCACTGTTTCGACATCGTGGACGAAGGGACCGAGAAGGCCGGCAAGCGGCGCAAGAACTGGGATGCCTGCGGCTTCTGGAAGTTCACCCATCACGCCTCGGGCCACAACCCCCGGGACCAGCAGCCCAAGCGCTACCGCAACCGGATCATGCACAAGTTCAAATACTACGACGACAAGTTCGGCCAGACCCTCTGCACCGGTTGCGGCCGCTGTATCCGCCTCTGCCCGGTGGGGATCGATATCGCCGCCATTGTTGACGAAATCAGCACAAAGTAGGGAGCCATGGAACGATTCATCAACTGCGATCGGGTGGCGGCGGCCCAGATGACCACCCCGGAAGATAACCCGCTGGTGAGCGACAACAGCCGGATGATGGATGTCTGGTTCGACGGTGCCGTGGTCAGGAAGCAGCTCTTCAAGAAGGTGGCCAGGGCGGAGCAGGAGGCCTTTATCGCCGAGCTGAAGCAGCGGGGCTTTGTGCAGTCCGGCAACCTGCTGGTGAACCCGCGCTCGGTGCTGTTTGCGGAAATGGAGCACCAGTTGGTGGGTGGGCTGGTGACCATCGGCTTCGGCGACAACAACCGGCCGGTGGAGCTGAAGGTCAAGGGGCCGGCGTTTACCGAGCTGGCCGCCAAACTTGGCGGGAAGGAAGCAACCTGATGTGTTCGAACAGTAGCGCGGGCAGCAATATCTATCTTCCCCAACTGGCCACCGTCGAGGAGATCATCGACGAAACCCCGGATGTGCGCACCCTCAGGCTGGTATTTCAGGATGAGCAGTTGCGCGACAGCTTCAGTTTCCGGGCCGGTCAGTTTGCCGAATACTCCGCCTTCGGGGCAGGGGAATCCACCTTCTGCATCGCTTCATCCCCCACCCGGCAGGGGTACATTGAGTGCTGCTTCCGCTCCGTGGGGCGGGTCACCGAGGCGCTGCGCCGCCTGGAGGTGGGAGACACCATGGGGGTACGCGGCCCCTATGGCAACTCCTTTCCCGTCGAGCAGTTCTTCGGCAAAAACCTGGTGTTCGTGGCCGGCGGCATCGCCCTGCCGCCGCTCCGCACCCTGATCTGGAACTGCCTGGACTGGCGGGACAAGTTCGGCGACATCACCATCGTCTACGGGGCGAGGACCGAGGCGGACCTGGTCTACAAGCGGGAACTGACGGAGTGGCAGGAGCGCAGCGACGTGCGGCTGGTCAAGACCGTGGACCCCGGCGGCAACGGCCCTGCCTGGGACGGCAAGGTGGGATTCGTCCCCACCATCCTCGAAGAGGCGGCCCCGTCGGCGGAGAACACCATCGCCCTGGTCTGCGGGCCGCCGGTCATGATCAAGTTCACCCTGCCGGTGCTGGAAAAACTCGGCTTCAGCGACACCCAGGTCTACACGACGCTTGAGAACCGCATGAAATGCGGCCTGGGCAAGTGCGGCCGCTGCAACGTGGGCAATGTCTACGTCTGCAAGGACGGCCCGGTCTTTACGGCGGCCCAGGTGAAGGCCATGCCGCAGGAGTTCTGATAGCGCTTTCGGTTCGCGCTCCGCACCAGCGTTACCGGCAGCAGCTTGCAGCAGACGCGTCGCGTCGCATGCTGCTCGCCAAAGGCAATGACACGGGAGAAACCGCAGTGTCCCTTGCAAAGCGTTACCACTACCGTGCGGTTGTCAGGCTCGTGGAACAGACGGCGTTCTGTCCCCCAACCCCAATGAACAACCGTACACGCCTCTGCCCGAACGTTGTCCTTGTAGTCGCTCTGCTGCTCTGCATCTGCACCGGACGGGCATCTTCAGCCCTGGAAAACAGCTTCAGCCACCTTTGGGGGGGGTACAGCACCTCACTGCACCTCCGCTCGCAAGAGCAGCGGCATAACAGCAGCACGGCAGCCCGTGACCTTGACGGCACCATCATACCGCCGGGGGGGATGTTCAGCTTCAATCAACTGGTTGGCGCCAGGGATACCGGCAAAGGGTATCAGGCCGCGCCAATGATCACCGCCAGCGGCCGGATGCTGGATACGCCGGGCGGCGGTATCTGCCAGCTTGCCTCCACCATCTACAACGCCGGGCTTCTGGCCGGGATGCAGGTGGTGGAGCGG
Organism: Trichlorobacter ammonificans; assembly: GCF_933509905.1. Classification (GTDB taxonomy): domain Bacteria; phylum Desulfobacterota; class Desulfuromonadia; order Geobacterales; family Pseudopelobacteraceae; genus Trichlorobacter; species Trichlorobacter ammonificans. The sequence goes on along the minus strand of NZ_OW150024.1, from coordinate 2,505,578 downwards.
CACCCCCATTCCCGCGCCGTGGGGCATATACCGCCTGGCCGCGATGCCACCATCTCCTCCTGGCGCAAGGACCTAAAGCTAAAAAATCCCCACCAGCAGCCGCTGCAGTTGCGGATGTCCGTAGACCAAAACCGCATCACCACATCATTTTACGCGACCAGGGAAAAACCGTTCAGCACCGAGATCAGGGTCAGCCGTACACGGCTTCTGCCGGACACGGTGCTGCTGGGCAAAGGTGCCGGCACAGCGGAACAGCCGGGGGGAAGCGGCTTTGCAACCGAAACCGTGCGGATCACCACCAGAAACGGCACCAGCCGGACAGAACTGATTTCACGGGACACCTACCCACCCCCCAGCCGGATCATCAGCACAGAAGCGCCATGAAGCTGAGCCGGCTCATCATGGGTATCCTGTGCCTTACCCTTGCCACCACTGCAGCGGCTGAGCCAATGGCACCGGGAGAGCAGCAGCTTCTGCTGGACCATGCCCGCCGGGTGATGCGTGCCCGGCTTGTTCAAGAACCGCCCCCTGCCGCGCCGGATATGGCGGTAGCCAGCCAACAGCGGGCCTGCTTTGTCACCTTTTTTGTCAAAGGGAAGGTCATGGCCTGCTTTGGCAGCTTCACCCCCCGCCACAGCAGGCTCAGTGACGAGATCGCTGACAATATCCGTCTGGCGCTGATACACGACCCCCGTTCTGCACAGCTTACTCCGGCATTGGCTCAGGAAGCCCAGATTCAGATCACCTTTCCGCAGCCACCCCGGCCGGTTCATGACTGGCGGCTGATCAACCCGCACCATGAGGGGCTACTGCTGGAACGGGGGGATGGACACGGTGTGGCCATCGTGCCCGGAGAGGCCAGAACCGCCCATTATGCCTGGCGCTCTGCCCTGCGCCGGCTGGGGCTCCATGAACAGAGCGCAGGGGTGCGGTTGTACCGGTTTCAGGCGGAGTGGATCAGAAGTGGACAGCAGAAAGGGGATTGATCTATCCTGGCCCGTCCCCACGCAGCGCCTGGAAACATGATTAAAATTACTATGTACGGCAACCTGGCTGTCCTGTACATACTGCCGGGTGATTAAAGGAGTCTTGTATGCGCCGCCTGCTTGCTGCCCTCTCTCTTGTGAGTCTTTCCCTGCTGTTCTGCCCCCCGCTGCATGCCGCCAAAGCCGCTGCGCCGGCCTACAAGGTGCAGGTACAGGTACTGTCTGCCGACAGCAACCAGCCTGTCGCCGGTGCGGAGATCAGGTTTATGGAGGGGGACGAGCGCCCCAGGCAGCGTATGGCGGTCAGAACCGATGCAGGCGGCAATGCCGCTGTGACGCTCCCCAGGGGCGCCTACCAGTTTCTGGTTGTGTCCAAAGGGCTGGGAACCAGCCGCAACTACCTTTACCTGAATGAGCAGCCGAAGCAGGGTACGACCGTCTGGCTGCGCAAAGGGGCGACCCTTTCCGGCAGACTGACCGATGCCGCCGGCACGGCGCACAGCGGTTTCAAGCTGACGCTGGACCGGTTTTTCAGCGCTGTTACCGATAAGAACGGGGTTTTTACCTTTGAGGATGTTGAGAGCGGCGGCCATGACCTGAACCTTGAGCAGCCCGGCTTTGTGTTTGAAAAATCCCAGTATCCCCAGCCTGCGCCAGGTAAACAGTTGCAGATGGGGAATCTGATTATCCGCCGCGCCGCCTCGCTCGAGGTTGCCGGGAAACTTCTCCCCAACCGCCATATCAGCTCATTGCGAGGTGCTCAGGTTACTCTCAGCGGTAAAAGCGTCTGGCGGATGGAGCGGTTTAAGGAGAACAGCAGCCTGACCCTGGGGGGGCTGCCCCCTGGCGATTATACCGTCTCGTTTGCTGATGAGCGGCTGATGCGGGCAGAAAAGCGCATCACTCTTGCCGAAGGTGAAAAAGGGAACCTGACGCTGGATGCAACCCCTGCCCCCCCTGAACTGCAGCTTGAGCTGTACGGCGACACCATCCTGGCCGACAAGGAGGTCACACTCCGGGCCAACGGCCTCTGGACCGAACAGGTGCAAGCCACCATTTTTCAGATTCCGGCAGAGCGGGTGATACGGGGGGAGATTGATTTCAGCAAACCGGAAGCGCTTGAGAGTGCAGGGCTGAAATCAGTGCAAACCTTTAAGGTCACCCTTAAAAAAACTAAAAACCGGCACCGCAGCCAGGCCCGCTTCAAACTGCCGCCCCTGCCTGCCGGTGTCTATCTGCTGCATCTGCACAGCGGGCAGGCCACGGCAAAAGCCGCTGTTGTCGCCACAAATCTGGCGCTGGTGGCCAAATCGGCGCCGGACACCACCTTTATCCAGGCGGTTGACATAAAAAGCGGCAAACCCCTTGCCGGGGTACGGTTGTCGGGGGACAAGGGGCACCAGGTTGTCACCACCGATACGAACGGCACTGCCGACTGGAATGTTACGCGGTCAGGCAGCCGGGTCGTGGGGCAGCATGGCAACAGCCTGGCGATCCTGCCCCTGGCCGCTTCAGAGTCTGCCGCAGAGCGGAAAACCGCTGACCTGAAGGGGTATCTCTACACAGAGCGCACTGCCTACCGTCCCGGCCAGACCGTTTTTTACAAAGGGGTGCTGCGTCAGCACGCTGGTGATGACTACCGGCTGCCTGCCGTAACAAAGGTGGCGATCAGGGTTGCTGATCCCCACGATACGGCACTGTTTGAAGAGAGCGTCACCAGCTCTGCCAGCGGTTCTTTCAGCGGACGGTTTACCCTGCCGCAGGGGGCGGCTCTTGGGCATTACAGCATTGTCGCCACTGCTGACGGCGGTGCCTGGCAGGGCAGTTTCCAGGTTCTGGAGTACCGCAAACCGGAGTTCGAGGTGAAGCTCTCCTCGGATAAGCAGTTTGTGCTGCCCGGTGAGCAGATACCGCTTGCGCTTGCTGCCCGCTATTACTTTGGCGCTCCGGCGGCAGGCGGTAAGCTGGTCTGGCGGGTCTACAGCCAGCCCTGGCAACGGGATGAGCAGGGGGGCGGCAGCTTTGGGGAGGAGCAGCAGTTTGGCGGCTACAATGAGTTTCTGGGGGAAGGGGAAGCCCTGCTTGACCAGGCCGGGGAGGCCGTCTTCACCGTGCCTGCCGGAAGCCATGAAAAGCCGCTTTTCTACAGCATTGAGGCCGAGGTAACCGATCTTTCCGGCCGTCAGGTCTCAGCTTCGACCAGGGTAACGGTTGTGCCGTCGCAGATGGCTGTCAGCCTCAAAAGCGAGCAGTACCTGCTGAAGCCGAACCAGCAGGCGGGTTTTGCAGCCACGGTGCAGACATGGCAGGGGGAGCAGCAGCCAAACCGTGCGGTCACCGTGCTGGTTGAGCAGCAGCAGTACGACAAAAAGAGTAAAACGTTTGGCTGGAACAGGATCACGACCCTGGAAGGGCGCACCGGTAACGGGGGCGTGGCCCGTTTTGCCTACGGCTTCCCGAAGCCGGGCTATTACCGTCTGCTGGCCGAGACCTTTGATGATGCCAAACGGCGCAGTGTTGCCGAAACCGGCGCCTGGGTCTGGCAGCAGGGGGAAGGATGGGCAAGCGGCTACCGCGAGCTTGAGGCGGAGTTTGACAAAAAGAGCTACCGGATCGGTGAAACCGCCCGGCTGATCCTGCGCACACCGGCCCAGGGGGGGACGCTGCTCTTCACCCTGGAGGGGCGCAGAATCCACCAGAGCCGGACGATTCCGGTCAATCAGGCGGTGCAGGTAATCGAGATTCCGGTTACCGAAGAGCTGGCCCCCAATATCCATGTCTCAATCAGCATGGTGGCCGCTGGCCGCTTCTTCCACCAGCAGGGGCTCTTGAAGGTGGAGCATCAGCCGGGCAGGTTAAAGCTGACCGTAATCCCTGAAAAAGAGAGCTATGCGCCGGGGGACCGGGCAAAGATCAGCGTACAGGCAGAGGCAGAGGGGAAACCGGTGCAGGCTGAGCTGTCGCTTGCCGTTGTTGACGAAGCCATCTTTGCCGTAGCCCCTGAGATCCGCGAAGAGATCTACCGTTTTTTCCGTGGCCGCCGCGATCATCTGGTGCAGACCATCTACTCCTTCCCGCGGATGTACCTTGGCGGAGCAGCAAAGGATCTGGCCCGGCTGGCCGGTAACGATGATCTGCACGGGATCAAGGTGCGCAAGCTGTTCAAGGATACCGCTGCCTGGTTTCCCCTGCTTGCAACCAATGATCACGGGGTGGTAAGTGCAGAGGCTGAGCTGCCGGACAACCTGACCAGATGGCGGGCAACCGCTGTCGGGCATACAGCGGACAGCTTTTTCGGCTCTGCCCAGGCCAGCTTCATCAGCCGTCTGCCGTTCATGGCCCGGCTGGCCGTGCCCCGCTTCATGCTGGCGGGAGACAGGCTGGAGATACCGGGGATACTCAACGATGCCGCAGCACAGGAGCAGCAGGTGCAGGGGCGGTTTACCGCAACCGGTCTGACGCTTTTGGGGGAGACCGGCTTTACCGGCACGCTCCCTGCCAACGGAGCGCTGAAAAAAGAGGTGCTGGTAGCGGCTGAGAAAGCTGGTCCGGCAACCTTGCAGCTTTCCGCACTGGGCAGTGAGGGGAAAGACAGCATGGAGGTGGAATTCCCGGTGTTACCCCGCTCCCTCAAGCGTGAACAGGCCACGGCCATTTCACTGGCCAGCGGGCGTCAGCAGGCGGAACTGCTCCTGCCCGGCCCGGCGGAGCCTGAAAGCGGCATACTCAGGATCAGCTTCGCCCCCGCCATTGCCGGCAACCTGGTACCGGCCCTGTCGCGGCTGATCAGCTTCCCCTACGGCTGCACCGAGCAGACCATTGCCCGCTTTGTCCCTGCCGCCTACGCCATGAATCTGCTCAAAGACGATTCAGAGCGTTTCCCCGCATCCATCAAAGAGAAGCTGCCAGTCATTATTAGCCAGGGTCTGAAGCAGCTTGCAGAGATGCAGCAGGAAGACGGTGGCTGGGGCTGGTGGAAAAATGGCAGCAGCGACCGCTACCTGACCGCCCTGGTGATGCAGGGGCTGGCAAAGGCAATGGCTGCCGGGGTCGTGCCGGAACAAGGGATGCTGGAGCGTGGCAAAGAGGCGCTGACGGAGCAGTTGAAACAGGCCGAACCTGAACAGGCCGCCTTTTTGTACCGCGCCCTGACCGCCCATGGCGGCACCGACCCGAAGGTGGAGGCAGCGCTTCTGGCGCAAGAAGATACATTGACGGCCACAGCCCGTATCGCTGTTGCCGATGCCCTGGCAAACCGTGGACAAAAAGCCGCGGCTGCGGCACTTCTGCAGAAGCTGACAAAGCGGCTTGCACGGGACAGCGAGGCGGCCTGGCTCCCGGAACCGGAGGATGGCTGGCGTCTTGGCCGATCATCCATTGAAGGCAGCGCAGCCCTGCTTTCCGCATTAAGCAGGATTCTGCCCGATGATCCGGCTCTTCCTCGGCTGGCCCGCTATCTTGCGCGTAACCAGCAGGATGGCTGGTGGCGCACCACAGCGGCCTCTGCCGCCGGTGTGCTGGCCCTGGCAGACTTTGTCGCCGCAACCGGCCAGCTTGACGCAAACTACACCGCCCGCCTGACGGTAAACGGGGCAGCGGCCCAGAGCTACCGGGTGGAAAAGGGGAGACTGGTAGACGGCACGGCTGGCCTGACGTTGCCGGCTCAAAAAGGAGGTAACAGCCTTGTGCTGGAAAAAAGCGGCGATAGCGGCATCGCTTGGCTTGGCGCAACCCTTGCGTACCGCGTCCCCCTTGACCAGCCTGTCAAAAACAGCCGGCTTGGGCTGAAGCGGAGCTACTACCGGATACAATCAGTCAACGACAACGGCAGATGGCGCCACGAATACCTGCCGTTAAAGGCCGGTGAAGCAGTGCAGCCGGGTGATGATCTTGAGGTGCGGGTTGAGGTGCAGAGCGACACGGTTCAGGAGTATGTCATCCTGGAAGATTATCTACCGGCCGGTTTCGAGTTGCGCCCTGCCGAACTGGACCCCCGCTATGCCGCTGAATCATACTACCGTGGCTGGTACGACCATCGGGAGCAACGCGATACCTATCTGGCCTGGTTCATCCAGGCGCTGCCTGCCGGCAGCCATCAGTTCCGCTACGTCATCCGCCCGGAGCTGAAAGGGAAGGTAACTGCACTGCCTGTTGCCATCTGGCCGATGTACAACCCGCAGCTTCGCAGTGAAGGGGAGGCGGAAATGCTGGAGGTGCGTTAACGTGCTGGTGCGATATCCCCTTTAAGCCTTCCCGTGACAAGGGAAGGCTTAAAGGGCCGGCACGGTTTGGGGTGGCACTGTGCACAAAATCCGGGCTGGAGTAAAAACCGCTGGACAGGCAGAGTAAATAGCGCTACACAGGCTGAAACCTTACACACAGAGGAGTCCCATGCGACAGCGGAACCCCCAACAACCCTATAAAGCCGCACCTTAAAAACCCGCCCCAAAGGCGGGTTTTTAGTTATCCACAGGGTGTGTAAAGTTTCTTTCAATTGAAAGATTCTTTCAATTGGTAATACCAAAGAACGGCCATAGGTTTCCGTGTCGGCAGCGAGTTGGAAAAGCATCTACTGTACAGAGATAGTATTCACCTGACAGTGCCCTTGAATGGGTCGTGATTTACGCTGCCAGTTTGTAGTCCTCAGTATCTGAATCGTCGTTCTTTGGCAAGCCGTCTATGAAAACCGTGTATGGCGTCCTGCCAAGCATGTTTCTGCCTTGGTGTGGGCGGTCGTAGTTGTAAGTCTTGAGATAGGTGTCCAGATCGGTCTGCATCTCGTCCAACGACTCGTACCACTTGGTGCGGCCCATTACCCGGAAGTGTTCGTCAAGCAAGGTTCTGTGCAGCCGTTCGACAAAGCCATTGCTCTGCGGACGTCTGACCTTGGTGGTGCGGTGCTCGATCTCTTCAAGCTGTAGGAACAGCTCGTAGGGATGATTGTCCGGCCTGCCGCAGAACTCCCTGCCATTATCCGAGAGGATGGTGCTGATCCGGGCGTCATGTTCTTCAAAGAACGGCAGTACGTCTTCATTGAGCACATGCACGGCAGTGACCGGCAGTTTGTTGGTGTAGAGCCTGCCCCAGGCGTAGCGTGAGTAGCAGTCGATGACTGACTGCAGGTAGACCTTACCAACGCCTTTCAGGGTGCCGACAAAGAAGGTGTCCACGGCGACGAGATCGCCGGTGTGGCTGGTTTCGATGTGACGCTCCCTGAACTCAGGGCTGAACCGTTCCAAGGCCCTGATCTGCTCGTCGGACAGTTCGAATGCTTGTTCCCGGACGCTCTTTTCAAGTCGCAGCATCCGTTCCTGTTTGGTCAGCAGGTTGTGCCTGTTCCAGACTCCGCGAACGCCTCCTGAGCTAACCTGGGTACCTTTAAGAGCTAACTCGTTGGCAACACGTAGCGGGCCATGACCGGGATGAGCCAGGCAGTGATCCAGAATGGCCTGTTCGACAGCTTCGTCAACCCGGTTGGGATGTGGGCCCCTGGCTCCGGGCATCCGATCAACCAGACCGGCTGAGCCGTAGGTCTGATAGTTACGACGGATTTCATAGAACTGCTGCCGTGAGTAGCCCATGATCTTGCAGGCTCGGCTGACATTCGAAAGATCAGCGGCCAGGTCTAGCAAACTGAGCTTTCTTCGTGATACTTTCTCGGCGGTGGTCATACTGTTCTCCTTGATGGAAAGATTTAGTCTGAGCAACTTCATCTTTTACCATTCAAGGGCAGTATGGCCACCAACTGCAAATGGCCAACTGTCAGGTGAATACCATCACACTACAGACTGGCGACTGAAAGCTCTTCCAGCCACCTTCCTTCCGGAAGCAGATTGGCAAGAAAGCGCTTTACCGATTCCGAGGAGCAATCCCCCGGCTTCAAATGCGGCGATACGGGAAAACCTCCTCCGTCAAGCCAGGACGGAGCATACTCCAACCCATACTGTTCGCTCTTCTCTTCAAGCAGTATCTTGCCGAGATGTCGGCGATCGAGATGTACCGTGAGCGTAGCAGCCATTATCTCTACCGTGCCTCTAGAGTGATGGCAATTCCCAGCATGGAGCAGACGGTCAGGATGCTGCTCAGCTTCACGTCACCACATGCGGTTTCCAGTTTGCTCATGGTGCCGACGGCAACACCGCAGAAAGCGGCAGCTTCATGAATGGTCATGCCGGCCTGCGTCCTTCTTGCGCGGACAAATGTTCCTAGTGTCGCTGCATTTGTCAGTTGTTGCGGCTCCGGAACAGGAAGCGGGACTACGGTTTTTGACATACGACAATCCTTGGCAATTAAAATATCATTCAGGTGATATCTTTTCATAAGTATCTTTTGAAATCAACAACAATATTATTGTAGTGATATTTATGGTGGGCAGTGAGAAGAAAATTATATACCATACTGCCTCAGTGATATTTATGATAGGTCTGGCCGGTAAGTACTGCTCCGGTGTAATTTGAGGATGCGGGAGCGGGATTACTGTTGGCAAGGGGCGCCGACGGGAGTCCGCCGTTGGTCACCCTCAAAAATGTCAATGCGGCAGGGAAAGCGACATCCAGTTTTTCATACTGGGCAGCTTGGAAAATCTGAGTGACTCATAGAGGGGATACATTCAGTTCAACAGGCACGTTGAGCTTTGGCTGCTGGACGGTTTTTGGCCGCGATTCTTTCCACTTGTGCAGCTATCTCATAAGCACGTTGTGGCGTTACGGCATTTTCTAAAAATTCCAGGGTCTTTTTAGGGAGTTTGTCCGGGAGTGGGGTGCCGACAACGTAAGAAGCTTTTTTTACTGCGCTTTGCCGTGGTGACTCAAGTCAATTCTCATATCTCTTTGTCCATCATCATAAATGACGCCTTGAACAGGAGATTGACTGATGTCGAGTTTATTTATGAACGCAAACCAGTTTCGCAAAAATTTACTGAAACCCAAAAGCGGTATGACCAGAAAATTAAATTTACCTTTTTCTGTACTTAATTCTGACAGAAAGATAATTTTTTTGATTGGATTTCCTGAAGTATAAATGTTTCCATGTGCCAAAGAATTTCTAATATGGTTGAGGATACAGTCAGTTGTTTCAGAGTGTACTTCAGAAGTTTTTGATAGTTCTGAAAGTTCTGGCCAAGCATCGGGTGGACCTAGAGTAGAGCTCAGACGACCGTAGTACCAAGGCTGCATTGTTGTGTCCCAAAGTTCAGAGCGCTTAAAATTTTTGTGTCTGAGATTTTGCATCGCATCCCTAGCATTAGGGTAATTATCTCTGTCATTAGCTGGATGAGGAGTAGAGTTTTTATCAGGCTCTTTCTCATTGATGTATGGTTTTTTCAACCGCTCTATCGGAATGGTTAGTCCTACGGATGCGATAGAAAATAGAAATGTAACATCTAGCTCTAGTAGGCGTGCTTGATCTTCAAATTTATCAAGCAAAGTACTGCATCTTGCCGGGAAATCTTTTATATAATTTTCGTATTGCATCACTCCCCCCTAGAATGTGTTGGCAGACATAAATCTTGAAATGCGGGGCGTAGGCAACAGGTGTAATACCTGTCGGACTGTCTGTTCCTGTGAAATTCACTTTATCGGCCAGCCGCCATGCTCATCAATAACCAGGTCAATCTCGTCCATGATGCGGATGGTCTCACTCATGGCAACGACGATGTGTTGGCAGTGGTAGGTGGTGACATGATCGGAAGGATGTACTCTTCACAGTCTTCACACACCTAGGGAGTTTGGTGTCCGTCCGTTCTGATCTGTGGTTGTCTTCCAAATCATATACTGCATCAGGTCAGACGGAAAACGCAGACGATCAGCATATTTTTTATCGCAATGTTTCTTGAGGCGTTCCACAATAAAATTTTCGACATTTGATAAACTCAACTGTTTCCATCTTTCAGGCTCTTTGGACCTGGGTAGCCTGTCAGACACAAGGAGCTTAAATATCTGAAAGGTATCATCTTGGTAACTCACCCTTGTGTTAAGTGTGTCCTCGATAACTGGGGTATCTTCTTGAGGCCAGAAGCCAAGGCGTTGAACTGCATATCGGATACGATCGCTACTGAAGGAATTGATAGTATTTTTTAGGATTTTGGTTGCGTCTTGTCCTGTTTTAACTTCGACAATGATGCCAGTAATACGGTCACAGAGATTGATTCCTTGTTCTGATAAATTAGGGTCCCAATCTGCTTTCTGCCCACCGATAATTTCATAGGCATGTGGATGACGAACGGCAAGAACATCACAATCTGCGGAATCGTCGATAGTCTCTTCGTGTTGATGCAGGACAAAGTTATTCAACGGGAAGAAACCATTCAAGCGTAGGTACCAATAAACAAGGGTTTCGCCATAATTCATAGATTGTAGTGTGATGGTATTCACCTGACAGTTGGCCATTTTCAGTTGGTGGCCATACTGCCCTTGAATGGTAAAAGATGAAGTTGCTCAGACTAAATCTTTCCATCAAGGAGAACAGTATGACCACCGCCGAGAAAGTATCACGAAGAAAGCTCAGTTTGCTAGAGTTGGCCGCCGATCTTTCGAATGTCAGCAAAGCCTGCAAGCTCATGGGTTATTCGCGGCAGCAGTTCTATGAAATCCGTCGAAACTATCAGACCTACGGTTCAGCCGGTCTGGTTGATCGGATGCCCGGAGCCAGGGGCCCACATCCCAACCGGGTTGACGAAGCTGTCGAACAGGCCATTCTGGATCACTGCCTGGCTCATCCCGGTCATGGCCCGCTGCGGGTTGCCAACGAACTGGCCCTTAAAGGCACCCAGGTCAGCTCTGGAGGCGTTCGCGGTGTCTGGAACAGGCACAACCTACTGACCAAGCAGGAACGGATGCTGCGGCTTGAAAAGAGCGTCCGGGAACAGGCATTCGAACTGTCAGATGAGCAGATCAGGGCCTTGGAACGGTTCAGCCCTGAGTTCAGGGAGCGTCACATCGAAACCAGCCACACCGGCGATCTCGTAGCAGTGGACACCTTCTTTGTCGGCACTCTGAAAGGCGTCGGCAAAGTCTACCTGCAATCGGTCATTGATTGCTACTCACGCTACGCCTGGGGCAAGCTCTACACCAATAAGCTACCGGTCACTGCTGTGCATGTGCTTAATGAAGACGTACTGCCGTTCTTTGAAGAACATGACGCCCGGATCAGCACCATCCTCTCGGACAATGGCAGGGAGTTCTGCGGCAGGCCGGACAATCATCCCTACGAGCTGTTCCTACAGCTTGAAGAGATCGAGCACCGCACCACCAAGGTCAGACGTCCGCAGAGCAATGGCTTTGTCGAACGGCTGCACAGAACCTTGCTTGACGAACACTTCCGGGTAATGGGCCGCACCAAGTGGTACGAGTCGTTGGACGAGATGCAGACCGATCTGGACACCTATCTCAAGACTTACAACTACGACCGCCCACACCAAGGCAGAAACATGCTTGGCAGGACGCCATACACGGTTTTCATAGACGGCTTGCCAAAGAACGACGATTCAGATACTGAGGACTACAAACTGGCAGCGTAAATCACGACCCATTCAAGGGCACTGTCAGGTGAATACTATCTCTGTACAAATTATTTGTGTTTATAGCATTTGAGGCATATTATGCTTTTGTCAGGCAAAGTGGTAAATGAATCATCTCCTAAAGGTAATACGTATCCACATTCGTCACACATTCTTATAAATCTATTTTTATCATTAAAATTACTGTCTTTGTTAATCATTCTATAGAGCTTCTCTGTTGCTATAAGATATTCTTCAAACTCTTCTATCATTGTCATATTTTCTACGTATTCACATAACGAATGTTCTTCTTGTTGATTTATGCTTCCTCTGTTTAAATATATATTAACTGCATTTACGTAGGCTTTAATTGTTATTTCGTTCCAATCATCCTCAAGGTCCCTTTCACTTAGTTTTTCATATGTGAAATTTGTAAAATCGTCAAAGTTGTTGTATTTTATTATATAATCAGTTAATTGGTTTATGGTAAAAATGAGCTCTGCGTCAGACTCATCAACATTTATTTGGCTTAGGTTGAATAATGTGTTTCCGGTAGCTTTGTCTTTAACAGGATTGTTATCATTGTAATATTTGTTTATTGGGGCATGTGTTGATATTTTTTTGTAATATCTAGTTTCATTTTCAAAGACATTATGTAAATTTTGTGTTCTACAAAAAATATTATCTGATATAAATAAATCATTATTTACTTTTGGCGTGCTAGATATCTCGCATTCATTTAATATTATTTCTGAATCACATTTTATACTTGATTCAGAAATTTTTTGTTTAAGTATATTTCTGTCCCATAATATAACTCCATTAGAATTTGCCAGTTCTATTGCGGGTTGCGTAAATATGCTATTGGTAACAACTATTGCTTTTGTGCAATTGTAATGTGCTTTACCTGCTACTACCTCTTGTATTGCGCTGTTTGAAACTGTACCTGAATATCGTTTAGCTTGAACTCCAATTCTTATTCCCTGTTTTTGGGCAATTATATCAATTCCTTGGTCACCAGACTTCTTTGTATAGCTGACAGCGTACCCAATTTGGGTAAATAGTTTGCCGACCAATGCCTCAAACTCTTCGCCCGACATCAGGTCAGCATCTTCTATTGTAATTTCATTTTTTGTTGTAATTTGTTTATTGATTAGTTTTTGTTCAAAGTTATCGTTATCATACTTTAGTTTAGAATTATAATATTTGCTACTGACAGTGTTGAATAAATCGGTATATGTTTCATTGTTATTGTTACTGTAGTGTAATATAAATTTTGCTACCAAAGCTATGTTGACATCTTCATTGTTTGTAATAATATTAGAAAATAATAGATTAATATAAAATTCCAAATCTCTATTTAATAGATTATCAATGGATATGCCTGTGCTATTAATAAACATATCCGCGCAATATTTATTTACAGCTTTATTGACTATTGAAAATAGTGCGATATTGTTGTAAAAATTATCTTTGTATAAGTTATATTTTGACAATACATTTTTTAGTGAGCTGTATTGATATTCTAACTTTTTTAGTGAATTATGATCTTCAGTATTAACTATTTTTCGTAATGACTTTCTATAATTTAATTTAAAATACTTTGTTACTATATCTTGTCTTATTTTTGATAAAATATCATTAAATTCATCATAATGGCTATTTGTATCTTGATAGTTACTTTTTTGTTCTCCAATTTCGTCAAAGTATACTTTATAATCAATGTATGTTAAGTGATTATATGTTTCTCTGTGAACAAAATTTATTATAATTATAGATATCTTATTCAGTAACAAGAAATCACTAATATCTATAGCACCTGCAAAATTTAAAGCTATTTCTTTAATATTAGGTGCGCTAAGCGATTCTATAGAATTTTCAATACTTGCCATAATGCCATCATAATCAGCATTGCCAATAGAGCTATATTTATTTAGTGCATTTTCAGCAATATATGTCACTTCTGTTGTCCCTCCTGTACCTTGCATGCATGCCGCCGTATGAATACTTGTGTAACTTTTTCTCTCAGCCACTCCGGTTCAAGCACCTCCACATGACTGCCGTGCTTCAATATCTCCATCATGATCTCCGCCTCATGGGAGGCCGGTATGGTCTGAGGTCACGACCTTGCAAACGCCAGCAATAAGCCATAATCATGCCTGTCTGCGGCACGCAGGGCTGAAATGTACTGCTGACGGCAATCCCCGGCACTAACCAGATTGCCGCTGCCCCAGCTAAAGCGTTGTTGCCTCAGCAGGTGCACCAGCAGAATATCCGTCATCAGCCGGGCATGGCGTCCGTTGCCGTTTGGAAACGGATGAATTGCCGTTAAACGGTGATGAAAACGTGCTGCAATCTCATCTTCCGGATAATCAAATTTCACGGCTGGTTGTCCCACAGCTCTCTGGGCATTTCACGCACCAGTTCATCAATGGCAGCCTCTAGTTGTGGTTCAGTCGCTCCAGCAGCGCCTTAATATCCTGCATAAACACGACACTGTACTCTTCTCCCCGGTAGGCTTTCTCGTTCTGCAGGTGCATACCCCAGCCTGCTTCACCAAGCAGCGGCCGCATGGCACTGGTCAGACGGCGCAGTTCCGAAGCCAGCAGCAGAGGATCAAGTTTCTGACGTTTGGGGGCGATCAGGCCAAGCCAGAGAATCTCCAGGGCCCGAAACAGGGGAGACCAGTTTACCCAGGGCGTCGGTGTACCATCGGGCCGGAGCAGGTTGTCAAGCAGGCCCGGTTTCAGCCAGTACATCTTTTCCCGGTTGCTGGTGCGCATCTCCACCACGCCTGAGCGGAGCATTTCCGCCAGAGCGTTCTGGGTGGTGCGGGCAAAATAACCGGTTTGACGTGCGATGTCGGCAGGGTGGATTTCATTGCTGGCGCCGAGCAGGCAGAGCAGTTCGCAGCGGGAATTGACCCCCAGAAGCGCCCGCAGGCGGAGCAGTAAGGTTGCTGTCCCTTGTGCGGGGAAGGGGGTGGAGTAGCCGCGCAGCTTGAGCGGTCCGCGCAGTAGTCCGTGCGAACTGAACTCCGGCGCCTTTTCGGATGACAACGGCAGTGGTTTGCCATCCTTGAAACAGAAGAGAGGTTCCGGGGTTGCCAGGGGGGGATGTGAAGAGAGGGTTTTCCATTTGAGCGCTGTGCCGGATTTCTTGCCCAGGAGTTCTGCTACGGCGCTCAACTCGGCTGTGCAGTTAAAATCAAACTGTTGCAGCAGGTTTTTCAGCCGTTGCGCGTTCATGAACCCGCTGTTGACGCTCAGCCAGTCCAGTATTTCGTCGAACAGCCGGGCATCATAACGGCAGACCGTCAGTGACAGGAGCAGCAGCGGTTCGGGGTCGATCACGCAGCGCTCTTCCGGCGCGTCCTGTCCAGCAACGCCAAGGGCTGACCATTGCCGCCAGAGAAAAGCCAGCAACTGATCGAGAACAGTTATTTTAAACTCCGGCAATGAGATGTTCATAGCCAAACTCCTTCAGAAACCACTGAAGCCCTTGCAGATAGCCATCCGACGGATCGTGGGACCGGGTCCAGCCGGCAGCGGCCAGCAGTTCCTGGTCCGTCGGCCTCAGTTCCAGCAGGTCTGCTGCATGATAGCTGCCGGGTTGGTCTACCGCTGCATACAGCTTGAAATGGATCTGGTCATAACGGCTGATAAAGCCAACCGTCAGTTTTTTCCCGATAGTCTCGCAGGTCAGACGTTCGACAAACCCCTCCGGCAGCCCCATCCGGAAGAGACCGCCATCGCCGCTGCTCGGTCCGTTATTCAGCCAATCCTTCGGCAGGCCCAGGTCAAGCGCCACTTCGTTCGCTTCCCGGACAAGCGCCTGTGGCAGCGGCGCCGGGTCAAGCAGTTCGCCCTCATCATCCAGAAGCGCCACGATATCAACATCCGTGGTCGTCCTGGGAACCAAACCGGTAGCGGCCAACGCAGTTCCGCCACAGATCACCAGATTGAAGCTGGGCGCACCGGTCAACTCCAGGCGAGCGTTTAACAGGCGGAGAGCCTGATTGAACTTTTCATAGCTATGAGCCATTGTCATATCTGTTGCGCATAATGCGTACTATAAATAGCGTTACGTCTGAAAGTAAAGAAGTTAGTGCTTGTATCTGCAGTTGGCGGCAGCTATCTCATCCGCCACCTTTCCTCGCAGCCACTCCGGCTCCAGCACCTCCACATGGCTGCCATGCTTCAGTATCTCCATCATGATCTCAACCTCATGGGAGGCCGGGATGGTCAGGATCAGGCTGCCGTCTTCCAGCAGTTCTTCCGTCTGCCCCTCATGCCAGAGTTCGCTCCTGACCCACCGGCTGCGCTCCGGCGAGAACTTGAGCTTGACGTTGAAGCTCTTGCGGTTCTGGAAGATACCGAAAGTGTTGGCCAGAAACGGCTGCCACTGGTCATGGGGCCGCAGGTCAAAACTGTCGTGGCCGACCGTGCAGAGGGTTATTCTGCCCAGCACGAAATCCCGCCAGTCGTTACGCAGACGGCAGAAGGCGATCAGGTGCCAGGTGCCCAGGTAGTTGACCATGTGGTGCGGTTCAACCGTGCGCATGGTGCAGGCTGACGAGGTGGGGGAGTAGTAGCAGAAGGAAAGCAGTGTGCCCTGAAGCAGGGCGGTGGTGACATTCTGGAAGACAACCGGGTCGGTGGGGTTGATCCCTTTCCAGCGGAAGCTGAAGGCCTCTTCCGGGTTGGCCCGCCCCGGCAGCCTGGCGGCCAGCAGCATGCCCAGCCGGGAAGAGATATTACCCAACTCATCCCCCAAGGTGCCTGCTGAGGCCTCGGTAATCAGCTTTCTGGAAATCAGCAGGGCCAGCAGTTCAGCCTGGCTCAACCGGGCTACCGGCAGTTGAAAGGCCGGATCGGTATAGTAGTAGCCTTTGCGTGATTGGTCGTATTCAAGAGGAGCATGCAGGCGGTCGCGGAAGTAGCTTATGGAGCGTTGCGCTGTCTTGACGGAGGTTTCGAAACGCGCGGCAAGGCTGCCGGCATTGGGCCAGCGGCTGCTGCGGACTTTCTGGTCAAACCAGATGAACCGTTCGAGAAAAAGCTGATCACCCATGCTGCGCTCCGGCCGGTCAGTTTGGATTGTCTGTATACCTGACTATCTGCACCTGGTCAAATGACAGAGGCGTTTTCAGTGGTCGCAGTTCGGACAGTACGGCTCACCGTCATCGGACTCCTCCAGCTCTGTGCCGCAGGTCGGACAACGCGGCCTGTCCGGCTCAGTGACGCACAGGAAGGCGAAGATGTCTTCAATAAGGTCGGGCATGGTTTCCCCCTATGCGGAATTGGGTGCCATGCTACCACCTGACCCTGCCCAAAGAGTGTCCCTGGTTCTGATATTTATCAGCATTGTTTGAGGCAGATTGCAGGTGTTCAGGTAGATGAACGGGTGTAGTTATTTCCCGGTACGGCTGAAAATAATTGCAGGCATGGGAACCTGTATGGGGAGGGTGCTGTGCGATGCTGCCCGAGCATCAGCATCGGCAGGGCGGATACCCTGGCCGCATTCCATCGGTTCGGAGGACTTATCATGAAGCGAATCCTGTTCTGTTGTCTGGCGCTGTCGGTTCTGTATCTTAACGGCTGCGCCTCCATTGTCTCCAGCAGCGCCCGTAACGTCACCATCACCACCGAGCCGGACCAGGCCACGGTGGAGATCGTGAATCAGCATGACAAGATCAGCATCCTGAAGGCAACAACCCCCCATACGCTGAATATGGATGCCTCGGCGGGCTTTTTTCAGCCGGCCAGGTACACGGTCAAGCTGTCCAAAGACGGCTACATTCCGATGGAAAAGCAGCTGAGGGCCGGGCTAAACGGCTGGTACTTCGGCAACGTGGTCTTCGGGGGGCTGCTGGGTATTCTGGTCATAGACCCGGCCACCGGTGCCATGTGGAAGTTCTACGACGGTTCCGTGCATGCCAAGTTGTTCAAGGATACACCGGAGGGAAGGATGGCCATGGCCCGTGAGGTGTATAACGGCCGGGAGGCCCTTCAGGCGCAGGATTATGAACGGGTAGTGGATGACACCAGCAGGGCGCTGGCGATGTATCCGGAGTTCCTGGAGGGCTATATCAACAGAAGCAAGGCATACGATGCGCTTGGCGACAGGGGGAGGGCGGACGCCGATATGCAGCGGGTTGTCGGGATGCAACCCGCCACTGCCCAGGATTTGCAGATGCGGGGGGAGTTCCTTGCGGGACGTGGGCAGGCGGACAGGGCCCTGGCCGATTTTTCCAAGGCCCTTGAGCTTGATGCCGGTCAGGCGGTATCGCTATTCAGCAGGGGACAGCTGCATGTCCTGAACAAGGATATGGAGAAAGCACAGCAGGATATCACCGCAGCCTGTCAGAAGGGATACAGCAGAGCCTGCAATTTCCAATTCTAAACAATTAACCCCCGGAAGGTCCGAGCCTTCCGGGGGATTTCAGTGCCGCGGGATGCCCTCCACGGTCGTTGTCAGGGCCAGATGATGACGATCCCCCGCAACCGCCCCCCCTGGGCATCCCGGTACTGCACCACCTGCAATCCGCCGGCCTCTCCCTTGCGGATTTCGTAGCCTTCCTTGATCTCCGACGAGACGGGGCGCATGGCTGCCGCGCCCGCAACCTCCTTGAGCACGGTGACGTAGAACGGCTCCTGAATGCCGGCGCCGCTTTTGTCCAGTACCTGGATGGAGCGGATGGCGCCGCCCTTTTCCCGGAAGATCCGGTATTCGTGAGCCTGTCCCAGGTACCGTTCCCATCCCGCGTGTTCCTTCCCATACCCTTTGTCGAGCCCGTCATGGGGGACGAATGACGGCAGATCCTTGGGGCGTCCGGTGCCGTGCACGGCAAACGGCTTCTGGGGCTGAGGCGTCGAACTGAGCGGTGCCTGCTGCGGTTTTGCCACCGGTTTCGGCGGTGCCACTACCGCCGGAGTGGCCGGTTTCCGGGGAGGCGCGGTGCGGCCGGCCCTCCACTGCTGATACACGGTGACGGCAACGGCGGCGCATATCGTGAGCCCCAGCAGTGCTACCCAGCCGCGCCGGTACCAGGGCTGTATTTCGTCGATGTCGGTAATCACCGGGGTGTCGCGGAGCCGGAACGGTTGGGCATAGTCGATCAACGGCGGGGGGATGGGGGCAGCGGCATGAAAACTAGGGACATTTCCCGTATTTCCTGAAGGGATTACATGTTTGCAAAGCCCTTTTGTACGGGTGAACATGGCGTCGAGGTAGCCTGAAAGCCCTCTTTGAGAGAAGCGTTCTTCACGCTAACGGCAATGCCGCAAAACAGTCCAGATCCTTAACCGCGATTGACGTTCGCCGTATCAGTTCCAGGTTGCTGTCCAGCTCCATCATGCCGCCGATTGCCAGCGTTACCACCATCGCTTCAAAGGTGTAGCAGCAATGGGCGCGATAGCGCGTCATCAGATCATCGCTCAGTCCACGTACCCCTTGCGCACGTACTGTTTCGGCATACTGCGCCAACAGGGCGGCTTCGTGCTGCCGGCGGAGTCCAGGGGCCAATGTCGTGGTCAACAGATAAGCTATATCGCCGATCCCCTCACCAAGCCGCACCAGTTGCCAATCCAGAAATCCGGCACTGCCGTCTTTTTGCCAGAACAGGTTGCCCGGATGGCAATCATGATGCGTTACCGTCTGCAGAAATTCGGGACACTACCCAATTTGGCAGTTGCACCATGCTCTATAAATACACATTTGCTTCATGGTGTTAAAATTGTATTGACATCCCGTAACCCCACTTTTATCATGCGTTCATGTACATTCAACGCACCATAGAAAAGCTTCTTCCCGGCATTCTTGCCACTTTTCCCTGTCTTGCCGTCACCGGTCCGAGGCAGTCCGGCAAATCAACCCTGCTGCGCCATGCGTTGCCCGAATATCACTATGTCACGCTTGACGATCCGGCGGTGCTGGAGCTTGCGCACTCCGATCCGGTATATTTTCTTGATTCACTGGGCGACCGCTGCATTATCGATGAAATTCAGCTCGCTCCCGGAATCCTCTCGTACGTCAAAATGCGAGTGGATGAAGATCGCAGCCGCAATGGCCGCTTTGTATTTACCGGTTCCCAGCAGTTCGGCATGATTCGAAACCTGGGCGACTCCCTTGCCGGTCGGATTGCTCTGCTTGACCTGCTACCCTTTGCCGCTGAAGAGATGCAGCAGACTGTAGCACTCACCGGTGGATTGGAGCTGTTTGCCTCATCCATCCTGCCTGGCGCATATCCTCAAATTGCCACGACGACCGAATTAGATCGGCGGCTCTGGTATTCATCCTACATCCAGACATATCTGGAGAGGGACATTCGTTCTCTGTATGATATCGGCAGTTTGAGGGAGTTCCACCGGTTCATGCAGCTTCTTGCTATACGTTGCAGTCAGATTCTCAATATGAGTTCGTTTGCCACAGATCTCGGCGTTAGCGTCACCACCATCAAGCGCTGGCTGTCGGTTCTGGAAGCCGGACGGATCATCTACGTTTTGCCGCCTCATTTCAATAATCTGGGTAAACGAATTACCAAGATGCCAAAGGTCTATTTCCTTGACACCGGATTGGCATGTCATTTGGCCGGTGTGCGGGATCGGGAGCAACTGCTGGAAGGACCGATGGCGGGGGCGTTGTTTGAAAATTATTGCCTGCAGGAAACGGTAAAGATGTATGCCAACCGGGGAGAACAGCCACGACTTTCGTATCTGCGGACGAATAACGGTCTGGAAGTGGATATGATTATCGAGGGGGAGAATATGCGGGTTCTTCCGGTCGAAATCAAATTAAGCCGAACGCCGACCGCTGCACTGGCGTCAGGTCTGACCCGTTATGCCTCTCTGTTTGCAGAAACAACACCGGAGGATGGTCTGCTGCTCTGCCTGGCTGACGGCGAGCAACCTATCAGTCGTGGAGTAACCGCCATTGGTGTTGAGGAGTATCTGCGGATGCTTCAACTGAGGCTGTAAAGTTATTGGAAAATCAGGTGCATTTTCCGTATTTCCTGAAGGGATTACATGTTGGCAAAGCCTTTTTGTACGGATAAACATGGCGTCGAGGTAGCCTGAAAGCCCTCTTTGAGAGAAGCGTTCTTCACGCTAACGGCAATGCCGCAAAACAGTCCAGATCCTTAACCGCGATTGCTGTTCGCCGTATCAGTTCCAGGTTGCTGTCCAGCTCCATCATGCCGCCGATTGCCAGCGTTACCACCATCGCTTCAAAGGTGTAGCAGCAATGGGCGCGATAGCGTGTCATCAGATCATCGCTCAGTCCACGTACCCCTTGCGCACGTACTGTTTCGGCATACTGCGCCAACAGGGCGGCTTCGTGCTGCCGGCGGAGTTCAGGGGCCAATGTCGTGGTCAACAGATAGGCTATATCGCCGATCCCCTCGCCAAGCCGCACCAGTTGCCAATCCAGAAATCCGGCACTGCCGTCTTTTTGCCAGAACAGGTTGCCCGGATGGCAATCATGATGCGTTACCGTCTGCGGCGCATCATTGAGAAAGGCCATGGCCTTTCTGCGGTTGTGTGCATAGCGTAACGCAGGCCCATGCAGCTCTTCGGGAATCAGGCCGCCTGCC
Organism: Trichlorobacter ammonificans; assembly: GCF_933509905.1. Taxonomy (GTDB): domain Bacteria; phylum Desulfobacterota; class Desulfuromonadia; order Geobacterales; family Pseudopelobacteraceae; genus Trichlorobacter; species Trichlorobacter ammonificans. The sequence goes on along the minus strand of NZ_OW150024.1, from coordinate 2,484,505 downwards.
TTGCTCAGGCCGCGCCGCATCAACGGCACCGCCAGTGCGCTGCCCAGCAGGTCTTCCAACTGCCGCACCGAATCGGCAAGCCACGGATAACTGGTTGTCACGGTTGCGTCCTGCCAGAAGCGGGCGTGGAACCGTGCCAGTTGCCCCACTGCCGCAGACACCTGCGGTATATCCAGGGTATCCCCGGCTGTTCCGGCTCTGCTGCCCTGTTCGGTCACATCGGCAAGGACGAGTATCGTGCCATTGCCCCACCTGCTGCGGGCCGCCAGGCAGAGCGGTATGGTCAGCGGCACCTGTGCTGCCAGCTGCTGATAAAAGCGCGCTTCGGTCTGCAACAAACGCGGCAGGGCGGTAATAAGCCGTGCCCGCCAGTTCCTGGACGGCAGTTTGACGAACCATTTCCGTGCCACATGGCGGCTGTCGTGGTCGATGGCAAGCCGTACCCGTGTGGTTGTGCCGATATGTACCGCAACGGTCTCCACGGCACGCACCACGGCACCGGCATCATGCAGGCGCAGCACTGCTTGTGCCCAGTCTTTTGTGAGCAGCCGGTGGTCTTTAACCAGAATAGTGTCGTTGTCTGATGGCATTATGGCGGGTTCAGGAAGAAGCTTACTCCCTGAAGTTAACGAACTGCATCTCCACCCCCAGGTCCTTTCCTTTCAGCAGTTGAATGGTCTGCTGCAGGTCGTCGCGGTTCTTGCCGGTGACCCGCACCTGGTCGTCCTGGATCTGGCCCTGCACCTTGATCTTGCTCTCCTTGATGACGGCGATGATCTCCTTCCCCTTTTCCTTGGAGATCCCCTGCTGGATGGTAATGAGCTGGCGTACCATGCCGCCGGAGGCCGGCTCCACCTTACCGTACTGAATCGCCTTGAGCGACAGGCCCCGCTTGATGAACTTGGACTGCAGCACGTCAACCACCGCCTTCAGTTTGTAGTCGTCATCGGCCAGGATCTTGATGGTCTCCCGCTCCTGGGTGATCTCGCTCTTGGACCCCTTGAAGTCGTACCGCTGGGCGATCTCCTTCACGGCCTGGTTCACGGCGTTGTCCACTTCCTGCATCTCAACCTTGGAAACGATGTCGAATGACGGCATGGCGGTCTATCCTCCTACTGTTTGATAATCTCGGTCCCTGCCGGGATAGCAAAGGTGAACCTGGCGGCGCTGATGCCGCTGTTGGTGCGCACCCGGCTGTAGTCGATCCTGGTCTCGGCGCCGTTTCCGTCAACCACCACGGAGGAGACGATGGGGAAGTGGTTGCCGGCCGTGCCGGAGGCCAGCCGTTGTTCCACCGCTTCTTTGCTGATGGCCAGCCGCAGACGGGCCAGGGCCGGGGTGGGGGTGCGGGGCGTCAGGTCGATCAGGTAGTTGTTCTGTTTGTCGCGGGCCGGCTTGGCAAGGGCGGCGGTGAAATCGCGGGACACGTCGCCCAAGCCGGTGAGGTAGGCCATGGCCAGGCTGCCGCCCCCCTTGAGCAGTTTTTCGGCGGAGGTGACGATCACCTGCCGGTTCTCCGGCTGGTGGAACCAGAGTTGCTTGCCGTTGGAGACGATCTGCTGTTTCGGCTTGGCATAGTCGAAGCGGAACTGGGCCGCCCCCTGATCCGGCCGGCGCAGCAGCAGCTCGCCGTTTCCTTTCTGGGGCCGGGGCAGGCCGGGGAGGGTGGTGGTCTGGCTGAAGGAGGCCTGCAGGTCCTTGAGCCCGGCATACCCCTGCTCCAGGGTGGCGATCACCTCGGCCAGGGTGGCTTCCCGGGCCGCTGCCGGCAGCACCTGCAGGGCCAAGCCGAGGCAGAGCAGCAGGACGATCCGCAGCGCCGCCATCAGGCCAGTTTTCCTTTCAGCAGCTCGTTGACCACCGCCGGGTTGGCCTTGCCTTTCATCTCCTTCATCACCTGGCCGACAAAGAAGCCGAAGACCTTTTCCTTGCCGCCGCGATACTCGGCCACCTGGTCCGGCGCCGCGGCCAGAATCCGGTCGATGACCGCCTCGATGGCGCCGGTGTCCGATACCTGGGCCAGTCCCTGCGCTTTGACGATCTCGGCCGGGTCGCCGCCCTGTGTCCAGAGCTGCTCGAACACCTTCTTGGCAATGGTGCCGGAGATGGTGCCGCCGTCGATCAGCCGGATCAGCTCCCCCAGGGCCTTGGGGGTTACCGGGCAGTGGTCGATGTCAAGGCCGGAGTCGTTCAGCGCACGGGTCACCTCTCCCATCACCCAGTTGGCGGCAGCCTTGGGGTTATGGGCAAAGGCGGCGGTTTCCTCGAAATAGGCGGCCAGGGGACGGGAGGCGGTGAGCACGTCGGCGTCGTATTCCGGCAGGGTGTAGAAGGTGATGAACCGCTGCCGCTTCTTGTCCGGCAGTTCCGGCAGATCCTTCTCGATCCGCTCCACCCAGTCGGCACTGATCACCAGCGGCACCAGGTCGGGATCCGGGAAGTAACGGTAGTCGTGGGCCTCTTCCTTGCCCCGCATGGAACGGGTGGTCCCCTTGTTCGGGTCAAACAGGCGGGTCTCCTGCACGACTTTTCCGCCGTCTTCGATCAGGTCGATCTGGCGGCCGATCTCGTACTCGATGGCCTGCTTGACGAATTTGAAGGAGTTGACGTTCTTGATCTCGGCCCGGGTGCCGAAGGTGCTTGAGCCCACCGGCATGACCGACACGTTGGCGTCGCAGCGGAAGGAGCCTTCCTCCATGTTGCCGTCGCAGATTCCCAGGTAGGTGACGATCTGGTAGAGCTGCTTCAGGTAAGCCACCGCTTCGTCGGCACTGCGCAGGTCCGGCTCGGAAACCACCTCCAGAAGCGGCGTGCCGGCCCGGTTCAGGTCAACGCCCGAGCCGCCCCCCATGCCGTGCACCAGCTTGCCGGCATCCTCCTCCATATGGATGCGGGTGATGCCGATCCGCTTCACGCCCCATTCCCCTTCGATATCCAGCCACCCTTTTTCGCAGATCGGCTGCTCGAACTGGCTGATCTGGTATCCCTTGGGCAGGTCGGGATAGAAGTAGTTCTTGCGGGCAAAGACGCTGTGGCGGGCGATGCGGCAGTTGGTGGAGAGCCCCGCCATGATGGCGTAGTCGGCCACCTGGCGGTTCAGCACCGGCAGGGCGCCGGGCAGGGCCAGGCAGACCGGGCAGGTGTGCAGATTGGGCTCTGCCCCGAAGCGGGTGGAGCAGGAGCAGAAGATCTTGGTGTTGGTGTTAAGCTGAACGTGGACTTCGAGTCCGATGACCGGTTGGTAGTTCATAGCGCTGCCTTTTTCTGGTGCCATTCGGTGGTCTGTTCAAAGGCGTGGGCCGCCCGGAGGATCGTTTCTTCGCCAAAGGGGCGCCCCACCAGCTGCAGGCCCACCGGCAGGCCGTCGCTGCTCATGCCCGCGGGAACGGAAATGCCGCAGATGCCGGCCAGGTTGACCGGGATGGTGAAGATGTCGGAAAGGTACATCTGCAGCGGGTCGCTGACCTTCTCCCCCAGCCGGAAGGCCGGGGTGGGGGCGGTGGGGGTCAGCAGCAGGTCCACCTGTTTGAATGCCTCGGTGAAGTCCTGCTGGATCAGGGACCGCACCTTCTGGGCCTTCAGGTAGTAAGCATCGTAGTAGCCGGAGGAGAGAGCGTAGGTGCCCAGCATGATCCGGCGTTTCACCTCGGAGCCGAACCCGTGGGCCCGTGACTGCATCATCAGGTCGATCAGGCCGGCGGCGTTCTGCGCCCGGTGGCCGAAGCGGATGCCGTCGTAGCGGGCCAGGTTGGAGCTGGCCTCGGCGGTGGCGATCAGGTAGTAGCAGGCCACGGCGTAGGAGGTGTGGGGGAGCGATACCGGCACCAGTTCAGCCCCCAGCTCGCGGAAGCGGGCAATGGCCTGGTCCATGGCCTGCTGCACCGCCGGGTCCAGCCCCTCGATGAAGTACTCCCTGGGCAGGCCGATCTTCATCCCCGCGACCTCGCCGGTCAGGGCCGCGCCGTAGTCGGGCACCGGCGTGTCGACGCTGGTGGAGTCCTTGGGGTCGTGACCGGCAATCACCTGCAGCAGCAGGGCACAATCGCGGACATCGCGGGTCATGGGGCCCACCTGGTCAAGGGAGGAGGCGTAGGCGATGACGCCGTACCGCGAAACCCGGCCGTAGGTGGGCTTGAGCCCCACGCAGCCGCAGTGGGAGGCCGGCTGGCGGATGGAACCGCCGGTGTCGGTGCCCAGGGTGGCCACCGCCTGTCGGGCGGCAATGGCTGCCGCGGAGCCGCCGGAGGAACCGCCGGGGATGCAGGCGCTGTTCCAGGGGTTGCGGGTCGGGCCGAAGGCGCTGGTCTCGCAGGAGGAGCCCATGGCGAACTCGTCCTGGTTCAGCTTGCCCAGCAGCACCGCCCCCTGTTCTTTCATCCGGCTCCAGGCCGTGGCGTCGTAGGGGGCGATGAAGTTTTCCAGAATCCGGGAGGCACAGGTGGTGCGGATGCCGGCGGTCATGAAGATATCCTTCAAGGCCACCGGGATACCGGTCAGGGGAGCACAGTCGCCGGCGGCGATCCGCTGATCGGCCAGGTCCGCGTCCGCCAGGGCCTGGTCGGCGGTACAGGTGATAAAGGCGCCTACCAGCGGCTCCACGGTTTCGATCCGCTCCAGCATGGTGCGGGTCAGCTCCCGGGAGGAGATGGCACGGCTCTTCAGCATGTCGTGCAACTGATGCAGGGTGAGGTCGAAAAGTTCCATAATGTGCTGATCCTTAATTATTCAATGACCGGGGGAACGCGGAAATAGCTGTCGCTTCTGTCCGGCGCATTGGCCAGGGCGGCGTCGATACCGAGGGACGGCTGGACCGTGTCGGGCCGGAAGGCGTTCTGCAGCGGCACGGCATGGGAGGTGGGGGAGACGTTCGTGGTATCCAGTTCGTTGAGGGTTTCCACGTAGGAGAGGATCGCCTCCATCTGGGCGGTGAACAGCTCCTTCTCCTCGTCGCGTAAGGCCAGCCGGGCCAGGACGGCTACATGGTCGATATCACTGCGGCTGATGCTCATGATGGATTTCCTTGCCTGGAGAGTACGGAATGGTTAAAAATGTTGTTTTCTGTATCACGAAACCGTGGCGCTGGCAACCGGGTTCGGTAACGGGCTGGAAAAAAATCTTGACAGTATCTGGATGTTTCCGTATTGTTCACCTCTTCGTGAAACTTAATTACGGCTCCGGTGTGTCGAGCACACCTGTCGGGTCAAGCTGCTGTGAGGTTTGAAATGAAAACGGAAGTTGCAAAAAAAGAGCAGGTTACACGTCAGTGGTTCGTGGTTGATGCCGAGAATCTGGTACTGGGCCGTCTGGCCACCCAGGTGGCCAACGTGCTGCGCGGCAAGCACAAGCCGGTCTATACCCCCAGCGTGGACACCGGCGATTTCGTCATTGTTCTCAATGCCGAGAAGATCGCCCTGACCGGTAACAAGACCGCCGACAAGGTATACTACAGCCACTCCGGGTTCCCCGGCGGCATCAAGTCTGCCACCGCAGCCGAACTCCTGGCCAAGAAGCCGGAAGAGCTGATCCGCAAGGCGGTGAAGGGTATGCTGCCCAAGAACAAGCTGGCCCGCCACATGCTGAAGAAGCTGAAGATTTACACCGGTGGCGCCCATCCCCACGAGGCCCAGCAACCGAAGCAGTTGGCCCTGTAAGAACGTTACGTCGATCAACCCTGATCAATTGAGGAGATAAAGAGATGGCAGCTGTCAGTTTCTACGGCACAGGCAAGAGAAAAAGTTCGGTTGCCCGGGTGTGGCTCAAGCCCGGTGCCGGTCGGATCGTGGTCAACAATAAGACGCTCGACGAGTACTTCGGCCGCGAAACCTCCAAGATGGTTGTTCGTCAATCTCTGGAGCTGACCGAAAACCTCGGCAAGTTTGATGTGTACGTCAACGTCAGCGGCGGCGGTGACTCCGGTCAGGCCGGCGCCATTCGCCATGGTATCACCAAGGCGCTGCTCGAGGCTGATCCGGAACTGCGTCCCAACCTGAAGAAGGCCGGTTTCATTACCCGCGATTCACGCGTCAAAGAGCGTAAAAAGTACGGCCTTGCCGCTGCCCGCGCCAGGTTCCAGTTCTCCAAGCGCTAAATCCGATTTTCGGTGCCGCGCACCGGAAGACACCGGTTACGGGGGACAATCCGCAAGGGTTATCCCCCGTTTTTCTTTAAAAACTGTTCCGGAGGCCGTCTCCATCGGTGTACGGCACCTGTTCCCCGCGGTGTGTCCCGACGGATCGTGTTCCGTACGACTTGTACCGGCCTTCCTCATACCGTTTTTTGTCCCCCCTGCCGGAGGGCGCAATGGACTATGGCCTGCTGAAAATCCTCTCCCTCTTCACCGCGATTCTGGCGCTCCTCTACCTGCTGGGGGCCATGCTGCTTCCCTTTCTGTCCCCTCTGGCGTGGGCGTTGATTATCGGCATCATCACCTTTCCCTTGTACCGGCGGCTGCGCCGTCTCTGCCGGGAGCGGGAAGGGACTGCCGCGGCAGCCATGACGGTGCTGGTGATGCTGGTGTTCGTGTTGCCCACGGTGGGACTGCTGGTGCTGCTGGTCCAGGAGGTGGCAGCCCTGTACCGGTTTCTGGAGCAGGCCGTCAACAGTGGTACCGCCCGGGAACTGGTGCAACGGCTGGGAAGCCAGCCCTGGGTCCAGCATCTGCTGGAGCGCTTGCAGGCATTGACCGGTCTGAGCGAAGCCGGCCTGATGGATAACCTGATGGCCAACTCCAAGGAGATCGTGGGCAAGGTGCTGGGGGGGCTGAGTTCGGCGCTGGCCAACTCCTTTGCCTTTCTGTTCAACATGGTCTTCATGCTGTTCATCCTGTTTTTTGTCTATCGTGACGGCGAGCAGGTGCGGAGCTGGCTGGTGCGGGTCTCCACCCTGGAGGGACACCGGTTCGGCAGGCAGATACCCCAGGTGGTGCAGAACGTTCTGGCCGGCTTCATCTTCGGCACCCTGCTGACCAGTCTGCTGCAGGGGGTGCTGGCCGGCTTGGCCTATTGGGTGGCCGGAGTTCCCTCCCCCCTGCTGCTGGGACTCCTGACCGGTATCGGCGGGTTCGTGCCGCTGGTGGGAACCGCCATCATCTGGCTGCCGGCCGCCATCTACCTCTTTGTGCAGGGGAGTGCCGTTGCGGCGGTGCTGCTGAGCCTTTGGGGGCTGCTCGTGGTGGGGATGGCCGACAACGTTGTCCGGCCGCTCTTCATGAGCAGCAAGGTGAGCCTGCCGATCCTGCCGCTGATGCTGGGGGCGCTGGGGGGACTGGCTGCTTTCGGTGTGCTGGGAGCGATCTTCGGCCCGCTGCTGCTGGCGGTGCTGTACGAGCTGTTCGTGCTGGAACCGCCGGATGAATCGAATACCAATGACCTGACCGCAGGTGGAGAGGACGCGACATGAAACGGATTGCCGTTGCCGGTGCCAGTGGCTATACCGGCCTTGAACTGATCAGGCTGCTCGATCGCCACCCGGAGGTGACCATTACCTGTGTCACCTCGGAGCAGAGTGCGGGCAAGCCGGTTTCCGACCTGTTCCCGAGCCTGCGGGAACGGTGCGATCTGCTCCTTGAACCGCTGGACCCGGCCACGGTGGCGGCAAAGGCCGATCTGGTCTTTACGGCGCTGCCCCACCAGTCGGCCATGGTGGTGGTGCCGGCGTTCCTGGCTGCCGGCAAACCGGTGGTGGACCTGTCGGCCGACTACCGGCTGCATGACGCCGCGGTCTACGGCCAGTGGTACGAACCCCACAAGAATCCCGAGCTGCTGCCGGAGGCGGTCTACGGTTTGCCGGAACTGCGGCGGGAAGCGATCCGTTCCGCCCGGCTGGTGGCCAACCCCGGTTGCTACCCCACCAGCATCATCCTGGGGCTGAAGCCGCTGCTCGCGGCCGGCCTGATCGACCCGGCCAGCATCATTGCCGACTCCGCCTCCGGGGTCAGCGGCGCCGGACGGTCGGCCAAGGTTGACTCCCTCTACTGCGAGGTGAACGAGGGGTACAAGGCCTACGGCGTGGGCGGGGTACACCGCCATACCCCGGAGATCGAGCAGGAGCTGTCGCTTTTGGCCGGCCGGGAGGTGGTCATTACGTTCACACCGCACCTGGTGCCGATGGACCGGGGAATTCTTTCCACCATCTACGCCACGCCGCTTCAGAAGGTGACCACGGAGGAGCTGGCAACGCTCTACGCCGAAACCTACCGGGATGAGCCGTTCGTCCGGCCGCTGCCGGCGGGGCGGTTCCCCTCCACCGCCTTTGTACGGGGCTCCAACTTCTGCGATATCGGGGTGACCGTGGACAGTCGCAGCAACCGGATCATCGTCATCTCGGCCATCGACAACCTGGTGAAGGGGGCCTCGGGACAGGCGGTGCAGAACATGAACCTGCTGTGCGGCTATCCGGAAACCCTGGGGCTGGAGGGACTTGCCCTGTATCCCTGAGGGGGATGAGAGCAGTCGTACCACGGAGCCACCGGCGGCCTCGCTACAAGCGCGGGGCCGCCGGTACTGTTTCCGGCCTAGAGCGTCCTGTCGGCAGCGTTGGCAAACAGCTTCAGCTTCTCCATCATGGCGGCGAACTTTTTCGGTTTCAGGGACTGGGGGCCGTCGCTGGAGGCGTGCTCCGGGTCGGGGTGAACCTCAACGATCAGGCCGTCGGCGCCGGCGGCCACGGCAGCAAAGCTCATGGCCGCCACGTAGTGGTGGTCACCGGTGCCGTGGGAGGGATCAATCACCACCGGCAGGTGGGTCTTGCGCTTCAGCACCGGGATGGCGGAAAGGTCCAGGGTGTTGCGGGTGGCGGTCTCAAAGGTGCGGATTCCCCGCTCGCAGAGGATTACTCCCTGGTTCCCCTCGCTCATGATGTACTCGGCGCTCATCAGAAATTCCTGGATGGTCATGGCCATCCCCCGCTTGAGCAGCACCGGCTTGCCGCACTGTCCCACCTTTTTCAGCAGGGCGAAGTTCTGGGAGTTGCGGGCGCCGATCTGGAGGATGTCGGCATAGGAGGCCACCAGATCCACGGTCTCCGGGTTGATCACCTCCGTCACCACCGGCAGCCCGGTTTCGGCCCTGGCCTTTGCCAGTAGCTTGAGGCCGTCCTCCTCCAACCCTTGGAACGAGTAAGGGGAGGTGCGGGGCTTGAAGGCCCCGCCCCGCAGGATATGGGCTCCGGCGGCCTTGACGGCCCGGGCGCTTTCCATGATCTGTGCTTCGCTCTCCACGGAGCAGGGACCGGCCATGACCACCACCTGGTCGCCGCCGATCACCACGCCGTCGGCGATCCTCACGTGGCTCGGCTCCTTCTTCACTTCCGTGGAGGCCAGTTTGTACGGCTGCAGGATCGGCACCACGCTTTCCACACCGTGCATGCTTTCCAGGGACTGCAGCACCAGTTTGCCCCGCTCGTCCCCCACGGCGCCGATCACGTCGCGGGTGGTGCCGTGAATGACGTGGGGGGTGTAGCCCAACTCCTTGATCCGTTTCAACACTTCGTCCTTCTCCTTCTTTGCCGCACCTGCCTTCATTACGATGATCACGGTCCGCTCCTGTTCCCCAAAAACGCGAAGGCCGGGAGGAGTTCCCCGGCCAGGTGTCGTTGCAGCGGATGCGAGCACGAAAAAGCCGGGGCGACTCATCGTCTGCCCCGGCTTTTGGCTGTGTAATCGGTGGTGGTTCCCCTACACCGCATACACCCCTGCCCGGGCAGACGGCCTAAAATAAAAACCGTACCAGAAAAACCCGAAAAAGGAGATGTAGCGGTAGCTGGAGAAATTCATAGCGCTGATACTAAACACAGCACCGTGACCTCTGTCAAGAAGGATTATTGAGACGCTGCGCGGGCCAGCAGGTCGGCGGCATGCCCCCGGGCAGTGTCGGTAATTTTTTCGCCGGCCATCATCCGGGCCAGTTCGCCGATCCGTCCGTCATGGTCGAGCAGTGTCAGCGAGGTGGTCGTACGCCCCTTGAGCACCGCCTTTTCCACCCGCAGATGATGGTCGGCGCAGGCAGCCACCTGGGGCAGGTGGGTGATGCAGAACACCTGCTGGCCAACGGCCAGGCTCTTGAGTTTTTTTCCCACCACCCCGGCCACGGCGCCACCGATGCCGGTATCCACCTCGTCGAAGATCAGGGTGGGGGCTTCCCCTTCCGGCAGCACCTGTTTGAAGGCCAGCATCAGGCGGGACAGCTCGCCCCCCGAGGCCACTTTCCCCAAGGGGCGGGGCGGCTCGCCGGGGTTGGGGGAGAAGAGGAACTCAACCCGTTCGAACCCGCTGGCACGGGGGGGGGACAGCGGTTCAAAGGCCACCGTCACCTCGGCGTGGGGCATGGCCAGCTGACGGACTTCGGCAACCAACCGTTCGCGCAGGTGCTCCGCTCCCCGGCGCCGGACCGCGGACAGTTCGCTCCCCAGGTGATCGACCCGGCTGCGTGCCGCTGCTACGGCCTGCTCCAGTTCTTCCCGCGACCGGCAGCGTCCCAGCAGTTCGTCCCGTTCCCGAGCGAGAGCAGCCCCCCGGCAGAGAATTTCCTCGATGGTGGCCCCGTACTTTTTCTTCAAGCGGCCGAGCTGGTCAAGGCGGTCTTCCAGGTGACGGAGCCGCTCCGGGTCGGCCTCGATCCGCCCGGCGTAATCCCTGAGCCGCAATGCGGCTTCTTCGAGCTGGTGGAACGACTCTTCGAGCAACCCGGTGGTGCCGGTCAGCGCCGGATCGATGGTTGCCGCTTCGTGCAGTGCGGAGGTCAGGCGGCGCAGTTCCCCCAGAACGGCCTGATCGCCGCCGTAGAGGCTCTCGAAGGCGCCGCCGGTAATGGCGGCAAGCCTGCCGGCATGGGCCAGCAAGCGTTGTTCTTCCGCCAGGTCGCCGTCCTCCCCCGGCTTTAAAGCCGCCTGCTCGATCTCCTCGCACTGGAACGAGACCAGGTCGAGGCGGCGGGCCGCTTCCCGTTCCTGGGCCTCGAAATCGGCTGCCTGCTGCTCCAACGCTTGCCAGGCCTCGAACGCTGCGGCCAGTTCGCGGCGGTTGTGGTGGCAGCCGGCAAAGCTGTCCAGGAGCAGCAGGTGGGATTCCGGTTTCAGCAGTGCCTGGGATTCGTGCTGGCCGTGGATGGTGACCAGACGGCGGCCGATTTCGGCAAGCTGGGCCAGGGTGGCGAGGGAGCCGTTCAGGTAGATCCGGTTGCGGCCGGAGCGGTTGACGATCCGTTTTACCAGCAGTTCACCGTCGCTCTCGATGCCGGCATCCGCCAGGGAGGCTGCCAGTTCAGGCTGTCCGGAGATATCGAACACCGCCTCCACCGTGGCCTCTTCCTCACCACTGCGGATCAGCTCGGCTACCGCCCGTCCACCGGACAAAAGCGACAGCGAGTCGATGATGATCGACTTGCCGGCCCCGGTTTCACCGGTGAGCATGGTAAGGCCCGGCCCCAGGGAGAGGTGCAACTGTTCGATGATGGCGATATTGCGAATGGAAAGGTCGGTGAGCATGGTGCGGTCAGCGTTCGCCCCACTTCAGCTTGGCCCGCAGGATGGCGAAGTAATCCTTGTCGCGGGAGGTGACCAGGGGGGTTGTCTTGAGGGCACGACGGATCTCGATGCTGTCCCCTTCCTGCAGCTCCACCCCCACCTGACCGTCCAGGGTGAGGTAGACCTTTTCGTCGAAGGAGGACTTGACCACGATCCTGGTGACCGATTCGTCGGAGATGACGATGGGACGATTGGTCAGGGTGTGGGGGCAAATCGGGATGATCACGATGCAGTGCATCAGCGGCTGCACGATGGGACCGCCGGCGGAGAGGCAGTAACCGGTGGAACCGGTGGGGGTGGAGATGATCAGGCCATCGGCTTTGAAGGTGGTGAGAAAGTGGTCGTTCACCCGCGCCTCCAGCTCGATGATCCGGGCAATGGCTCCCTTGTTGATCACGGCGTCGTTCAGCACCTCGCAGCGGGCCAGTTCGCGATTGTCGCGGGTGACGGTTACCTCCAGCATCATCCGCTCGGTGATGCGCGGACCGGCAACCAGGCACTCCTCCAGCACCGGGTACAACTCTTCCACGGTGATTTCGGTCAGAAACCCCAGGCTGCCCAGGTTGACCCCCAGGATCGGCACTTCGCGGCCGCTGAACAGGCGGGCCACGGAGATCAGGGTGCCATCCCCCCCCAGCACCACGACCAAGCCGGCCTGCTCCCGGATGGTTTCTTCGGACAGGCCATTGGGATGCCCCAGGTGGCGGGCCAGGTGGGCTTCCAGCAGCGGCTGGCAGCCGCGGGCCTCCAGCCAGGTGACCAGCTCGGCGGCAACGCCCTGACAGCGGGGGTCATGCACTTTGGCGAAAATGGCAACGTTGAGCATACCCGCTCCTGTACCACAGCTTGGAAGGCTTGTCCACCGGTCGTAACCGACCGGGAAACCGGTCGTCGGTGCGGCGGCAAAATCGGAACACGGGGCCGGCTTCTGCAGCGGAAGGTTGCGCCACAGCTATCTTTACGATATATCTCGACGAACTTCGCCTTACCAAGGAGCTTGTTCGACCTATGCGCTACATAACCGCCGGTGAATCGCACGGTCCCCAGTTGACCGCCATTATCGAAGGGTTGCCCGCCGGGCTGCCGGTGTCGCCGGAGCAGATCGACCGGCAGCTGGCCCGTCGTCAGCATGGTTACGGCCGGGGTGACCGGATGAAGATCGAGTTGGACCGGGTGGAGCTGTTGTCCGGTGTCCGCTGGGGCAGAACCCTGGGCTCTCCGGTGACCTTGGTGGTGAAGAACCGGGACTGGGCCAACTGGCTGGAGAAGATGTCCCCCCTGGCAGAGCACGACGGCATGGCGGAGGCGGTGACCCGTCCCCGTCCGGGGCATGCCGACCTTTCCGGGGCGATGAAGTACGGTCATCGTGACGTCCGTAACATCCTGGAACGCTCCAGCGCCCGGGAAACTGCGGTGCGGGTGGCGGTGGGAGCGGTGGCCCGCTGCCTGCTGGAAGCCCTCGGCATCCGGATTGGCGGTATGGTGACCGAACTGGGCGGCGTGTGTGCCCGAGTCGCCGCCGAGCCGCTGCCGACGCTCTGGGAGCGGGCGGCTGCTTCGGAGCTGTTCTGTTGCGATGACGAGGCGGAACTTGAGATGAAGCGGCTGATCGACCATGCCAAGGCCAGCGGCGATACCCTGGGTGGCGTGGTGGAGGTGCAGGTGACCGGCCTGCCGCCGGGACTGGGCAGCCATGTGCAGTGGGACCGCAAGCTGGATGCGCGGCTGGCCATGGCGCTGATGAGCATTCAGGCCATCAAGGGGGTTGAGGTGGGGCTGGGGTTCGAGGCGGCCCGCCGCCCCGGATCGCAGGTGCATGATGAAATTGGTTACGATCCGACGGTTCTGGAACGGGGAGTCGTGAGCGGCTACGTCCGGGCCACCAACAACGCCGGCGGCCTGGAGGGGGGGATGACCACCGGCGAACCGCTGATTCTGCGGGCTGCCATGAAGCCGATCCCCACCCTGTACACGCCGCTCAGATCGGTGGACCTGCTGACCCATGAGCCGTACGAGGCGTCGGTGGAGCGCTCCGATACCTGTGCCGTTCCGGCTGCCCTGGTGGTGGCCGAGGCGGTGGTGGCCATCGAGCTGGCCCATGCCGTGCTGGAGAAATTCGGCGGCGACTCCCTTGACGAGATCATCCGCAACCGGGATGGCTATCTGGCCGCGGTAAGGAGTTTTTGATGAACACCTGCATCGTGCTGACCGGCCCCATGGGCAGCGGCAAGACCAGCGTGGGGCGCCTGCTGGCGACACAACTGGGGTATGATTTCGTCGATCTCGATGCGCTGATCGTCGAACTGGAAGGTTCCAGCATCACCGAGGTGTTTGCCCGTGGCGGAGAACAGGCCTTTCGGGAGATGGAGACCGCTGCTCTGGCCACCCTGGGGGACCGGACCCGCATGGTGCTTTCTACCGGCGGCGGGGTGGTGCTGCGGGAGGAAAACCGGCTGCTGCTGCGGATGATCGGTGTGGTGGTCAATCTGACCGCTTCCGCCACCACCCTGGCGCAGCGGCTTGCCCTGACCACCGACCGGCCGCTCCTGGCCGGCAGTGAGTCGCGGGAAGAGCGGATTAGCCGCATCCTGCAGGAACGGGAATCGTTCTACGCCGACGCCGACATTCGGATTGACACTACCGGGAAAACATTGGAAGATGTTGCCGCTGAAATCCGCTGTCGTCTGGCCGAGAAGGCTTCAGGAGCGCCGTGAGAACCGTATCCATCCAGCTGGGTTCCCGCAGTTACGATATCCGAATTGGCAGCGCCCTGCTGTCCGGCACTGGTGCCGCCTGTTCGGCACGTGGTCTGGCGGGGCGGGCGGCCGTTATCAGCAATCCCACCGTTGCTCCCCTCTACGCCGGAACGGTTGTCGCTTCCCTTGCGGCGGCCGGCTTTGCGCCGCTTCTGATCGAGATTCCCGATGGCGAGGAGTTCAAGACCGCCGCCACCCTCGATGATGTGTATGATCGCCTGATCGAGGC